>JAYWIJ010000176.1:0-9717 GCA_043788935.1 Gemmatimonadaceae bacterium | reverse complement strand
ATCGTGGGCAGACCTACGTCGCACTGGGCGAGCCCGACCAGATCATCGAGAACAACAATCAGCAGCAGGACCTCACCATCGGTCAGCGCGGCCGAGTGCAGGCGTGGGAATACACACAGCTCCGACTGCGCCTCTATTTCCAGGATCGCAGCGGGTTTGGTCGATGGCAGTACTACGCCAACAGCGCCAGCGACTTCCAGTCTGCGTTGCAGCGTCGCCTCGCCCGATGACCACACGGGACGTCGTGCGCGGGAAAGAACTGCCGCGCAAGACGCTCCATCTCACCACGGCTTCGATCCCGCTCGCACTCTGGGCGGGCGTGTCGCAGCGCACCGTCGCCACTCTACTGGTCGCGTTGCTTGGTCTGGCCGTCATCGTCGAGTTTGCCCGCCGTCGCTCGGCGAACGTCGCCACACAGTTCGACGTTACGGTCGGTGTGATGCTTCGGCCGCATGAAGCGGCGAACGGCATCACCGGTGCCACGTGGCTGCTTGCGACATTTGCCATCACCTGCCTCGCCGCACCGCTCGCTGCGGCCATCGCCGCGACGTGGGCCGGCGCCGTTGGCGACGCCTCCGCCGCCGTCGTCGGCAAGGCGTGGCGACGCACGCGGGGAGGCGAGGGAAAGACGTTGGCCGGAAGCGCCGCATGCCTCGTTGCGACGGCCGTGGGTGCGTGGTGGCTGGCGGACTTTTCCCCGCCGCTGGGTGTCGCGCTGGGGCTCGCCGCCGCTTCCGCGGAGCGTCCCGTCGTTTCGCTCGACGACAACGTCCGAGTGACCGCCGGGACCGCCCTCGTCGCCGTGCTGCTGCTTCAGCTCTGAGCGAGGGATCGCCGCCCGCCTGCGGCTAGATTTCACACATGACTGCGCCAGTCCCGACCGAACCGACGTCGCCACGCCTCTTCCTGGTGGACGGCTACGCGCTGATTTATCGCGCGTTCTTCGCCCTCATCAACCGTCCGCTGAAGACCAGCCACGGGGTGAACACGTCGATCGCGTGGGGCATCGCGAATTTTCTGAACCGGCTCGTGAAGCAGCATCGTCCGGACTACCTATGCTGGATTCACGACTCCGGCGCGACGTTTCGTGACGAGATGTATGCCGACTACAAGGCGACGCGCGAAAAACTGACCGATGACCTGCAGGCTGATTTCGATCTGGGCCTGCAGCATGTGAAGAAGCTGCTGGATGCATACGACACGCCGATCATTTCGCTCGAAGGCTTCGAAGCGGATGACGTCATCGGCACGCTCGCGAAACAGGGCGTGGAGCATGGGCTCAACGTCGTCGTCGTGTCGGGAGACAAGGATTTCCATCAGCTCGTCCGGCCCGGCGTCTGGTTGCTGAATCCAGGGCGCGGCGGACCGGCCAGCGTGGATGAGCACTGGGTCGGTGTGGAAAACGGCAGCGAGCGACTCGGTGTGCCGCCCGAGCGCACCATCGATTTTCTCGCGCTCGTCGGCGATGCGTCGGACAACGTGCCGGGCGTGAAGGGCATCGGCGAGAAGGGTGCGCAGGAGCTGATCAGCGAGTTCGGTGATCTCGAATCGATTCTCGCGAACGTCGCGAAGATCACGAAAAAGCGGCCGCGCGAGGCACTCGAGCAGCAGGAAGCCGAGGCGCGCCTGTCGAAGGCGCTGGTGACGATCCGTGAGGATTGTCCTGTCACGCTGGACCCTGATCGCCTGCGGTTTCATCTGCCGGATGCGTCGGAGTTGCGGCAGGTGTACGTGGACCTCGAGTTCACGTCGCTGGCACGACAGCTCGGTGATGCACCGGCCGGTCCGCGGAATGCGCCGACATCGTCCGACAGCGCGCCGCTCGACCTCGTCGCGTCGGAATCGGGCACACCGGCAGCGCCCGCCATCGAGACGAACTACCGCACGGTGAGCACGCTCGATCAGCTCGCGGAGTTCATCGCCCGTGCGCGCGACGTGCCGGTGATCGCCGTCGATACCGAGACCGTGGTGGACGCCGAGTGTCCCATTGCGATCAACGCGATGCGCTCGAAGGTCGTGGGGCTGGCGTTCGCGACGGGGCCGGGCGAGGCGTGGTATCTGCCGTTCCTGCACGTGCGTGCCGGTGCCGCGCAGGGCGATTTGCTCGATCCGGATGCGCACGTGATTCAGGTGGTGGCCGAGAACCTGCCGCCGCTGGACAGTGAGGCCTGCAAGGCGCTCGTGGCACTGCTCGAGGACGAGTCGGTGTCGAAGGTGGCGCAGAACTCGAAGTACGACACGTTGGTGCTGCGTCGTGCCGGCATCACGCTGCGCGGGCTCGTGTTCGATCCCATGCTCGCCAGCTACGTACTCGATCCCGGCCGTCGGTCGCATGGTCTGGACGCGCTGGCTCTCGAGATCTTCAATCACCGGATGATTCCGTACGAGGAAGTGACCGGCAAGGGACGCAACCAGGTCACGTTCGATCGCGTGCCGGTGGACGTGGCCACGAAGTATTCGGCTGAGGACGCCGACTTCACGCTGCGGCTCCATGCGCACTTCGCGCCGCTGATCGAGCAGGCCGGTGCGCGACCGTTGCTGGATGGCATCGAGCTGCCGCTGGTGTCGGTGCTGGCCGAGATGGAGTGGGCCGGCATGACGATCGACCTCGACTGGTTCGCGTCGCTCAAGTCGCGCTTCGCCTCGGAGCGTCAGCGTGTGGAGCAACTGATCTACGAGTCGGCGGGTGAGACGTTCAACATCAACTCGAATCCGCAGCTGCGCGTCATTCTGTTCGAGAAGCTCGGGCTTCCGGTGAAGAAGAAGACGGCAACCGGGCCGAGCACGGACGTGAGCGTGCTGCAGGAGCTCGCGGACGAGGGCCACGCACTGCCCTCGTTGCTGATGGAGTATCGCGAGATCTTCAAGCTCGAGGGCACCTACATCGATTCGCTGCCCACGCTCGTCGATCCGCGCGATGGTCGCATCCACACGACCTTCAACCAGACGGTGGCTGGGACGGGGCGCCTCTCGTCCACCGATCCCAATCTGCAGAACATCCCTATTCGTCGCGAACTGGGACGATTGATCCGGAAGGGGTTCACCGGAGCGCCCGGCACGAAGTTGCTGGCGGCGGACTACTCGCAGATCGAGTTGCGGCTGCTGGCGCACCTGTCGCAGGATCCGGCGTTCGTGACGGCGTTCCAGGCAGGTGGCGACATCCACAAGCAGACCGCCAGCATCATCTTCGGTGTGCCAGTCGGGGAGGTCACCGGCGAGATGCGTGCGCGGGCGAAGACGATCAATTTCGCCACGATCTACGGGCAGGGTGCCCGTGCGCTGAGCCTGCAGCTGAAGATCACCTTCGCGGAGGCGAAGGAGTTCATCGCGACGTATTTCGAGCGGTTCGCCGGAATTCGCGCCTTCCTCGACTCGCAGGTGGTGAAGGCGCGTGAGACGGGTTATGTGGAGACCATCTTCGGTCGCAAGCGTTTCATCCCCGAAGTGCACGACCGGAACTTCAACACGCGGGCGTTCGGCGAGCGCATGGCGCAGAATTCACCGTTGCAGGGTTCAGCGGCAGACCTGATCAAGATCGCGATGCTAAAGATCGCCGACCGGCTGCCCTCCGACGGGCACGGGGCGCGGATGCTGATGCAGGTGCACGACGAACTGGTGTTCGAAGTGCCGGTCGATGCGCTCGACGCCGTGACGACTCTCGTGGTGCACGAAATGGAGCACGCGGCCACGCTCAGCGTACCACTGGTCGTGAGCACCGGCGTGGGTGACAACTGGCTCGACGCGAAGTGAGTGTGGCTTGTGACCGATGACGCGACGGCACGCGCACGGGACCCGCGGCTGCAGTGGTGCGAGTTCGCATCACGTCGCGAGGGCATGTTGCACGCAATGGACGGTGGCCTGTGGATGCACCGTCACATCTGGTTCGGCACGCCGATGGCGCATCTCGTGAGCACCGATCGCGCATTGCTGCTGGCGTACGGTGCTGCGGTCGGACTCCCGGCGCACCGGCTGCAGGACAAGCCGCTCAAGGACCCGCGCACCGGCGAGCGTCGCGCGGCGTGGCATTGGGATCTCGTCGGACGATTCCTGCCGCCGTGAGTTTCATTCGGCGTGTTGGAACGGATGCAATTCGCCACCACAGCGCCAATCACTTCTCTGCGACGGCCTTCAGCGATGCGAGCCCGCGTTCGAAGTCGCCGCCGACGAGCTTGTCCATCGACACGAACACCTGCATCACCTTCGACGGAAAGGTGGAGGGGCCGTGCATGGCCCAGGTGACCGTCGTGCCGGTGCCGGAGGGCGTGAGCGTGTAGTCGGTGATGTTGTGACTCTCGATCGGCTTCAGGAAGTCGAGCTTCACGCGCACGCTGTCGGATGGTTTCGACGACAGGATTTCCATGCGACCGGAGCCCGCTTTGGCGTTGCCGCGCCATTCGTACACGGCGCCTGTGCCCGCCGAGGGGGTGCTGATCTGCTTCGCCATCGCCGGGTCGAGCTTCTCCCACGGTGACCACTGCGAGAACTGCTGAAAATCGTTCAGCAGCGGAAAGATTCTTTCCGGCGGTGCCTGCACGGTGATCGAGCGTTCCACGCGGAAGTCGGCCGGAATGAACGCCGCGCGCAGCGCGATGATCGCAATGATGGCGACGACGATGAGCAGGAGCTGTTTGATCATGGCAGGACCCGGTGAGTGCCCGCGAGTGCGCGGGTGATGGTGTGACTCGCCACCACGCTACAGCGTCGCGGCGCCGGACGCGATGGTCGCCGCTGCATCACGCAACCCGAAGAGCTCCGTGCGCAGCGTCGTCTGCAGCGCCGGGTCATCGCGGAAGAGCCGCCACGCGCGTGCGCGGCGTGTCATCTGCCGCAGGCGTTCGCTGTAGCGCAGATCCCACGACGCGCTCGGCATCAGCGATACGGCGTAGAGTGCCGTTGGCCACGCGCCCACGAAGTGCCAGACGGCGGCCGTCTGCAGTGCATAAAAGAGCGGCACCAGCAGCACGCCGAGCACGATGGTGTGCATGGCCGGCTGTGATCGCGACGTGGCGGTGCGGTGGCCGAGCCACGTCGCCAGACGGAACGGCAGGAAGTGATTGACTCGACCCCACGCGGCGAATGGCACGCCGACGACGGCCAGCAGCAGCTCGCGCACGACGAAACGGCCCGCGGCGGGAAAACGCGTGTCGAGCGCCACGTCGTCGAGACGGATGCGGAGGGTGGTGGCCTGCTGGCGCAGGGCAAGCAGCCGATGCTGGATGTGCCGCACCCGCTGTTCGGTGACCGGCGAAAGCTCCCCGCGCTCGAGTCGCTGGCGGATCGCGTCGGCGCGGCGCGCGACCACGACCTTGGCCGAGATCGGCGCGTCGGCCTGTTGCAGCGGTCGGATCTCGTCGGTGACCGATGCCAGTACCGTCGCGATGTCGAGCGCCTCGTCGGCGTCGGCCGCATCGTCGAAGTTGAGCGTCACGGCGTGCAGGCGCGTCGCGATCTCGTGGGTGATCACGTCCACCTGCGCCTGCGCCTCCGTCAGCGCGTCGAGCACGATCGGCTGCGCCACCTCCACCAGCACGCGTGAGCGCGGGCCTTCCTTGCGCTCGTAGTTGATGCCGATCGGCACGACGGTGACGCCGCGAACGCCGGCCTGCTGCGCCGACAGCGCGATCCGCGCCGCGCCCGTCTTGATCGGGGCGAGACGGGGCTCGTCCCAGCTGCGGCCCTCGGGGAAGATCAGCACCATCTGCCCCGCTGCGAGTGCGCCATGGATCGCGGCGAAGGCCTCGGCGTTGCGTGCGGCACTGACGGCGGGTGAGACGGGTGCATCGTTCTGCGCCGCGGCCACCACGCGCTCGTCCTGCACCCGACGCAGCGGCACCACGCGCATGTGCCGCAGGAACGCGCCGACGACCGGGTTGTCGAACAGCGTGGCCTTGCCCGTGAACGTGAGCTGCCTGGGCGAGACGAGCCCCGCGAACAGCGCATCCATCAACTCGTTGGGATGGTTCGCGACCAGCAGCACGGGGCCGTCACGTGGAATGCGTTCGGCACCGTCGATCTCGACGTCCCGGTAGTACCAGCCCACCGCGATCCGGGCGATGCGCCACAGGATCCGGTACGACAGCGTGTCGCGTTCAGCCGGCACTGGCCACCGGCGTGATCGTCGCCTCGTCGGCCGCGCGCGCACTGGCGGCACCGGCCTTCTCATCGACCATCGCCAGCAGCACGGCGCCAACGATGAAGAACACGATGACGGAAAGAATCGCCACGCGGCTGCTGCCCGAGACCTGCGACGCGACGGCGAATGCCAGCGGTCCCAGAATGCCGCCGAACTTCTCGAACACGCTGAAGAACCCGAAGAATTCGCCACTTTTGTGCTTCGGTACGAGTGTCGAGAACAGCGAGCGACTGAGCGCCTGCGTGCCGCCCTGCACCAGTCCGACGACGATGGCGAGGATCCAGAAATCGCGTGCGGTGCGCAGGAAGTAGCCGAAGATGCAGATGCCGGTGTAGACCACCAATCCGACGAAGATCGAGCGCTTGGCGCCAAGCTTTCCGGCGATCGATCCGAAGGCGAATGCCGCCGGAATGCCGATGAACTGCACCAGCAGGATGGCTGCGATCAGTTGTCCCTGATCGATGTTCAGCTCGGTGCCGTACACGCTGGCCATCTTGATGATGGTCTGGATGCCGTCGTTGTAGATGGTGAACGCGAGCATCATCAGGAACGCCTGCTTGTAGTCGCGCAGCTCGCGCAACGTGGTGCCGAGTCGAGCGATGGAGGCGCGGATCGGTGCCGTGCGCGTGGCTTCGTCTGGCTCGAGTGCGCGCGGCGGTTCCGCGACGGCGCGCAGCACGGGAATCGCAAAGGCAATCCACCACGCAGCGACGGCGATGAAGCTGAGCCGCACGGGCAGCGTCGCCTGCGCGGGTGTGAGCCCCGCACCGCTCGGCAGCCCCACCAGTGCGGGCTTCTGGATGATCAGCAGCGCGATCGCGAGCAACAGGCCGCCGCCGACGTAGCCGAGCGCGTAGCCAGCCGTCGAGACCCGGTCCACTTCCGATTCGTCGGCGATGTGCGGCAGCAGCGCTTCATAGAACGTCATGCTGCCGGTGGCGCCAGCGAGTGAGAAGACGAAGGCCACCGAGGCGAACACCATGTCGCCGCGACTGATGAAGAACATCGCGGCCGTGGCCCCCGCGCCGATCAGCATGAAGGCGACGAGGAATTTCTTCTTGGCCGCCTTGAAGTCCGCCAGCGCACCGAGAATCGGCGCCATCACGGCGATGAGCACCGCGCCGATGGTGTTCACGTAGCCCCACCACGCCGACGCACGATCGGAGTCCATGCCGGCGGCCGCCACCTTCACGAAGAAGATCGGGAAGACGGCGGTCATGATGATGGTCTGCATGCCCGAGATGCCGAAATCGTACATGGCCCAGGCGCGAAGCTCCTTCCGGTGCAGTCCGAGTGCGTTGAGCGCACGGGCGCCGAACCCCGGACGTGCTGCGTCGGGTGCTGGAGGGGTGGCAGTGGGCACGTGACCTCGAGGTACGGGATGAGCGTGGTGTCCGCGCCGTTAGGCTAATCGCCAGCGCCGGGTTCGGCACTGCGTTGCCGCCTTCGTGCCGGACTCTATGTTTCGCGCCATGTCGCAGAACCTTCCCGCACCGGTCTCCGGACGCGTCGCGTCGCGGGCCTATCGGGTGCTGATCGTCGCGACCCTGGCGCTGGTTGCGTGCGCCAAGGATCAGCCGGAGCCAAAAGCCACTGTCGGCGTCGTGGCGCGAGTTGATTCGGTGCTGCCCACCGATTCCGTCGTGGTCCCGGTCGTGGCGCAATGGGAGGCGTCGAATGGATCGGCGCTCTACCTCCCGGGCGAGGGCGGCGTGGCGCAGGTGGTACTGCCGCCCGTGATGGACGACAGTGTTCCGCGCCCCGACAGTGCAGCGATTCCGGCCGGGGTCGCGCCGGCGTCCGTCGACCTCTTCGCACCCGCCGGCAAGCTGGGCACGATGACGCTGGGCGAATACGCGAGCACCACGCAGCAGGCCGTCGGCGAGGCGTGCGACGCGTGGGCGACGGTCCCAGTGCGCGAAGCGTCGGGCGGCACCCCCGCCCCGGGCTGGCGTCTGGCGCTGCAGTCGGGCGTCGCGGAGCCGATCGCCTCTGATTCGCTGGGCAGCCTGTCGCGCTCCGACTCCGCGATGCTGGTGGTGGAGATCAACAAGGCGGCCTCCATGCTGCCGCTGGACAGCGCGGACGTCCTGCGCCGCGTGCCGTTCGGCGTGACGAAGGCGTATCGGCTCCGCTTCGCTGGTGACGTCGACGCGGTGATCGCGGTGGTCGAGCGGCGTCTGAATTCGGAGGCGGCCCCGCGGGTGGAACGCACGGTGCTCGTCCTCGAGCGGCCGCCGAAGGTGAAACGCTTCAGTGCGGTGTGGCGCGACACGCAGTACGCCACCGAGGACGATCTGGTCGCGGTGGATTTACTGGCCGTGGTGACCTTCGTCGGGACGGGTCGACCGAGCGTGTTTCTGGGCCAGGACTTCGGCGACGGATCGCGCGTTGAGATGCTGCAACGCAGTGCCGGCGGCATCTGGTCACTTCGCTGGTCGAGCGCCTACACGGGTTGCTGAGTCCGGCGCGGTCAGACGTCGGTTCGCGGACGCATGCCCAGCGCGGCCGGTGCCGCGTACCGACCTCGTGAGATCGCCAGCGCGACCAGCGTCAGCACGTACGGCAGCGCCAAAAACAGCTGGTAGGGCACGTCCAGGCTGAGCGACTGGAAGACGAACTGGAGCGCACTGGCCATGCCGAAAAGGATTGCTGCCATCAAGACACCAACGGGCTTCCATCGGCCAAGTGCAACGATTGCGATGGCAACGAAGCCTCGACCGGCTGACATGCCCTCGGCGAACGTTCCGACCTGCGCCAGCACGAGAGTGCCACCCGACAGTCCGCCGCACAGTCCTCCGAACAGAATCGCCAGCGTCTGAATTCGTCGCGGTGCGATGCCGGATGAGCGGGCGGCCGACGGGTTCTCTCCTATGGCTCTCAGCGCGAGACCGAACTGCGTGCGATACAGGCACCACCAGACCGCCGGCACCATCGCCATGGCGACGTACGTGGGGAGCGGTTGCCGGAAGAGCGTCCGTCCGACGAGCGGGATGCTGCTCAGCATCGGGACGGCGATCGGAGACAGTGTCGGGGTCGACAGCGCCGCGCCGCCGTCGCCGTACAGCACGCGGTACAGCGTGCTGGTGGTGCCGAGCCCGAGCATGGTGATGGCAGTGCCCGTGATGATCTGGTCAGCGGCGAGGCCGATCGCGACGAGGGCAAAGACGAGGGCGATGGCCACACCGGCGAGTCCGGAGACGAGCAGCCCGGCTTCGGGGCCGAGCGCGGTGGCGGACGCGAGGCCGGCAAGACAGCCGACGATGATGGTGCCTTCGAGACCCACGTTGATGACGCCGCTGCGTTCGACGACCGTTTCGCCGAGCGCGGCGAGGAGCAGCGGTGTGGCGCTGCGGATCGAGGCTTCGACGAAGTCGGAGAGCGGTGCGCCGGTCATTCGCGGGCGTCCCCGACGGCGGAGTGAGCGGGCGTGGGGGGGTGCTGAAGATTTCCGCTCGTCGGGGTCCCCCCCCGATTCAACGATCGCCCCCGACCCACCCTCCCTCCAACCAATTCCGACGCCACCAGCACCAGAATCACGCATGCCTCCACCACACCCACCATCCCCGCCGGCACCTGCGCAT
>JAYWIJ010000175.1:0-40186 GCA_043788935.1 Gemmatimonadaceae bacterium | reverse complement strand
CTCGGTGGACACCTCAAATCCGGCCACTGATCGACACCGCAAAACCGGCCACCAGACCGGCGCGCTGCGACTGGGTTAGCGTGCGGAGGCGGCCGAGGCGTCGGCCGCCGGCTGGAGTTTGGTCCGCCAGCTGCGCGGGCCGCAAGTGAGGACGTGGGCGTGGTGGAGGAGCCGGTCGAGGAGGGCCGTCACAGCGGCGGTATCGCCGAGCAGTTTGCCCCAGTCATCCACGGGGCGGTTGGAGGTCAGGATCGTGGACGCCCGTTCGTAGCGGCGCATGATCACTTCCAGCAGATCCTCGGCGGCGGTGGCGGGCAGCTTCCGCATCCCGAGGTCGTCGATGATCAGCAGGGGCACCGCGGCCAGGTCCGCGATGACGCCCTTGCGCGTGCCGTCCAGCGTGGCATCAGTCAGCTCTTCGAGCAGCACGTGCGCTTCGCGATACAGGACGCGATGGCCCTGCTGGATCGCGGCCTGTCCAAGCGCCTGCGCGAGATGACTCTTGCCGGTCCCTGGCGGTCCGATTAGCAAAAGATCTTCGCGCTGCGTGATGAAGCGACACGTGGCGAGCTCGAAGACGAGCGCGCGATTCAGCTTCTTGTTGAAGGTGAAGTCAAAGGTGTCGAGGGAGCGCGCGGGATCGCGGAAGCGCGCCTGCACGCGCCGCCGTTCGAGCAGCCGATCCTGTCGACGTTGCAGTTCATCGCTGACGAGCATCGCGATGAAGTCGAGCGGCGGGAGGCGTTCGGCCTGCGCATGGCGCAGCCGCGCGTCGAGCACGTCGGCCATGCCGGAGAGGCGCAGCTTGCGGAGCGCGTGATCGAGTTCGGTGACGTTCATGCGGTCGCACCTTTGCGATCAATCAGATCGCGGTAGAGGGTCAGCTGACGGATGAGGGGATCGATCTGTGTGAGCGTGAGGGCGGGTGTCTTCACGCGTTCGAGGTAGCGACGCAGAAAGCGATACGACGGCGCCCCGGCCTCCAGGGCGAAGTGCGCCGCCTCATCGGTGAGTGCGGGGCCATGCTTGCGGGCGAGCCACAAGACCCCGAGGATGCGCCGTGGGGCCGCGACCCCCTCGGTGCGGTGCAGGTGATCGCACAGCGCGCCGATGGAGGGGCCGGCCGTGCGCGCGGTCGCGAGGAGCGCGAGGAGTTTCGCCGGCGTACGCGATGGCCGATCCGCGTCCTCGACGCGGTGATGGCCACGCCGCGTGCGCAGATGCTCGCGCAGCAGGGCGCCGGTCTTGAGGTCGAGCACGCGCACGTGGAGATCATTCCACTGCACGCTCACCCGCCGACTGATCCAGCCCGGCGGCACGCTATAGTACGCGGCGTCGACTTCGACACAGCCGTCGAGATGCACGCTGCGCGTGCCGTAGCGGTAGTACCGAAAGGGCTCGAGTGGCAGCGGCTGCAAGGAGGGCTGCTCCTCGGCAAACATCGCGCTCACCTGGCGCTTGGTCGTGCCGTGGATCCGGGTGTCGGCCCAGCGCGCCTCCCACTGATCGAGGTACGCCTGCGCGGCGTCGAGGGTGTCGAAGCGCATCCCACGGAGCGGCGTCTTTTGCGTGTGGCCGATGCCCGATTCCACTTTGCCTTTGCGATCCGGATCGCGCACGCGACACGGCAGCGCGACGACGCCGTAGTGCGCGAGCACATCACGATAGAGCGGATTGATCGCGGCGTCGTACACGTCCGGCGTCAGCACACCTTCGCGCAGATTGTCGAGGACGATCACGCGTGGACTGCCGCCAAGTCGGCGAAAGGCCTCCTCGTGCAGCTCGGCCCAGCGCTGACTGCTCGACTTCCACGTCAGCAGGCGCACCGATTTGCGCGAGCAGCCGAGCGTGAGCACGAAGAGCCGCGTGCGGACATAGCGGCCATGCGCCGGATGGCGCACCATCGGCCCCTCGCCGTAGTCGACCTGGCCTTCGTCGCCCGGTGCGGTCGTGATGATACCCGACGGCTCCGGTGGCGCCGCCGCCCGCTGCGCGCTGACGAAGCGGCGGACGCTCGCGTAGCGGCCGGTGAAACCGTGGCCATCGACCAGGTCCTGCCAGATCGCCATCGCATTCCGGCCGCGGCCGAGCGCCTCGACGATCAGCTCCCGATACGGCTCGCAGGCGCTCGCGGTCGGCGCCCGACCCGGGACGGGATCGGTCGCGATCACGCGATCCGGCACCACCGAGTCGGTGGACACCGGTGCCGTGGTGGCCGGATTTGGCGGGGGCCAGTCGGCCACCCGGCCACCGCGCCGGCGCACCGGAATCCCGGCCGCGGCGAGATACCCACTGATCGTCTCACGGCGGACACCGGTCGCCGCCTCGATCTTCCGGAGGGACCACCCGAGGCGCCCCAGGCCCTCGATCTGCTGCTGTTTGGTCTTGGCCAAGACATTGCTCATGGCCGAACGACCCACCGGGTCGTCCCGCCGTCAACGCCTCAGCGTGCTAGCCGTGGTGGCCGGTTTTCAGGTGTCCACTGGTGGCCGGATTTGGGTGTCCACCGAGGCCAAGGATAAGCGGGCGTCCACCGCCAGGTTGCGTGCATGACTCGGCTCGCGGCTCGCGCTATTCGTCTCGGCGTTGCCGCGAGCGTTTCGGAGGCGGGTCTGCTCGGCTCCATGTCCCGCCCGGCAACCCGTATGATAATGCCCACGTCGAGAGCTTCATGAAGACGCTCAAGCACGGAGAAATCTACCCGCGCCGGTACCGCATCATGGCCGACGACATCGCGCCTTCCGCACTTCGTCGAGACGATCTACAACAACAATTGGCAGCACTCCGGACTCAACTATCGGTCGCCGAACGCCTTCGAGGCTGAGCACGCCCTCACCCTTTCATCCGGTCAAATTTCAGCCCCCTGATTGGTTAACCAAGAGGGGTCGCTCCAAGTGATCGTCACAAATGCCACACCCCCACCGCGGGACGCCACGGACGCGGGGGTCGGCACTTTCCCGGGGTGATTACAGCAGTTTCAACAGCAGCGAGAGACAAGGCAATCCTCTTGACAGGAGCGTGCAGTCGTGAAACAATCAAGAGAAGTCGTATTGGTCATTTATACATACAATTCCTAAAGCGAAGGGCAGACGCGTGTGGAGTAGCTATCAGCGGTGCCCGACAGGCATGACGGTGTCCTGCGTCAGAGATTTGAGAAAAGAAATTCAGAGTAGGAATGGCCATCCGGAAAAGGCCGCATCATCTGCAACCACTGCGCAGCGCACGAGTCCCGGCGCTCGCAGTCTTTTCACAAACGAGGGCAAAGTGCGAACGACGTGCGAACCGGGAACGAATCGTCAGACCTGCACATGCCCACCAAATCCGTCTTCAACGTCCGCCTGCGGGACACCGCAGGCGTGGTCAACGAGAATAATTGTCGAACGTCGGTGGACTTCACGCTTGTTAAACCGATTGTGCGTAAATGAGGTCGCGGCGGAGGGATGGGCGCGATTGTCGATGTGCCTTATGCTTTTCGCGTTCACTGCGTGCGGGGATAGGACGCCAGCGACTGTGCCCGCGGTCAGAATGAGTGCAGATATTCTTGCTAGTGGCGGGCTTTCCGCGATAGTTGATCCAGGTGTGCCAATCTCATCTGCTTCTGGCCGGGAGCGCTTTGTGCGCGATGAAAATGCATCTCGCCGAGATACGCGACGAGAGCTAACTCAGGCTCAGGCTACGCAGCTTGCGTCACGGTGGATCAGCCGTTTCGCTTCCTTCCAGCAACGCTTTCTTGAACTGC
Source organism: Gemmatimonadaceae bacterium (assembly GCA_043788935.1). GTDB lineage: Bacteria > Gemmatimonadota > Gemmatimonadetes > Gemmatimonadales > Gemmatimonadaceae > JACMLX01. Next base: position 36,447 of record JAYWIJ010000175.1, on the reverse strand, counting down.
ATGCTGGCGCGAAGGTTGACGTCACAAAGCTCACGCCGTGTCGCACAACGCGATATGCGTCTGGCCCATACGACGCTGCCGAAGCGGAGCATGCGCCAGCCCACGTGCGCGCGCGGTTTGGGGGATTGTGGATTGTTCCGGTGTGTGAGAACGGTCAACTCCGAGCGATGATCTCGATTGCCGCAGACGCACATCCGGACGCGATTCCATTTACCAAGAGCGGCCGGATCTCGCGTCTCCGCGGAACAGACGTTGAGTGGGCCGGCATCTCGGAGACAAATGGCCGCTGGCTCATCGACGAACCTGAAACGGCCGCCAAATTTGTCGCGACTCAGACGGGTGCGAAAGTGCGTGCGACTCCTCGTCTGGTGGTCCTGCCGCGTTCCGGTGCCTTGCGGCCGCTCTGGCAAGTCGCCGTTGATCGTGCTTCAATGGTTGTGAATTCGGATGACGGGCAAACAGAAATCGACAGCGTGTTCTACGTCGGTGGACGGAGTGACGACACACAACTTGTTCCGGTCGGTGGTGCACTGTTCCTCGGCACCGCTGACGATGCAAAGCAACCTCGAGGCGCCAGAGTGCACATTGGCCGGCCTCCGCAGAGCTTTCGTCGAGATTACTCGCAGACGCTTGAAGTCCGTCCCGTGACGCATGTCAACAATCGCAAAGTCGGAGAACTCCGCTAATGCACAACAGTTCGGTACGGCACCAGAGCAGTCGAGCGTTCTCATTTGTGCTTCTTTTGTTGGGTGCGTCTGCGTGCTCTCTTGACGTCGGTCCCAATCAGTCGAACTGCCAGGTAGCGGGCCAAACTATACCGGGGGCTGCTTTAGGCCTTACCGTCCTGATCCAACTGCCTCAGTCCTGTCCATTTGAGACGCCACCCGGCGGGCAATTCGTTGCGTTTGCCGCAACGTTCATTCACAGTGACCTTAATATCGCAGGAGGATCCTATTTGCGACACTTTGTATACAATCGCAACAATGTCCAATTGGAGCCTGATAGGATTCGCACATCGCAGTGGCGAGAGTCAGTCAGAAATCAAGTTATTTCGAATGTCGTGGATGAATACCTCGCAGGGTCAGGAGGTACCGGACTCGGCGACCCAACGACGATGCGCGACTACTGGCGGACGGAAACGGATGTCGTTGGTGCGTCTGGAGGTTTAGAGGTACTAGGTGCGACCGCTCTGCTTACGTACTACAACGTACGATATGCGGCGATTGACCAAAGTGTCTTCTTCCCCAATCCCTACGATCAAGTTTCGCTCACTGCATCCGCGCCTGGGTGGGTCGCCGAGCCTCGTCGCTACACGTGGTGGCGCGACGGCGTGTTCATCGGGGAGATGTCACAGCAGATAAGTGTAGTGTCCGGCGGTCCGAGTGAGTCAGTCAATTATGAGGTAGTTGTAACGGGCGCCAATCAAGAGCAAGTGCGCGGAATTCGTACGGTGACGTCACGAGAACACGCATGCCCTGACCCGAATCAGATCATTTGTCAGTAGAATAGCGAACCCGCATGATAGCGCTCGCATGTCTCCTTCCGTAATGCCTTTGGCTCTGTTTCGCAGTTGCGTTGATTATTGGTTGCGCTAGTAGCAAAACGACCCGGGACAGTGTTTCGGGCCCTTCTCAGTGACCAGCCACGTGACGTGTTTACGCTTGAGCCTTCAAGGGCTTCACGTGAATGGCACGGGTGCCGTTGTCCGGAAGTCTTCTCGTCCGCTATCCGGAAGTCTCTGCGCCTTCTGTCCGAAAGGTCGTGCGCCTCGTGGCTGCGACCCTCGCGGCGTGCAGCCGTAAGCTTCCCCTGCAAAGACACAGCTGAAAGTTAGACTTCGGGTTGGTCTGACGTACTCCCCGTTTGTACACAGGTCGAAACTGGAAACTCAGCGTTCTGTCGCAGTCAGGTGATCCTGAGGGCGGTGTGCAAACTCGGTCGGCGTCAGGTCGCCGAGCGAGCTGTGAGGGCGATGGTCATTGTAGTCGCGACGCCACGCTTCGATGATCGTCTTCGCGTGCTCGAGCGTCAGGAACTGATGGACGTTGAGGCACTCGTCGCGCAAGCGCCCGTTGAACGATTCGATGTGCCCGTTATCGGTGGGCTTGCCTGGCCGCGTGAAGTCCAGCTCCACGAGGCAGTAGAACGCCCACGCCTCGACCGCCTTCGAGGTGAACTCGGTGCCGTGATCGACGGTGATCGATTTCGGGAAATCCTGCGAGCCGACGCGGTCCTCAAAGGCGCCGACCACGTGCCGGCCCGTGAGTGAAATTCCCACCTCTAACAACGGACTCTCGCGACTCCACTGATCAACGACGGTCAGCACCCGAAACGCTCGCCCATCAATGAGCTCGTCATGGACGAAATCCATGCTCCAGCGCTGCCCGCGGCCGGTCGGGATTGGGGCGGGACCCCGGTGGAGGGCCATGTGCTTCCGACGCTGGACCCGCATCCGCACCTGCAGGCCTTCCAAGCAGTAGAGGCGATGGACGCGCTTGTGGTTGACCCGCCACCCTTCGCGTCTGAGCAGGATGCCGATCCGGGTCGCGCCATACCGCGGCCGGGCATACGCGATCTCGCGGATGCGCATGCGCAGTGCCGTCTGATCCGCTGCCTGCCCGGGCCGGTACCACGCCGTCCGGCTGAGCCCTGCGAGCCGACACGCGTGCTGGATGCTGGTCGCGAACGTGGTCACGAACCACTGGGCCAGCGCCCGCCGCCGTGTCGGCTTCAGCCTTTTTTTCGGAGTGCCTCGGCCAGCATGTGCTTATCCAACGTCAGGTCGGCCACGACGCGCTTCAGACGCGCATTCTCCTCCTCAAGTGACCGGAGGCGCCGGAGCTCACTCACGCCTAGGTGGACGAATTTCTTCCGCCAGAGGTAAAACGTCGCTTCGCTGATCCCCAGTTGCCGGCAGACATCGGCGATGGCGGTCCCGCTCTCCGCCTGCCGGAGCGCGTACGCGATCTGCTCCTCGCTGAACTTCGACTTCTTCATCGGACGGCCTCCTCCCCCAGCCGGGGGGACAGACCGCGAACATACCACTTGAGTCCCCTACTTCCGACCTGCCCACGCTTTTTGGGGGGACGTCAATCGGATGCCAGCGGATCGTCTCGCGCGTGTGCAGGAGCACCATCGCCTTGGCGTTGTCGACGAGCATGGTGTCCGTGACGCCGCCGAAATGCTGAAAGGCCTGTTCATGCCCCGCGATCCATTCGCGCAACCGCTGCCGCGCAAACGCGACCGCAAAGCAGCGACGAGAAAAGCCGAGCGGCATGACGAAGAGCTGCATGAACCGCCCCGGCTTTTCAGGAGACTCGGTTAGTTGACTGCCAAGCACTCGGGTTGAGTGGCTTGGGCGCGGTAGTACTGCTCCTCGAACTCCGCCGGGGGAACGTAACCGAGCGGCTCCAGCAAGCGCTGCGTGTTGAACCACGCCACCCATTCCAGCGTGGCGTATTCGACGTCCTCGAAGCCGCGCCAGGGGCCACGGCGGTAGATTACCTCCGTCTTAGCCCGATCACCGACTCGGCCAGCGCATTGTCATAGGCGTCGCCAACGCTGCCGACGGACGGCGCCGCGCCGGCCGCCAGCACGCGGTCCGTGTACCGCATCGCGACATATTGCGACCCGCGATCCGTGTGGACCACAAGGCGACCATCCAGCTCACGGTCGTGCAGCGCTTGCTCGAGCGCATCCAGGACCAGCTCCGTGCGCATGGTGGTGTGCGCCCGCCAGCCGACGATCCGCCGCGAGAACACGTCGATCACGAACGCGACGTACACGAAGCCACGCCACGTCGCGACGTACGTGAAGTCCGCCACCCACAACTGGTTCGGCTGCGTCGCCGAGAACTGCCGCTGCACCAGATCAGCGGACGGCGTCGCCGTGTCGTCCGGTCGCGTGGTGCGCACGCGTCGGCCGCGCACGACGCCCTGCAGGCCCGCCGCGCGCATCAATCGCTCCACGGTGCAGCGCGCCACGGCGACGCCGTCGCGTTGCAGCTGCCGCCACACCTTGCGGACTCCGTAGACCGCGTGGTTCGCGTGGTAGATGCTGGCAATGGTGCCGTGCAGCACCGCGTCACGCTGCGCCCGCGCTGACTGCCGCGTCGCATCCGTTTGGCGCTGGCGGTACACGTAGTATGCCGATGGTGCGATCCCCAGAACCCGGCAGATCGGCTCGACACCATGGGCCTCCCGCTCCGCCTCGATGAAGGCGTACATCGTGGCGTGGGTTACTTCGTGAAGCGGTCGAGCTCCGCTGCCGCGAAAAACGCGCTGGCTTTGCGGAGGATTTCATTCGCCCGCTTGAGCTCCCGCACTTCGCGCTCCAAGTCCTTCAGCCGCGCCCGCTCATCGGTCGTCAGACCGCCCGCTGCCCCGTATCGCGCTCCGCCTGGCGCACCCACAGCCGCAGCGTCTCGGCGTTGCAGCCGATCTTCTCGGCGATGGACCGGATGGCGGCCCACTGCGTCTCATGCGCGCCCTGCTGCTCCTGTACCAGCCGCACCGCCCGCTCCCGGACCTCCGGGGAGAATGGCTTACTCCGCTTCCGACCCGCCCCTGTCTGTCGTGTCATGCTCCCAATCTCTCAAAGGTGTGAGCCTCCGGGAAACCCGGGGCGGTTCAGGCTCCGAGTCGACGCTGCGTTTGTCTCGTCAGACAGCGCCAGTTAGACGAGGGTGGGAGCTACCTCGACGACGCTATCCCCGACCTGAGGACCACCGAAACCCGCGTCCGGAGGAATGAGGGCTGACACTCCAACGTCCAGGGCTTCCGCGATCCGCAAAAGGACAACGTAGGTGACGTTTGTTCGCCCACGCTCTAGCTCACCCAGCGAAGACGGATTGATCCCGGCCGACTTGGCAACCGTGGTGATCGTCCGGAGGGGAACCGCCTTACGCACCGAGGTGATCTGCGCCCCGAGGCGAGCGAGTTGTGTCAGCTCGTCGGCGGTGAGGTGCGCCAAACGCTCGACGCGCCTTGGGTGCGCAGAACGGCGTTTAGCCACACAATTCGGGATTCATAAGTGGAAGATTGACAACGACTTGAGTCTTACACATCCAAATGTCGCGAAAGTAGAAGACCAAATGTCGTAAATGCGAATTGCAGATGTCGCGTCAGGGCGCGGCTCGCGATGGCCGCGCCAGCGGCGACGCAGTCGCCTACGCTCACGCCTCGGCGGAACTGCCCGTCCACGAGCAGGCCCGGCACCAGCGTCTCGAGGGCGTCGGAGGCGCGGACGTTGGCATCGTGGCCGAGGTTGTACTGCGGAATGGCGCGAGGCCAGACCGTGTGCTCGACGAACTTCGGCACGCCGGTGATGCCGAAGAAGGCGGCGAGCTCCGGCTCCACCACATCCAGCAACGTGTTGGTGTCGGCGCTTCCCAGCTCTGGATGACGCGTGCCGCCGAGGAAGCAGGTGAGCAGCACGTAGCCGTCGGGCGTGCGATTCTCGAAGAGCGTACTCGAAAAGAGCACGCCGAGCGTCTTGCGACCTTCGCGGCTCGGCACGAGGCAGCCGAAGCCATCGAGTGCGTGCGCCACGTCCGAGCGGCGGAAGCCCAACGCCAGCGAGGCAACGGCAGGGTAGGGCACCGTCTCCAGCTGATCGATCGCCGCATCGGCGTCCGCGGGCAGTTCGATACGCACCAGCGCGTGCAGCGGCAGCGTGGAGACGACGAGATCGGCGGCCAGCACCTGTCGTTCGCCGTGCTGCTCGACGGTCACGGACACGCCAGCGTCGCGCGGCTCGATCGCGATCACTCGCGTGCCGAGGCGAATGCTGGCGGTGCCGAGATCCACGGCCAGTGCGGCAGGGAGCGTGTGCAGGCCCCTCGTGAACGAAACCATCGTGTGTCGCGATGTCGCGTCGCTACCTGCGCTGCGGGCCACGCGCGCCTTGCGGCCCGCGGCCATCATCCCGCGAATCAGCGACCCGTGCTCGCGCTCCATCGCAGCCAGGCGCGGGAAGGCATGGCCCACGCTCAGCTGCTCCGGATCGCCCGCGTACACGCCGGAGACGAACGGATCGACCGCATAGTCCAGCGGTTCGGCACCGAGCCGTCGGCGCACGAAGTCGGCAACCGACTCGTCGCCCTCGGCGGTGCGCCGTGCAATCCACGGCTCGCGGAGCACACGCAGCTTGCCGGCGAGTGTGAACAGCGGCGACGTGATCATCGCGCCCGGTGTCACCGGCACGACGACCGGGGTCCCGTTGCGGACGATGTAGCGGCGCTGTGCCTGCGGCGCTGCGGGACGCAGTTGTGGTGTGAGCCCAAGCGTCTCGATCAGCGATGCGAGATCGGGCGTGAGGGTGCACGAGTTGGGACCATGCTCCACGAGGAATCCGTCACGTTCGGAGGACTGCACCACACCACCGACGCGATCGCCTGCCTCGACCACCGTGACGTCCACACCCTGACGACGGAGGTGCCACGCCGTGGTCAGGCCGGTCAGTCCGGCACCACAGACGATCACACGCGGTACCGCCGTCATGCTCAGCCGCTGATCCAGTCGCGCGGCGCGAGCATGCCCACGAGTTCCGCTTCGAAGCTCCCCTCGGACCACGTCGGCGCGTAGGGCCATGCGGCCAGCGGGGGCATGCTCATCAGTACACTTTCGATGCGTGCCGCGGTGTGCAGGCCGAAGTGTGTGCCGCGGTCGTGCACGAGGTTGAACTCGACGTAGCGACCGCGACGCACCAGCTGGAAGTTCCGCTCGCGCTCACCGTACGGTTCGTCGCGTCGACGCTCCACGATCGGAGCGTATGCCTGCTCGAGGCTTCGCCCGATGGCATCGACGAACGCCATCGTGGTTCCGGCGTCCATGCCGCTTTCGTCCTCACCGGGGCGGATGTGATCGAAGAACACGCCGCCGCAGCCGCGCGCCTCGTTCTCTCGGTGCGTGTTGCGGAAGTACTCGTCGCACCACGGCTTGAAGCGCCCGTACAGCGTCGGGTTGAAGCCGGTGCAGATGTCGGCCAGTGCACGATGGAAGTGCTGCACGTCCTCCGCGTACGGATATGTCGGCGTGATGTCGGTGCCGCCGCCGTACCACGCGTCGCGCAGGTTGCCCTCGTCGTCGCTCAACTCGAAGTAGCGGACGTTGAGGTGCACCGTCGGGATCATCGGACTGCGCGGGTGGAATACGAGGCTCACGCCGGTCGCAAAAAATTGCGACTCGCCATCGCTCACGCCGCGGCCACCGAGTTTCGCGGCCGCCGCAGCCGGCAGACGGCCGTAGACCACGCTGCGATTGACGCCACCCTTCTCGAAGGTCGTCCCCTCGATCATCACGCGCGAATGCCCGCCGCCGCCCTCGGCGCGGTCCCAGCGATCTTCCCGAAAGCCCGCGCCGAGATCGAGGCGCGCAAACATCGCGGTGACTTCATCATGCAGGTCCGCGATCCAGGCGATGGCGCGGGCACGCCGCGCCTCGCTGGACTCCGCGCCGTGTGCCACGTCTGGAGGCGCGGACGACGTCACGATGCCAATCGCTCCTTCGGACGTGCGTGCGGCACCGCGGCCTGCGGCGAGCGCCACTCGCGCACGGTGTCGATGAATGCCTTCGCATTGGCCACCGGAATGTCCGGCAGGATGCCATGGCCGAGGTTCGCAATGTGTCCGCGGCCTCCGAACTCCTCGAGCATGCGCAGCGTACGGGCCCGGATGGTGCTCGGCGGCGCGTACAGCAGGCACGGATCGAGGTTACCCTGCAACGCAACGGGCAGGTGCTCCATGCGCTTGCGCGCCTCGGCGGCACCGATCTGCCAGTCCACCCCGATCACGTCGGCCATCGTCGCCTGTGCCAGTTCTTCCATGGCCCAGCCGGCGCCCGGCGCGAACACGATCAGCGGTACACCGGCGGTGCGGGCGATGGATGCCACGCGAGCCAGGTACGGCAATGCGAACTGACGGAACTCGTGCGGAGCGAGTGCGCCCGCCCAGCTCTCGAAGATCTGCAGCGCCTGCGCACCGGCCGCGGCCTGCGCGACGAGGAAGTTGCCGACGGCCGTCGCCAGCTTGTTCAGGAGCGCGTGTGCATCCTGCGGTGATTCATACAGCATCCGCTTTGCCACGGCGAACTGCTTGGTGCCACGGCCTTCGACCATGTAGGCGGCCAGCGTCCACGGACCGCCGGCAAAGCCGATCAGGGGCACGCGACCGTTGAGTTCACGACGCGTCATGCGCACGGCGTCGAGCATGTAGCCCAGCCCTTCTTCCGGGATCACCGGGTTGAGCCGTGCGATGGCATCGCCGCTGCGGAGCGGGGACGAAAACACCGGTCCCACGCCTTCGTCCACCGTGAGGTCCATGCCCATCGCCTGCGGCACGACGAGGATGTCGCTGAAGATGATCGCGGCGTCCACACCCATGATGTCCACGGGCTGCAGCGTCACTTCGGTGGCGAGTTCCGGATTGCGGCACATCTCGAGGAACCCGCCCGACTTCGCGCGGACCGCGCGGTACTCGGGCAGATAGCGTCCTGCCTGGCGCATCATCCAGACCGGGGGCCGCTCCACCACTTCCCGGCGGCAGGCGCGGAGAAACAGGTCGCTGCGGCGCGGTGTGGCGGTCAGTGGCCCTTCGGTGGTCACGGCGGGTGTCGTCTTGGTCGGCATCTGGTGCGTCAGGAGTTCGGTGGGACGAAGGCCGACGCTCCATCATGCGTCATCGGCATCGTTGAAAAGTCGGTCGGCACGCCGCGGCGCGGGGTGTTGGCGAAGAGCTGGTCGAGATGCACCGCGAGGTCGTCCACGTTCTCACCGCGGGCGATCGCATCACTGAACACGTTCATTGGTCGGGCCAGCAGCTTGGCCACGATCCGTTCGGCCGTGCGGTCGGCGACGTTGTCACCGGCGACGAAGGCCACTTCCTTGCGGCAGAGATCGACGAGTGCGTCGTGCAGCGACCGGATCGCGAGACGTGCGGCGCCGGTGGCCAGCCAATGCCGAAGCCACCGCATTTCGTGATCGACGATGCGCTCGGCATCGGGGACCGCCGACAGACGCGCCGCTTCGGCCGCGATGATCGGCTGGTGCAGCGAATCGAGATCCACCAGCGTGATGCCCTGGATCTCCGCCACACGCGGATCGACGTTGCGCGGCATCGCCAGATCGAGTAGCAGCAGCGGGGCATGATCGTAACCCACGTTCACGCGTGCTGAGTGCAGCTGTTCGGCGAGGAGTGTGTGCGTGGCGGCACCAGTCGCGATGATCACCACGTCGGCGAAGGCTGCTTCCACGTGCATCGTTTCCATCGGTGCCACGCGACCGCGCAGACTCTCGGCCAGTTCCTGCGCCCGCTCGATGGTGCGGTTCATCAGTACGATGTCCACCGCACCGAGCTTGGCGAGCTGTCGTGCCGCGCGTGTGCCGGTCTTGCCGCAGCCGATGATCAGGCAGCGTGCATGCTGCAGTGAGCCGAAGCGCTGCAGCGCGACCGAGGCGGCTTCCGCGCCGATCGAGTTACGACCTGTCGACAGGTTCGTGTCCGATTGCACACGGCGACCGGTACGCAGCGCGATCTCGAAGAGGCGATGGAGCATCGGCCCGACCGTGTTCATCTCGCAGGCCGTGCGGTACGACGAGCGCACCTGACCGAGAATCTGCCCGTCACCGAGGATCTGGCTTTCGAGACCGCCGGCGAGGCGGAGCAGGTGACGCCCCACTTCATCGCCGATGCGGATGTTCAGCGACTGCATGAGCGCGTGACGTTCGGCCGGATCCGGCATCCAGACGCTGGTGAGATGATCCACCGCCGTCTCGAGCGCCGCCTGGCCGCTGGACTCGGTCCAGACATACATCTCATTGCGGTTGCAGGTCGAGACGAGGGCGAGTTCACACACGCCTCCGCCCAGCAGGGCGCCGTACATCTCACCCAGCCGCTGCTCGGCCACATGAAAGCGTTCGCGTGTAGCCACGTCTGCGGTACGATAGTCCACCGCCAGGCAGATCAGCATGCGTTCACCGGGAGCCGAAGGGAGCGTTGCGTCGTACGATGGACATGTTCAGCACAGTTGCGAACATCACCCAGCACAAGTACGGCACGAACGCCCACGCTGCACGCCGGTCGAGCGGCGCGACAGTCAAAACCAGCAGCACGATACTGCCGAAGAATGGCACGATTTCGATCAGTGCCAGATCCGGCCGGCGTCGGCCGAAGAACAGAAAACTCCAGAGCGTGTTCAATCCGCCGTTCAGCGCGAAGAGCCCGAACAGTCGCAGCCGATCGCCGGTGTCCGGCAACTGCTCCCACGACATCACGAACGCGAACCCCATCAGCAGAAAGATCGTCGTCCATGCCGGACCGAAGAGCCAGTCGGGCGGCTGCCACGATGGCTTGTTCAGCCCGTAGTACCACGGGCCCAGCTGTGTCACGAGTGCGCCACCCGCGGCGGTCACCACCAGACCACCCGCGGCGAGCGCAATCGCCGTGACCGAATACCCGAGCATTAAGCAACCGGCGCCAGGCCTGTCAGATGTCCGATGTTCTTGAAGAAGATTCGTGCGTGAGCCAGCGGCTTGCCCCGCACGAGCTTCTTCCGCATGTAGGCGTCAAACGTCAGCTGCTGAATGTCCTCATCCCGGCACATCGACACGAAACGCTCGCGCCGGTTGTCGGTCGTGTACCAGAAGTTCTGCATCACATTGAGCACCTTGAATACCTGCCCGTGCTCCCACATGAATCGGCGGCGCGCTGCACGCAGCTTGCTCGCCTTCCCCGTGCGAATCGCCTCGGCGACGGCATCGGCAGTAAAACGTCCACAGGTCATAGCGTAGAAGATGCCCTCACCTGACGCCGACGCTACCACCCCGGCCGCATCTCCGCAAACTGAGACGTCCTTGCCATTCTCCCACCACTTGAGCGGACGGAGCGGAATCGGGGCACCTTCGCGGCGAATCGTCTCGCAGCCGCCCAGGCCGGTCTCCTCGCGGAGGCGCGCCACGGCTTCGCGCATGTCGAAGCCCTGCTCGAACGTACCGGTCCCGATGCTGGTCACTTCGCCATGCGGAAAGACCCACGCATAGAAGTCGGGTGAGTACTTGCCGTCGTAGTAGATGTCGGCCCGGGCTGCCTTGAAGTCATCCGTTTCAACCGCCGGCGACTTCACGATTTCGTGGTACGCCGTGACGCGGTTGCCGCCGGCATACGCGATCGGAATCGCCTGCCGAGCCACCGCCGACAGTGCGCCATCGGCGCCGATCAGGTGGCGCGCCTTGATCGTCTGCAGCTCCCCGGACCGCGAGGAGCCCGCAGCGAAGTGGATGAGCAGGCGATTGTCGGTGTCGTAGCTGAAGTGATCGAAGAAGCCGGTGATGCGGTCGGCGCCGTTGGCGCGGGCGCGCTCACGCAGCCACTCGTCGAAGGTGCCACGATCCACCATGCCGACGTATCCCTTGCCGACCGGGATGTCCACCTTCTGCCGATGCGGCGAGACCATGCGCGCCGTTCCAACGCGCGCCACCAGCAGTTCGTCGGGGATGTCGAAATCGACCATCGCCTGCGGAGGCACTGCGCCACCACATGGCTTCACCCGGCCCGCCTTGTCCATCAGCGCAACCGAGAAGCCCTTGAGCGCCAGATCATTCGCTGCCGTCGCCCCGGACGGGCCACCACCGATCACCACAACATCATACATCTTCATCACGCCGCTCCTCGCGCAAAGTCGTGCGTCCACGCCGCCGGGTTGTGCCGGATGCGCCGTGCTGCCGTCTCAAATGCCGTGCAGGTCATCATCAGCGGGCCGCCGCGAGCAGCGACTCACCCGACTGCGCCCGTCCTGCCTGCTGTGCTGCCGATGCGAGCACTGCGGCGCCGACGAACAACGCCGCTTCCATCGCGAACACACTGCCGTAGCCCAGGCGGTCAGAGCCCAGCACCGCGCGCATCACATCACTCGCGCCGGCGCCCAGCATGCCGCCTGCCGCCATCGCAATCGCCTGCGAGGCACCGAACACGCCCATGCGCACGCCGGTCTGCGACTGATCGGCCGCGGCTGACAGCGACATCATCGAGCCGATGGCACCGATCGCGAACACGCCATTGGCGATGCCGAGCGCGAAGAGCGAGGCCTTGAGCATCAGCAGGTTGCCGATCAGCGGTGACGTGGCAATGCAGAGGAGCGCCGCCGCCGAGGCGAGGCAGCCTGCGCGCGCCCATCCCGCCAGCGTGCCGAAGCGCGTCGAGAGCATCGCCGTCAGCAGCATGCCAAGCAGCGAGCCACCCTGATGCACGCCACTGATCGCCGTGCTCTCCGCCGGCGTGAGGCCGAACACGGAGCCGGCGAACGGCTCGAGAATGAGGTCCTGCGTGCTGTACGCCAGCATTGAGAGGCCCACGAAGAACGCGAAGCGCCGTGCCACGGCATCCGACCACACCACGCGCAGGGCGTCGGTGAACGGCGTCGTCGCGGCACGGTCGCGCGTCATCGCTGCGCGCGGTGCATCCAGTCCGATGAGCGCGACCGACGTGAGCGCAACCGCCGCCACGCCGATGATCATCGTGCAACGCACCAGCGTGTCGAACGAGAAGGGCGTCAGCAGCTTGCTGGCGACGACGGTGCAGACGATGAATCCTGCGATCATGCAGAGCCACACCGTGGCGGCCGCGCGGGCATGACGCACAGGCGGCACACGCAGCGACAGCAGCGTCAGGAGCAGCGTGCCGGCGGTGCTGACACCGAGGCCGACGAGCAGGAACGCGGCAACGACCATCGGGAAGCCGAACATCGGCGCCGAACGCAGCGTGGGCAGCAGCGCGGCGATCGCGATCACACCGGCCGCGAGCATCGCCATGCCGAGAACGATCCATCGTGACAGGCGGCCATGCTGATCGGCGAAGTGCCCCATACGCGGCCGCAGCCACATCTGTACGGCGTAGTGCAGCGCCACCAGCGCACCGGGAATCATCGCCGGCAAGCCGAGCTCCACCACCATCACCCGGTTCATCGTGGCGGTGATCAGCAGGATCAGCGCGCCGAGACACGCCTGCACGACACCGAGTCGCAGCACCGAGACGAAACCGAATGCGCGCGCAGCCGTCGTCGGCATCGTCGGCATCGCGATCGCCGTCATGCGCCGGCGCTCAGCGAGCGCACCGCATGCGCACACACCATCATGCCAAGCACCGAGAACGGCACACCGAATCCGCTGTACCAGAGCGCCTTCTGCACCGGAGCGCGAAGAAACGTCGGCATCATCGCCTGCTGAATGCCCATCAGCAGCACCAGCACGGCCGCGTGCATCGGACGATCCCACGCGAACAGCAGCAGCGCCGCCGCCATCACCTGGGGCAGCAGGATGACCACGCACGCCAGCTTCGCGGCGCGCTCGGGTCCAAGCTGCACGGGCAGCGACATCACACCGAGCTGACGATCACCCTCGATCGCCTTGAAGTCATTCAACGTCATGATGCCATGTGCACCGATGCTGTACAGCACGGCCAGCGTGATCACGCGTGCGTCGGGCCACGTACCGAGCATCACGACGGCGCCGGTGATCCATGCGAGTCCTTCGTACGTGATGCCGACGGCGGCATTGCCGAACCAGCCATCCGACTTGAGGCGCATCGGCGGTGCGCTGTACGCCCACGAGAGTGCGACGGCGATGCAGGTCGCGATCAATCCGGCGGTGCCGAAGAGCGAACCGACAGCGAGTGTCGCGCCGCTCCAGATCACGGCGATCACGAGGCCCCAGATGCCGGGAATACGGCCGGAAGGAATGGGGCGATGCGGTTCGTTGATCGCGTCCACGTGGCGATCGAACCAGTCGTTGACCGCCTGGCTGCCGGCGCACGACAGCGGGCCGGTGAGCGCGATCCCAAGGGCGAGCAGCCACCAGCGACCCGTCATGTCCACGCCCGAGCTCACCACGCCGCAGGCGAAGGCCCACATGGGAGGAAACCAGGTCACTGGCTTCAGCAATTCCAGCACGGCACCGGCGCTCGGAAGGCGCCGTGCATCATGCTGTAAACGCGGGCTGACGGAGTCGAGTGTCAACATTTCCTGACAGTGCGGCGAAAAACGGCACTCCGCAAGAGTGTCAGCGCCCTTCAGCGGTTACTCGTTCGACGAAAGCGCGTTATCAGGGCTGTCGAGCAGCCGGTGGCGGCGGAGCTTGACGTACAGGCTCTGACGGCTCACGCCCAGCACTTCGGCGGCGGACGTCCGGTTGTCGTCCGTCAGCTCGAGCGCGGCTTCGATGAAATGGCGCTCGACGAGGTCGGAGGTGTCGCGGACGAGCTCGCGCAGCGAGACCCGCCCCACCAGCGAGGTCAGCTGCTCCACGGCACGTGTCAGGTCGCGGGCACCCTGCGGACCGGCTGCCAGTCGGCGCCCGACGTCGCGCAGCATGAAGCCGACAGACGGGTGGTCCGAGTCCGGCAGCCACGCCGCCGACACCTCCACCTCCGTGGCCAGCCCGTGCACGCCACGAGCGGAGGTCAGCGCCAGGCGGACCGCGCCATTCCGCTTCAGCATCGTCAGGAAGACGTCGAAGTCGGCACCGGGCCGGCCGATCCACGCCCCGATCTCCTCACCGCGCACCTGCTCGTCGGACGCCAGCTGCACCAGGTCCAGGAAGGCCCGGTTGGCGTACGTCACCGTGCCGCTGATGTCGGTGATCACGAACGAGTCAGGTGACTGCTCCAGCAGTGCCGCAATCCGCGTCCGCTCACCGCCATCGCCCACCTGACGGTCGGCATCGACGGGCGAGAAGCGGATCAGCAGGAGCGTGCTGCTGTCTTGCCGGAAGGTCGAGGCGCCGATCGTGCACGCGTCGCCGGTGCGGGCGAGGTGGATGCGCACGTCGGCGCTCTTGCCGACCGCCCGGGCATTGGCGACGGCGTCACTCACGGCGCGGAGGTCGTCCGGGGCGATTCCGAACGGGAATCTCCGGCCGGCGAGCTTCTCGGGCGGTTCGCCGAAGAGCTTGCCGGCGGCAGTATTGGCGTCCATCACCTTCATCGTCCCACTGTCGACGACGAGAATCGTTTCGGCGGCCAGCTGGAATAGCAGGCGATACCGGGTCTCGACATGCCGCAAGCGCCAGTAGTCACGCTCCATGGCCTGTTGCGCTTCGACGAGGCGCTGCTGCAGGGCCGATACGGTGCGCATGTCGCGTCCAGCGGCAACGAACCCCCCGTCGCGGCCAACGCGCATCACGGTGTAGGACACCGGCAGGTCATTGCCGGCGGCGAGGATGTGATTCACCTGGCGGCGGCGCCCGGACGACTTGCTCCCCGCGTCGCGCAACAGCGCTTCGACCTTGCCGCGGGTCTCGATCGTGACCGTCTGCGCCCAGTGCTGGCCCACCCACTGCTCAATACCCGCGTCGCGCAGTTCCTGGTCGGTCGCCACGACCGCGCGCACCACGCCGGTTCGGTCGACGACAATCGCGAGATCACCAGTGTTCGCGACGAGATCTGCCGCGAGCTGAGGGTCGAGATCCGCGAGGCCGCCGTCGACGGCGCGGGAGTGTGTCACTGCGACGGGTGGGTCGAGGGCGGGGAATGCTGACCGAATGAGGCGCGCAGCGCCTGTACGAGCGTTCTCGCCACCATGGGTCCCTGGGCGGCGTCGGGTGCAGAGGCGTCCGCCCCCACACGGTCCACGAGGGACGGATCGTTCAGGAAGGCGCGACCCCCGACCATGATCGCGAGATCGGCATTGAGCGAAGCCGCGCGAACCCCGGCCACCAGCTCGGCAATCTTCGGGATGCGCTGCGTCACCCCGGCTGAGAGGCCGACGACGTCGTACCAGTGGGCACCGACCTCGTGGACGACATCGGAGTTGCCGAGGGGATGTCCCACCGTCACACCCCAGCCGTCCGCCACGAAGAACTCCGCCAACATCGCGAGGCCGAGCGAGTGTTGTTCATCCGGCATCGCGCACAGAAAGACCTGGCCGGCATCCGACGACATCGGGGTCAGCGCCGAGACGCGGCGGCCGATGTCGCGGACGACGCGCTGCATCCGGCCGAGTCCGAGGGTCACCTCGAGAAAGTCGACCTGATCCTCTTCCCACATGTCGCCGAGGGCGCGGGCGGCTGGCGCGAGAAGGTCCAGGCAGACTCGTTCCAGGGGAACGCCCGCCTCGAGGAGCCGCGTCACGATCGCCGGGCAGCGTTCCTCGTCGTACGACAGGCACGCCTGCACCAAGGCGTCGACGTCACCCGCGTCGAGCGTGGGAACCGGATTCGCGGGTGGCTCGACCCCCGGCACCGTGCCCCGTGCGTGGGCGAGCAGCCGTGGAATCAGTTCGAGCTCCATGGCCCGCCCGACGACACCGCGCGGCCGCGGCGTGTCGCACTCGGCATGCGGGTGATTCCCGAACGACTGTTGCATCGAGGTGGACAATGGAACCCTCCGGTAAGGGGCGGACTGCGGCCCACGGGTCCCTCAGAATGTCCAGCGGACAACGTCGCCGCCAGACAGGGAGCCAGTGATGGGGAAGAAACCCGTGGGCGTCGAGTTGTCAAATTTCAGGCGGGTCACGGCGATCTTCGTGGAAAGTGTCAGCATTACTTGACACTTTCCGTCCTCGGGGTAGCCTCGATCCAATGGTTACATGGAGCGCGGCGCAGTGATCGATGGCGGAATGACCATCAGCCCCGAGCAGGGCGCTGAGGTGGCGCGGGAGGCCGGGACGAAGCGGGCCGCCCGGCCGCTGTACACTCCCGAGCAGCGGGTCCGGCGCGACGCGACACGCTGGACGCTGGTTCAGGGGATTCTGGCGCCCATCCAGTTCCTGGTGTTCGCGGTGAGTGCCGTACTGGTGCTGCGCTCGCTGCTGACGGGCGAGGGAGTGCTGGCGGCGCACATCTCCATCATCGTCAAGACGATCCTGCTGTACACGATCATGGTGACCGGCGCGATCTGGGAGAAAGTCGTCTTCGGACAATATCTGTTCGCCGAGGCGTTCTTCTGGGAAGATGCGGTCAGCTTCGTCGTGATTGCGTTGCACACGCTCTACCTCGGTGGCCTGCTCACGGGCCGTCTTTCGACGCGGGCGCTGCTGCTCGTGACGCTCGCGGCGTACACGGTCTACGTCATCAATGCGGTGCAGTTCGTGCTCAAGTTGCGGGCTGCGCGCCTGCAGGAAGCGCGTGACCGCTCACAGCACCTCGCGGAGTCTGCATGAGCACCTCACTGCCGGTCATGAACGACGTCGCGACGAGCGGGGGATGCAGCGACGCACCGGTGTTGCGTGAGCGCGGGCAGCGTGAGGTCTTCTGCGGCCTGACGGGCATCGTCTGGCTGCACCGCAAGATGCAGGACGCGTTCTTCCTCGTGGTGGGCTCGCGCACCTGTGCGCACCTGCTGCAGTCGGCAGCCGGCGTGATGATCTTCGCCGAGCCGCGCTTCGCGACCGCGATCCTGCAGGATCGTGACCTCGCAGGCATGGCCGATTGCAATGCGGAGCTGGATCGTGTCGTTGCGGAACTATTGGCGCGGCGGCCTGAAATCAGCACGCTGTTCCTCGTCGGCTCGTGCCCCAGTGAGGTCATCAAGCTCGACCTGCTGACGGCCTCCCAGCGTCTCAACCGTGTGCACTTTCCGCGCGTCCGCATCCTGAGCTACTCGGGCAGCGGCATCGAGACGACGTTCACACAGGGCGAGGACCAGTGCCTGAAGGCGATGGTGCCGCACCTGCCGGCCACCACCGATGGCGAGCGGCGCCTGATGGTGGTGGGCACGCTTGCCGATGTCGTCGAAGATCAGTTCTCGCGGTTGTTCACGCAGCTTGGCATCGGTCCGGTGTCGTACTTCCCGGCACGTCGCGCCTCGGAACTGCCGCCGGTGGGTCCGGGCACACAACTGCTGCTGGCGCAGCCATTCGTGGGTGAGACGGTGCGCGCGCTGCAGGCTCGCGGCGCCACCCTGTTGCAGGCGCCGTATCCGCTGGGCGCTGAAGGCACGACGCGGTGGCTCGCCGCCGCCGCCGCTGCCTGGGACATCCCGGCCGAACATTTCCGCCGGGTGACCGAGCCGGCGCACGCACGCGCCACGACGTCGCTGCAGCGGTATCGCGGCACGCTGGAAGGCAAGCGCATTTTCTTCTTCCCCGATTCGCAGCTGGAACTGCCGCTGGCGCGCTTCCTCTCGCGCGAGTGCGGCATGCAGCTGGTGGAAGTCGGCACGCCGTATCTCGATCGGTTGCTGACGGCCACTGAGCTGGCGCTGTTGCCGGAAGGCACGGTGCTGAGTGAGGGGCAGGATGTGGAGAAGCAGCTCGATCGCTGCGAAGCATTGCAGCCCGACCTCACGGTCTGCGGCCTCGGGCTCGCCAATCCGCTCGAAGCGCGTGGGCTGCGCACGAAGTGGTCGATCGAGCTCGTGTTCTCACCGATTCAGGGCTATGACCAGGCGGGCGATCTGGCGGAGCTGTTCGTCCGTCCGCTTGCGCGCAGCGCGCGACTCACGGTCTGATACCATGCAACTGACTCTCTGGACGTACGAAGGCCCGCCGCACGTCGGCGCCATGCGTATCGCCACCTCCATGCGCGAGGTGCACTACGTGTTGCATGCGCCCCAGGGCGACACCTATGCGG
This sequence comes from Gemmatimonadaceae bacterium, assembly GCA_043788935.1. Taxonomy (GTDB): domain Bacteria; phylum Gemmatimonadota; class Gemmatimonadetes; order Gemmatimonadales; family Gemmatimonadaceae; genus JACMLX01. The sequence continues at coordinate 17,892 of JAYWIJ010000175.1, read as the reverse complement.
ATCTGCTGTTCACGATGATCGAGCGGCAGGACAAGCGTCCGCCGGTGACGTACACCACGTTCCAGGCGCGCGACCTCGGTGGCGACACGGCCAACATCGTCACGCGTGCGGTGCAGGATGCCGTCGATCGCTTCAAGCCGAAGGCATTGCTCGTGGGCGAGAGCTGTACGGCCGAACTGATTCAGGACAACCCGGGCAGCCTGGCGATGGGCATGAATCTCGACGTGCCGATCGTGCCGCTGGAACTGCCCTCGTATTCGAAGAAGGAGAACTGGGGCGCAGCGGAAACGTTTTATCAGCTGGTGCGCACCTTGCTGCTGGAGCAGTCGAAGGCACGTGCGCCACGCCCGAGCCGCGAGGGTCGCCGTCCGCGTGTGAACCTGATGGGCGGCACGATCCTGGGCTTCCGCTGCCGTGACGACACCGCCGAAGTGACGAAGCTGCTGGCCAGCATCGGTGTGGACGTGCACGTCTCGGCGCCGCTCGGTGCCAATCCTGACGACCTGCGGCGCATTCCCGAGGCCGACGCCAACGTCTGCCTGTATCCCGAAATTGCGCTGAGCACCTGCAGCTGGTTGAACCGCAGCTTCGACATGCCGGTGATCAGCACGGTGCCGATCGGTGTCGGCGCGACCCGCGATTTCATCGCGGAAGTGGGGCGCGTGCTGCAGATCGACGTGACGTCCGTGCTCGGCGGCGAGACGCCCGGTGCGGCGTCGCTGGGAAGCAGCCAGTCCCGGATGCCGTGGTACTCGCGCTCGGTGGACGCCACGTACCTGACCGGGAAGCGCGTATTCATCTTCGGCGACGGCACGCACGTGGTGGCCGCCGCGCGCATCGCCAGCGAGGAGCTCGGCTTCAATGTGGTGGGGCTCGGGACCTACAGCCGCGAGATGGCGCGTGACGTGAAGGCCTGCGCCGAGAAGTACGGCGTGACGGCGCTGATCACGGACGACTACCTGGATGTGGAACGCACCGTGGCCGAGCTGCAAGTGGAGCTGGTGCTCGGCACGCAGATGGAACGGCACATCGCCAAGCGGCTGGGTGTGCCGTGCAGCGTGATCTCGACGCCCATCCACGTGCAGGATGTGCCCGCGCGCTACTCGCCGCAGATGGGTTTCGAAGGCGCCAACGTGATCTTCGACGCCTGGGTCCATCCGCTGATGATGGGGCTCGAGGAGCACCTGCTGCAGATGTTCCGCGAAGACTTCGAGTTCGGCGACGGCGCCACGCCGTCGCACCTGCATAGCGTCGCGCCGTCGAAGCCTGCGGCTTCCGTCGTTGCGATGGCGCCGGAGCCCATGGGTTCCGCCGCCACACCCGTCGTCTCGGAGCCGGCGCATGCGCCGGTGCGATCGCCCACGGCCACCACTGTGGTCGAGGCGCCGGGTGCGCCCGCTGTCGTTACTGCCGGCGCGCCGACCTGGTCGGCCGATGGCGAGAAGGAGCTCGGCAAGATCCCGTTCTTCGTGCGCGGCAAGGCGCGCCGGAACACCGAGAAGTACGCGGCATCGCAGGGCATCGTGCTGATCACGACCGAGACCCTGTACGAGGCGAAGGCGTACTATGCGCGCTGACGTGCTGCCGCCGCTGAAGTTCGTCATCATCACCCTCGACGCGCATCTGGCGGGAGCCGTGGCCGAAGCGGCGGCGATGGTGGTGCGGCAGCTGCCATCCATCGAGCTGTGCGTCCACGTGGCCTCGGACTGGCCGGAGAGCCCGGCGGCGCTCGAGCGCTGCAAGGCCGATATCGCGGTGGGCGATATCATCGCGGTCACACAGTGCTTTCAGGATGAGCAGGTGACGGCGATCCGCGACGCGCTGCTGGCTCGCCGCGACCACTGCGATTCGATGCTGGTCGCGGTGTCGGCAGCGGAACTCGTGCGCTGCACACGCATGGGCAGGTTCGATCTTGGCGGCGCCGAGGAGAAGAAGACCAGTCCCTGGTCCCCGCTCGGCATCCTGAAAAAGCTGCGCGGCAGCCGGGCCGATGGAAAGTCGAGCGGTGAGCGGCAGATGACGGCGCTGAAGGCGATGCCGAAGCTGCTCAAGTTCATCCCCGGTCCAGCGCAGGACGTGCGCGTCTATCTGCTGAGCATTCAGTACTGGCTCGCCGGCACGTCGGAAAACATTGCGAATCTGATCCTGCTGCACGTCGAGAAGTACGCCGATGGGCCGCGCAAGGTGCTTCGTGCGAAGGTCAAGTCGGCGGCGCCGAAGGTGTATCCGGAAGTGGGGCTGTGGCATCCCGACGTGCGCACCGAGCATGGCATCACGGAGTCGGCGTCGGACATCCCGTCACGTGGCACCGCTGGCACGGTCGGCGTGCTGCTGGGTCGCAGCTATCTCCTGGCCGACAACGTGGCGCACTACGCGGCCGTGGTGCGCGCGTTCGAGCAGCGTGGGCTCCGCACGATTCCCGCCTTTGCGAGTGCGTTGGACGCTCGTCCCGCGATCGACCGGTTCTTCATGGATGATGCGGGGCGCTCGCGGGTCGACGCCGTCGTATCGCTGACCGGTTTCTCGCTGGTCGGCGGTCCGGCCTACAACGATTCGGTGTCCGCACAGCAGACGTTGTCGAAGCTGGACGCGCCGTATTTCTGCCTGCAGACGCTGGAGTTCCAGAGCACGCCAGAGTGGCAGAATGACCCGCGCGGCCTGAATCCATTGCAGGCGACGCTGCAAGTGGCCATTCCCGAGCTCGATGGCGCGATTGGTCCAACGGTGTTCGCCGGCAAGGTCGGCTCCGCGAAGGGCGTCGAGAATGCCGAGTCGCTGCCGATCACCGAGCGGATCGAGACGATGGCCGATCGCGTGATGCAGATGGTGCGCATGCGGCGCACGGCGCGTGCGCAGCGCAAGGTGGCGGTGGTCCTGTTCAACTTCCCGCCCAACGCCGGCAACACCGGCAGCGCAGCGTACATCGACTGCTTTCACTCCCTGTACAACACGATGGTCGCGATGCGTGACGGCGGGTACACCGTCACGGTGCCCGACTCGGTGGATGCGCTGCGTGACGCGATCATTCAGGGGAATCGGGAGCAGTACGGATCGGTGGCGTCGGTGTTCACGCGGATTCCGACCGACGATCACGTCCGTCGCGAACGGTACCTGCCGCAGATCGAAGCGGCGTGGGGGGCCGCACCGGGCAAGCAGTTCGCCGATGGCTACGGCATCCAGATTCTCGGCGCGGAGTTCGGCAACGTCTTCGTCGGTGTGCAGCCGTCGTTCGGCTGGGAAGGGGATCCGATGCGCCTGCTGTTCGAGGGCGGCTTCGCTCCGACGCATGCATTCAGCGCGTTCTATCGGTGGCTGCGTGAGGACTGGGGCGCCAACGTGGCGCTGCACTTCGGCACGCACGGAGCGCTGGAGTTCATGCCGGGCAAGCAGGCAGGTCTCACCGATCAGTGCTGGCCCGATCGCCTGATCGGTGATCTGCCGAACGTGTATCTGTACGCCTCGAACAATTCGTCGGAAGGGACGCTGGCGAAGCGCCGCGGCGGCGCGACGACGCTGATCAGCTATCTCACGCCGTCGGTGTCGGCCGCTGGCCTCTACAAGGGGCTGCTCGATCTGAAGGCGACGTTCGAGCGGTGGCGTGGCATGGATGAACGCACGAGTGAGGGAGAGCGCGATTCGGTGGTGGCGCTGCTGCAGGAACAGGCTTGCGCGCTGGAGTTGGCCGTACCGCTGCCGCTCTGGACGCCGGCAGATGGCGTCGTGATCGAGAGCGTCCGGCAGAAGCTGCTGGAGGTGGAGCAGGCGTTGATCCCCGTGGGCCTGCACATCGTCGGCAAGACGCCGTCGGTGGAAGAGCGTGCCGACATGCTGCTGGCGATCGCGAATGTCGGTCGCCCGGAGGCCGATGTGCTGCCGTTCGGCGCGACGCTGGCCGCCGCCTCGCGGACGGCGTTCACACCGGAGAATCTCGAAGTGGCGGCGCGCGACATCGTGCTGGCCACCGTGACGGCAGGGAACACCGCGGCGGGGCTGCGCGAAGCGGATCGCCTGGGTGTCGCGCCGATGGCCCTCGAGCCGACGCTCGACGGCCTGATGGCGCTTGATCGGATGCTGGCCGTGGACTCCGAAATCCCCGGCATCCTGCGGGCGCTGGATGGTCGCTACATCACGGCGGCACCGGCGGCGGACCTGGTGCGCAACAGTGCGGTGCTCCCGACGGGGCGAAATCTCTACGGCTTCGATCCGTACAAGGTGCCGAGTCCGTATGCGTTGAAGGAAGGAACGATTCGCGCGGAGCAGCTGATTGCGCGGCACATGGCCGATGGCAACGACTTCCCGGAGACCGTGGCGTTCGTGCTCTGGGGCACCGACAACATGAAGTCGGAAGGCACGCAGCTGGCGCAGGTGATGGCGCTGATGGGCGTCGTGCCGCGCTTCGACGGTGTCGGACGCCTGTGTGGCGCACGGTTGCTGACGCTGCAGCAGCTCGGTCGCCCGCGCGTTGACGTGGTGGCCTCATTGAGCGGCATCTTCCGCGACCTGCTGCCGTTGCAGGTGAAGCTCCTGGCCGAAGCCGCGCTGCTGTGCGCGACGGCCGAGGAGCCGATCGAGCAGAACTTCATCCGCAAGCACGCACTCGATGCCATGCGCGAGGACGGCGTGGACATGGAGACGGCGGCGTTGCGCGTCTTCGGCAACTCCGAAGGCACGTACGGGTCGAACGTGAACCTGTTGCTCGAGACTGGCCGCTTCGAGGATGATGGGGATCAACTCGCCGACCTGTTCGTCCAGCGCAAGGGCTTTGCCTACGGCGTGGACGGCAAGTGCCGCGCGGGGCAGCAGATGATGAAGCGCGCGCTCGGCACGGCCTCACTGAGCTTCCAGAACGTGGATTCCGTGGAACTCGGCGCGACCGACATCGACCAGTACGTCGAGGCGCTGGGGGGCGTGAATCAGGTCATCGAGCAGCAGCAGAAGAAGAAGGTGGCCTGCTACATGGGCGACCACACCGGCAAGGATGGCAAGATCCGCACGTTGGAGGAGCAGGTCGTGCTGGAGTCGCGCACCCGTGCCCTCAATCCCAAGTGGTACGAAGGGCAGCTGGCCCATGGCTACGAAGGCGTGCGCAACATTGCCGGGCACGTCGCGACGACAGTCGGTTGGTCCTCGACCACCGGCAGCGTGCCGGGGTGGGTCTATGGCGACATGGCGCAGACGTTCGTGCTGGACGCCGAGATGCGCGACCGGCTCGCGAGCCTGAATCCGTCGGCGGCGGCAGGGATGGCGACGAAGCTGCTGGAAGCGAACGATCGTGGGTACTGGTCGCCCGATGCGGCGACGCTCGAGGCGCTGCGGGATGCCGCGGCGGAGCTCGAGGATCGACTCGAAGGTGTAGTGGCGCGATGAGGGAGCAGCAGGCAGGACGAGGGCGCGTGGTGGCGTGCCCCGCGGAACATTTTCAGGTCCAGGAGAAGTAACGTGGCAATCTCAACGCGACTCCCCATTCTGGGAGGCGGCGACGGCGATGGCAGCGTGCAGGTGCACATGAATCCCGACGACAAGATCACCGGTGCGCTCTGCATCGCGGTCTATGGCAAGGGTGGCATCGGCAAGAGCACCACGTCCTCGAACCTCTCGGCGGCGTTCTCGCACCTCGGCAAGCGGGTGCTGCAGATCGGGTGTGATCCGAAGCACGATTCGACGTTCACGCTCACGAAGTCGATGGTGCCGACCGTGATCGACCAGCTCGAGTCGGTGGACTTCCACAGCGAGGAGCTGCGGACCGAGGACTTCGTCTTCAAGGGCTACAATGGCGTGATGTGCGTGGAGGCCGGTGGGCCGCCTGCGGGCACGGGCTGCGGCGGCTACGTGGTGGGCCAGACGGTGAAGCTGCTCAAGGAGCATCACCTGCTCGAAGACACCGACGTCGTCATCTTCGACGTGCTGGGTGACGTCGTGTGCGGCGGCTTTGCGGCCCCACTGCAGCATGCGCACCGTGCGATGATCGTGACGGCGAACGACTTCGACTCGATCTTCGCCATGAACCGCATCATCGCGGCGGTGCTGGCCAAGTCGAAGAACTATCAGGTGCGCGTGGGCGGCGTGATCGCCAACCGCAGCAAGGACACCGACCAGATCGACCGCTACAATTCGGTGGTCGGCCTGACCACGACGGCGCGCTTCCCGGACCTGGATGCGATCCGTCGCAGCCGGCTGAAGAAGTGCACGATGTTCGAGATGGATTCGAGCGACCCTGAGGTGAAGGCGGTGCAGGACGAGTATCTCGCCTGCGCCCAGCGCCTCGTGGACGGTGTGCCGCCGTTGCTGATCGAACCGCTGAAGGACCGCGAGATCTTCGACCTGCTCGGGTACGACTGACCGATGGCCGCACCGTCCACGGAAGCTGGAACGCCGGGCAGCCGCAGCTACACGGAGCGGCGCGCCTGGTTGCACGAGTATTTCGACCGTACGGCGGCCGCCGGCTGGGCGGTGCTCACCTCCGATGCGCAGGTGAGCTGGGTCCGTCGTACCGTGCGTGAGGGGCGCGAGCGCATGCGCCACACGTTGAGCGGTTACCTGCCGGCCGACCTGACCGGGATGCGGGTGCTGGATGCAGGCTGCGGCACCGGGGTGCAGGCAGTCGAGCTGGCACGTCGCGGGGCCTCGGTCGTGGCGATTGACCTGTCGCCGACGCTGGTGGGACTAGCCGAGACGCGGTCTGAGGGGAAATTCGATCGAGGGACGATCGAGTGGCGGTCGGGCGACATGCTCGATGCGCAGCTCGGCTCGTTCGACTACGTCGTCGCAATGGACTCTCTGATCCACTACCGCATGGCCGACATGCTCGACGCCTATGCTGCTCTGGCCGCCCGGACCCGGGTGGGCATGGCCGTGACGTTCGCACCCTGGACGCCGCTCCTCGCGACCGTCCGTGGCGTGGGGCGGTTGTTTCCGCGCCGGGATCGTGCGCCGGCGATCGAGCCGGTGGCCATGGGGCCGCTGCTCCGAGGGATCGCGGCTGACACACGCCTCTCGGCGTGGGGTGCGCAACGCACGCACCGCGTCAGCAGTGGATTCTATACCTCGCAGGCGCTGGAACTGCGCCGGGCGGAAGCGCCGGTGGTGTCATGATCTGGGTGATCATCATCTTGCTCGCCTTTGGGGCACTTTCTCGCAAGCGGACCTGACGGCATGCTGACGCTCCCGAACCTGCTGATCGCGCTGGTCGCGATCCTCACGGTGTGGTTTCTGTACCGTCGCACGATCGACGTGCCGGCGATGATCGATCTCGAAGCCACCGAGCGCGAGATGCATGCGCATGTGGTGCTCGAAGGGATCGAGGTGAACGAAGGCGACGAGGTGCTGGTGCATGGTGCCCCGTCGTTCATCGCCCTGAACGAGAAGCGTACGATGGCGGCCCGGGCGACGGTGTCCAAGGCGAGCCTGCCGCGGCGGATGTGGGAACGCGTGATGGGCCGCACCCGCATCACTGAACTCTATGAAGTCGGATTCGAGGGCTGATCGCATGTACAACATCACGAACGACCCCGCCGCGCTGACGGAAGACGCGCCGCACACCACGGTGCAGAGCACGGCGATGGCGGCGCAGGATGCCGCACTCAACCCGCGATTCTACACCACCGACTTCGACGAGCTGAACAAGCTCGACTTCACGCGCATGCGCGCCGAGTGGGATGCGATGGTGGCGGAGTTCCGCGCCGACCCGAATCGCACGCACTTCAAGCGCACGCCGGAATTCGACGAGGACTTCTCGAAGATCCCCGAGCCGCTGCGCACGGAGTTCGTGGAGTTCCTGATCAGCTCCGTGACGGCCGAGTTCTCGGGGTGCATCCTGTACGCCGAGATCAAGAAGCGCTGTACGAATCCCGACGTGCGCGAGCTGTTCGGCTACATGAGCCGCGATGAAGGCCGTCACGCCGGATTCATCAACCACACGCTGAACGACTTCAACGTGCGCGTGGACCTGAGCTTCCTGACACGGGCGAAGAAGTACACGTTCTTCAAGCCCAAGTTCATCTACTACGCGACATACCTGTCGGAGAAGATCGGCTACGCCCGCTACATCACCATCTTCCGCAACTTCGAGCAGCAGCCCGACAAGCGCTGGCACCCGATCTTCAAGTGGTTCGACAACTGGTGCCACGACGAGTTTCGGCACGGCGAGGCGTTCGCGGTACTGATGCGGGCCAATCCCGACACGCTCCAGGGGATCAACAAGTACTGGATCCGTTTCTTCCTCTTGGCCGTGTTCTGCACGATGTACGTCCGCGATCATCTCCGCGCCTCGTTCTTCGGTGCGATGGGCATGTCGGTGGATGACTACGACCGCAAGGTGATCAAGCTCACGAGCCTGATCAGCAAGCAGGTATTTCCGGTCAGCCTCGATCTGGAGAGCCCGCGGATCTGGGAGCTGTTCGAGAAGATGTTCCAGCTGGCGCTGGCTATCGAGGCGACGAAGAAGATGGGAGGTATCGGCGCGTCCCTGCGACGGCTTGCCCTGAAGGCCACCGTCGCGACGACCTTCGTGCAGCTGTACTTCCTGCCTGTGGAGTCGAACGAGCTGCCGGCCAACGTGCGCATGGAACCGGTGTGGTGACGCGATGAGTGCTTCCACGGGCCGCACGCCGCTGGTGTCGAAGCTGGTCTCTCGTTTCGGCCCCAGCCTGCTGCCGTTCGCCGATGTCGCCACGACGGATCTGCCGCTCCCCCGGCTGCTCCGTCTGGGCCTGCTGCAGTTCACCGTGGCGCTGGCCACGACGCTGCTGGCCGGGACGCTGAATCGCGTGATGATCGTGGAGCTGAAGATGCCGGCGCTGCTGGTGGGCCTCATGCTCGCCGTGCCGCTGCTGACGGCACCGTTCCGTGCGCTCATCGGCTACAAGTCCGATACCCACATCTCGGTGCTCGGCTGGCGGCGTGTGCCGTACATCTGGTTCGGCACGCTGCTGCAGTTCGGCGGGCTGGCGATCATGCCCGTCGCGCTGTTCATCCTGTCTGGCGACACCACCGGGCATCCGGGGGTCGGGGTCGCTGCCAGCTTCCTCGCCTTCCTCTGCACGGGCCTCGGCTCGCACATGGTGCAGACGGCGGGGCTGGCGCTGGCCACCGACATCACGCCGGAAAGGGACCAGCCGCGCGTGGTGGCACTGCTCTACGTGATGCTGCTGCTGGGCATGGTCGTGGCGAGCGTCAGCTACGGCGCGATGCTACGCCACTTCGACAAAGTGGTGCTCATTCAGGTCATTCAGGGTGCCGCCGAAGTGACGCTGTTCCTGAACATCTTTGCGGTCTGGAAACAGGAAGCCCGTGGCTCCGCGCCGACGAAGAAGCCGGAGATCGCACGGCCGCCGTTCCTGCAGGCGTGGCGGCAGTTCGTTGCCGAATGTCCCCAGTTGATCCGGTTGCTGACGGCCGTCGGCATCGGCAGCTTCGCGTTCACGCTGCAGGACGTGCTGCTCGAGCCATTCGGCGGACAGGTGCTCGGCCTTGGCGTGGCCGCCACGACGCTGCTCACCGGCATCATGGCGAGCGGTGCCATCGCGAGCTTCGGGATCGCCGCGAAGAAGGCGCAGCAGGGTGCTGATCCGATCCGCCTGTGTGCCGGTGGCGCAGTGATCGGCATGTTCGGGTTTGCCCTGATCATCTTCTCCGCGCCGGTTGAATCGGCTGCACTGCTCATGCTCGGCGCGCTGCTGATCGGCTTTGGCAACGGATTGTTCAGCATCGGCACGCTGCTGCGCGTCATGGCGCTGCCGCACAAGGGAGAGCACGGCCTGGCGCTCGGTGCGTGGGGCGCGGTGCAGGCGACTGCTGCCGGTCTCGCCATGGCCATCGCCGGTGGCATTCGCGACGGTGTGACCACTGCGATGGCCTCGGAGCATTCCTCGCTCGACGCGGTCACACCTGGCGCAGGATATCTCGCGGCGTATCTGGTTGCCGTATGCGGATTGTTGGTGTTGTTGGTGGTGCTGGGTCCGCTGGCGGCACGCCGCCGTGCGGAAGTCCGACCGGTGCCGTTCGGCATCGCCGAGTTCCCGGCCTAGTGCAGGGTGTCCCTCAGATGAGGAAGGAGTGAGCATGTTCAGGAATTTCACGCCGTATATCGACGTCACGCAGCTGGTGCTCTATGCGTTCTGGTTCGCCTTTTTCGGGCTGATCCTCTATCTGCGTCGCGAAGACAAGCGCGAGGGCTATCCGCTGGTGTCCGACCAGCCGGGCCGCCTGCATCAGGGCTATCCGGCGTATCCGGGCCCGAAGGAGTTCATCCCCACTCACCCGGAGCACTAGGGCATGTCCGAACTCATCGTACCGAAGAACGCAAAGCCGGTCGATTCCGGCTGGGGCGCACCGCTCGAGCCGATTGGCAATCCGCTCTCCGCCGGCATCGGCCCGGGCGCATGGGCCCAGCGTGCCGATCGACCCGATCTCACGATCAAGGGTGCACATCGCATCGTCCCGATGCGCGTCGCCACCGACTTCTTCGTGGCGCATGAGGATCCCGATCCGCGTGGTCTCGACGTGAAGGGGATGGACGGCGTCGTGGGTGGCAAGGTGGTGGAGCTGTGGGTCGACCGCAGCGAGCCGTGCCTGCGCTACCTCGAAGTGGAAGTCGCTGAAGGCACGCGTCGCCTCTTCCCGGTACCGTTCATGCGCATGCCGCGTCCGTCGAGCTGGATTCCGTTCGTCAGCGTCGGGCCGTCGGCCACGCACGTGCAGATCGACGTGCTGAAGGCCGCGGACTTCGCCGGCATCCCCGCGACGAAGCACGCCGACATCGTGACGCTGCTCGAAGAGGACAAGATTTCCGCGTACTTCGGCGCCGGATCGATGTACAACTCGGACCTTCGCTTCGGGCCGCTGATCTGATGACGGAGATCGTGGAGCACGTTGGCCCCGACGGGGAGGTCAGTCGCCTCCCCGCGGGTGAACACGTCCTGTGGTCGGGCGCGCCCGACCAGCGATCGCTGGCGCGGTACTTCCTGCGCGAGCGGTGGGTGCTCGGCTTCGTTGCCGTGTCGGCCACGATCGGTCTCGTTGACGCGTGGCAGCATGGCGGCGTCAACATGATCCCGCGGTTGGTCGGTGTCTCGACGCTCAGTGCGCTCCTGCTCGTGATCGCCGTGGTGAGTATTCGCGTGCTCGCGTGGCGGATCGCCGTGTCATCCAAGTACGTGATCACCGACAAGCGGGTGTTCTTCAACATCGGCATGGTGATGCGTGCCGATGCCAACATTCCGTATTCGAGCGTGGATGGCGTCGATCTGCTGCGGCGATCGGACGGATCGGCCGACCTGATGGTGTCACTCAGCGGCACGCAGGAGATTCCGTGGTTGCTCCTGTTCCCGCACATGACCTGGCGTGGCAGCACACGGGGCCGCCCGACGTTTCGCGCGGTGAAGGACTCCCAGCTGGCGGCAGAGGCTGTCGTCGGTGCGCTGCGTGCCTATCAGCAGCCGGCCACGCCTGGGAATGCGACGGCGAATGCGGTCGCACCGTCGTCTCGTTCGGCAGCGGCTGGCGTCACGCCCTCTCCCGCGTGAGGGTCGTCCGGGCTGGAGGCGACGCCGCATGGTGACGTTCGAGAGTCTGGTGTGTGGGAACATCGTGCGCCGGCATGCGCGGACCTTCGCGTTGGCCAGCGCGTTCCTGCCCATCACGAAGCGGCGGGCGACGTACGCGCTGTACGCGTTCTGTCGGCTCGCCGACGACGCGGTGGATCGTGCGGGGCCACATGGTCGTGACGCCGTGCGCGCATCGCTTGAGACGTTGCGCAGCCAGCTCGACGACGCCTTGTCGGGTGGGTTCGCCGGACCGGTGATGCACGAGACGGCGTGGGCGATCCGTCGCTACGGCATTCCGCTGGCGCCGATCGACGAGTTGGTGAACGGTGTGGCGCGCGATCTCGACCCGACCGATTACCGCGACTGGCCGTCGCTGCAGGCGTACTGCGAAGGGGTGGCCAGCAGCGTCGGGGAGCTCTGCACGCACGTCTTCGGCGTGGTGGGCAGCGATGAGACACGCGCCCGCGCCGTGCTCTGTGCGCGCACGCTGGGCGTCGCGATGCAGATCACCAACATTCTCCGCGACATCGGTGAGGATGCCGCCAATGGTCGCTGCTACCTGCCGGATGATGCGCTGGCCAGCGTCGGGCTCACGCGCGACCAGGTGCTGGCGTCCGACATCGACGTGCGATCACCGGCGTGGCAGGGGATGATGCGTCACTTCGTGTCGCGCGCGCGACTGTTGTATCGTGAGGCGCTGCCCGGTATCGCATTGCTCGCGCCTGATTCTCGGCGCTGTGCGCAGGCCTGCGCCGTGGGATATGCGGCGATACTGGAAGCGATCGAGGAGGCGCACTACGACACCGTCTCGACGCGCGCGCACATCGGTTTCCGCCGGAAGACGCGCCTGATGCTCTCGCTGTACACGGTCAACGATCCGGCCACGCTGCTGGCGGGACAGCCCGCCGTCGCGTGAGCTGACCGTTCAGCCCGCGCGAACCTCGGGCGCGATGGAACGCAGCCAGGCGCGGAGCACCGCCACCGGTTCAGCGCGCCCCTTCTCGTTGAAAATCTCGTGATACAGCGCGTCGAAGCGCTTGGTGCGCACCACCCCTGACGGTGCGGCCGCCGCGAACTGCTCCGCACCGGCGGGATTCACGATTTTGTCGCCGCCGGCATAGAGCAGCAAGGTCGGCGTGGACCACCGCGCCGCCATGGCGCGCACCGTTTCGCCGGCCGTGACGATGGCGCTTGCGAGCCGGGCCGAGACACGGTCGTGCACGAGCGGGTCGGCGATGTACGCGTCCACCACCGCACGATCGTGCGACAGGTAATTGACATCGAGTCCATTGGCGATGGACGCGTTCGGCGAGAGGCGGAGCATGGTGCTCATCATGATGCGCTGCAGGCCCGTCAGGTCGGTCTGCAACGCGGGTGACGAGAGCGTCAACGCATCGGCGGCGCCGGGTTCATGCGCGACGGCCCACGCGGCGAATGCGCCGCCCATGCTGTGGCCAAGCAGCACGATGGGTGCAACGCCCGTCGCCCGCGCAAAGTGCAGCATCTCGATGATGTCATCACGGATCGTCTCGGCGGCGGGCACCGCCCCACGCGCGCCGCTGGAACGACCATGGCCGCGATGATCGGCCGCGTGCACCTGCCATCCGTCCTGTATGAGTTCACCAGCGAGTTGTTCGTAGCGACCGGCGTGCTCACCCAGTCCGTGCGCGATGACGACGGTGCCGCGACCGGAGTTCGGACCCGACCACACCCGCAGTGCGAGCCGGACGCCGTCTCTGAGTGTGATCTGTCGCTCGACAGGTGTAGCGTGCATGTGATGCAATGGGTGAGATGTCAGCACTTCTTCCAGACTGACGCACACTCGTCAATTCCGATCTCGCCGTCCAGTGCGGTAATGGCGTATCACCGTTCGTTGGAGGCACCTAACGCGCCACGCGCCCGGATCGCGAAGGCGACCCGGGCGCGTGACGAAGGCGATGACTGCGCGTACGGTGTTACGGCGTCGTTCGGGCGGGCACCGTGGTCCCGGCGGGCATCGCAGGGGCAAGTGTGGTTCCCATCGCGGTATCGACACCGGCTGCAGTCGCCGTCGTCGGCGCGTCACTCAGCTTGGCACCCATCGGAATGGGCATCGGAGCGGTGAGTGGCTTGCCGTCGTACAGCGGCTTCCCGGCCGCATCGAGCGGACCGGTGATGGCATCCCAGCCAGGCGCACCCCAGAGGGCAGGGTAGTCCTTGGCCATCTTCGCGCCATACAGCGGCTTGTAGACGCCGTTGTGGCACGTGATGCACTGTGCCTTGGGCGCATCACCATGCTCGCCCAGGCGACTGCGGGGATACACCGGCTGCAGCGGGTTCAGGTAGTTCATGTTCACGTCACGCAGCATGGCGGCGCCGGCGTAGGCGACGACACGTTTCGGTGTCGACTGTTCCCACGAGGTCCACGCACGCGAGTTGTGACAGTACGTGCAGTTCACGCCGAGGGCATTGGCTTGCGTCACCATCAGGGCGTACGTGTTGTACGTCTGACGGATCGACGTGCGATTGCCGTTGTTCGGCTCGATGGTGTGCGTCTGCACGCGGATGTCGTCGCGATCCAGGTAGTGCCGGAGGATCTGGTTCTCGGACGTGTAGAACCAGAGGCCGTTCGGCAGCGGCTGTCCGCGATGACAGGTGTAACAGGTGACACCGGTGCCGGCCACATGCTGCGTGTAGTCCGAATTGATGCGGCGCGTCATGCGCAGCATCATGCGGGATACCAGCTTCGTGTAGATCGGCTGCCCCTTGTTGGAATCAGCGGCGAAGTTCGCGGTGTTGTGGCAGTAGGCGCAGTTGCCTGCGCCGCCGGCCACCCACGCGCTCATCGCGGTCATCGTCCGCCCGAACTCGGCGGCGCTGATATTGGTGAGCACCTGCACGTTCTTGTACTGACCCGGCGGGCCCGGCGGGGCAGGGAGAAGCGGCTTCGGGGCCTGGTTGTACGCCGCAGTCTTCGCGACGTCATCCGGGTCGTAGTTCGTTTCCATGCCGACACCGCGCTCGCCGTGCTGCGCGATCTTCTTCGGACCGGGCTTGATCACGTCAGGCATGCCCTTGCAGCCGCTCAGCACGGCCAGCGCGAGCACCGCACCGGTGACCTGCACAATGGAACGTGAGATCATGGGGTGGTCTCCGCTGGCAGCACGACCTTGCCTCCGCTCGAGATTTCGACGCGACGGTTGAGGCGACGACCCTCGGGCGTGTCATTCGACGCGACCGGCTTGGTCTGCCCGAATCCGCGTGACGTGATGCGGTCGGCGGCGATGCCGTACTTCGTCGTGAGCATGCCGCGCACACGTTCGGCGCGACCCTGACTGAGCGTGAGGTTGGCCGTGGGATCACCGGCATTGTCGGTGTGTCCCTGCACCTCGAGCTTGAGCTGCGGATACTTCGTGAGCAGCGCCGCCAGGTTGGCCAGTTCAGCGTCGGACTCGCCACGCAACGCATCCATGCCGGTGTCAAAATACACCGCGCTCATGATGAACAACCCATCGGTATTGAGCGAATCGCGCATGTTGTCGCTCGTCAGCACCGGCTTGTTGTACACCTCGACGTCACCCGTGAGCTGCGCACCCTGCGGTACCGGGAGTTTCTGGGGGACGAGGCGACCAGCGGCGTCGCGCATCATGCCGGGGAAGCTGTCCGGCGCGGTGCCCATGTACTGGCCACGGAGGTAGGGGGCCTGTTCGGCCTTCACCTCGTAGAGCACCGCGTAACTCGGTGCCACGCCATGCTTCTGCGCCCACAGGAACCAGTTGTCCACCGCAGTCCCCGTGAGGAGAATGCCGATGCCACCGGTGAGTGTGGTGAGCGTGGCGAACCAGAAGGCCCAGCGATGAATGGATTCCGTGGTGGCGTTGAAACCCATAGTCCAGCGCCAGAACAGTCCCATGCGTTCGCCGGCAGTGCCGCGATCCGTCACCTGTTCGATCTCGCGTTCCGCGCCGTAGCGGCTGCAGGCCAGCACGGTCGCCGCGTGCATGGCGAAGAGCAGGGCAGAGCCGTACAGGAACACGATCGACAGCATGTGGAACGGATTGTAGAACAGGTTCCCGTAGCGGATGGAGAATGATGCGGTCCAGTCCAGGTGCGGGAAGATGCCAAACGGCACCGCTTCCGACCAGCTGCCCACCATGATCGGGCGGATGAAGCCCAACACCAGGTACAGCCAGATGGCCGAGGCGAACGACCAGACGATGTGTGATCCCATGCCCAGCGCACGCGTGCGCTGATAGAGGCGCACCCACCACAGCAGGATCGCGACTGTCAAGAAGAAGCCGGCGAGCAGCCACCATCCACCCTGATCGAGCGGCGGAATGTGCAGGCCGTAGCGCGGTGCAGGCGGTTCGAGCGAGAGCCACGGGAGCTGCCGGAGGAACTGGATCGGATCCCAGCCCACGGAGCGCCACATGTTGAGCCCGATGATCTCGAACGCCAGGAAGCCGAAGATCAGCGAGAACACGCCGAGGGTGCCGAGATAGATCGGCCCGATTTGCGCGTCACCGATCTTGCCGGCCCAGTAGAAGAGAAACGGCTTGCCGTCCCGACCCCACATGCCGCCCCGCAGCGGGACGCCGGGGTCGACCGGGGCGTGCACCTGCACGCGGGTCCAGAGGTTCTGGTATTCAATCATGGACGCATCACCTCGGGGCCCAGAAGGGCAGGTAGAGCCACCAGTTCCACCAGTCCGCCCAGCCGCGGGTCCAGAATGGACCGCTGATCAGGATGCAGATGGCGCTCCAGAACCCGGCGTTCAACGCCAGGAACAGGCCGAGCCGGTGAATGCCGATCGCGCCGATGGAATAACCCACCGCGTCGCGGAAGAACGAGTTTTCATGCTCGCTCGTCTTCACGGCTTCTCCCTTCGGCGGACTGGTCACTGACAGAATCAGCGAGCCGTGCATCGCGAGGGCGAGATTGTTCGTGAAGAAGAACGTGATCGCGATCATGTGCGCGGGGTTGTAATGGAAGTGCTGGAACTGATAGCCCACGTTGGACACCCAGTCGAGATGACTCAGGATGCCGTACGGAAAGCCATGGCCCCATGCACCCAGCAACACCGGGCGGATGATGACGAGCGTGATGTACGCGAACACTGCCACGGAGTACGCGACGGGAACATGGTAGCCCATGCCCAGCTTGCGACTGATCTCCGCCTGCCGCAGCACCCACGCCACGAAGGCGCCGGTGGCGAGAATGGTGATCATCTGCCAGAGCCCGCCATCCCGCAACGGCGCCAGACGCAACCCGTAACTCAGGTCGGGTGGTGCGATGTTGATCTGCCAGAGGTTCCAGGTCGGACCGATGGCTGCGCCATAGACGCAGAGTGCGGTACCGAGCAGGGCACAGAATGCCGCTACCACGCCGAAGAAGCCGACGTAGAACGGGCCGATCCAGAAATCGAACAAGTCACCGCCGAGGAGGGTGCCGCCTCGCACGCGATACTTGTATTCGAAGGACATCATCGCCATCGATTGTTGCTCCTTACCGGGTACACCAAGAACGACGGAGACCCGGGCTATGGCGCCGAATGGCTGCACGTGGCTTGGACACGTATCGCCATCCGGGCCGCAGCCCGCGCGCCGTCGTTACCGAGTGGCCGGCATCGGGGTGAGCATGTCTGCCGTCGACACCTTGGCCGCGTTCCCATCAGGATCGAGCCAGTTATACCGCGTGGTGCTCAGGAGAATGAAGTGAATGACCAGCGACAACGCGAACATGAACGCGAAGATGCCGACCATCAGACGCCGGGGATCGAACCCCTGCCACATTTTGTAAAGCATGCGATTCTCCTCAGCTCAGGAAGCGGGTGGCAGAGTGCGCGACATCCAGTAGCTGCGCAGCTCCGTACGACAACGGCTTGCCGAACCACGGACGCCACTGCCAGACCAGAAAGTGGAAAATCGCGGAAAAGAATGCGAAGCCGACTACTGACAGAATCGCCAGTGAGTGCACGCCGCGTGCTTCTTCGTCCGTCATCGGGGGCTTATCCATTCCAACCTCGGGAAATGGGGTGCTGCACGCTCCTGGCGCAGCGCAGGGCGCGACATTGAATCCCGTCGCGCAGGGACGAACGATCCACCGGCTTCCACCGGCCCAAACCCGGACCGCTCGTGTTGACCAGACCGCACACCAGGAGGGCATGCGTGCCTGATACGAGCGCCATTCCGCCGGAAATTCCGGCCGACTGGCCAAATGCAGACTGTTCGAGCTTCATCACCACCGGCGCGCTGCGCTGGCACGTCCAGCGTGCCGGCACCGGGCCCACCATCGTGCTGCTGCACGGCACGGCAGGCGCCACACATTCCTGGCGCTCCGTCTTTCCGTTGCTCACACCACTGGCGGACGT
>JAYWIJ010000174.1:0-2749 GCA_043788935.1 Gemmatimonadaceae bacterium | reverse complement strand
GCAGCGCGACGGTGGTGGCGAGGGACGACGGTGCCCATACGCCGGCGCGGCCCTGCGTCACGAAATCGACGTTGCCGGTTTCCTGATCCTCGATCGCACTCGTGAGGATGAGCGGGCAGCCGCTCGCGCAGGCCTCGGCGATGGTGCCAGGACCCGCCTTGGTGACCAGCGCCGACGCAGCGCGCACCAGCTCGGCGAAGTTCGTGACGTAGTCGTACACGTGGACCGTGCCCTGCCAGCGCCGCGCGCGGAGTCGCTTTGCGAGACTGTAGTTGCGGCCCGCCACCACGGCGATGTCGCAGGGCAGCTGCGCACGATCGATCGCAACGGCGAGTGCTTCGATGCTGCCGATGCCTTCGGCACCGCCCGCCAGCAGCACAGTGGCGCGTTCGGTGGTCCAGCCGAGTGCCGTCTGCAAAGCGCCACGTTCGCCCGGCACTGCCGTGAACGCCGGGGAGACGGGCAGTCCGACGACGCGCAACAGTTCGGAGGAGACACCAGCGCGGATGGCTGCGAGTCGCGCTGCCTCGGTGGGGACGATCACCATGTCGGCGTCGCGGTCGTACCACGACACATGCCCCGAGACGAGATCGGTGACGACGACGATGATCGGCGTGGTCGGAAAACTCCGACGCAGCGGTGCTGTCAGCAACGGATGCGTGCAGACGATCAGATCCGGCGCCGTGTCGCGCAGTGCCGAGAATCCCTGTCGCAGCACTGGCCAGGCGGCACGCTGGAGCCATGACACGACGCGCGGCCGGTTGGTGACACGAAACGCGGTACGCCAGAGCCACGCGGCATGCTGCACCACGTGCGGATACAGGTAGCGGATCGTGGGAAAAGGCCAGCGTGCCGACTGTGCATACGGATCGCGCAGGATGACGTCGACATCGTCGCCGTTGGCGTGAATCGCGTCGCGCACGGCGAGCGCGGCCGCGCGATGTCCGCCACCGGTGTCCGCAAACGCGATCAGGACGGTCGTCATGCCGCCGACGCGGTGCAGGCCAGGGCCGGGACGCCGAACGCCTGCGTGATCGGGGTGCCGGCATATGTGCTTGGTACCGCAACGCCAAGGGCGTACAGCGCCGTGGCAGGGACGTCGAGCAGTGTCAGACCGGCCGGCAGCTCCTGTGGCTGCACACCGGCGCCGTACAGCATGATCGGGATGGTGCAGTCGTGCGGATGGGCGCTGTCGTGGTGCGTGGCGATGCGTCCGCCGCCACCGTGATCGGCAAGCGCGATCAGCAGCGTGTCGTCGAAGGTGCCATCGATCTGGGCGAGGAGCATGCCGAGCGCGTGGTCCATGCGTGAGACGGCGGTGAGGTACGGCAGCGACATCCAGCCGGCGGCGTGACCGATGGCATCACAATCGGGCCAATGCAGCACGATCAGGCCGGTGCGCTGTTCGCTGAGCAGCGGCGCGGCGGCGGCCAGGAGTACATGCGCGTTGGGCGCGGCGAAGATCGTGCGCTCGAGGCCAAGCGCGCGGGTGATGCGACTGGCGGTGTGGCGGAGTACCCATGGCACGCGGCGGACCACGCCTGTCGCGGGCAGGCCTGCTGCGATGACGGCCTGCGGCAGCGTCGTCATCGGCACGCGTGGCGCTGGCACGCGAAATCGGTCGCTGTCGACGCCATGATCGGCGGGTGCGAGCCCGGAGAGCAGCGACGTCATGGCGACGGCGGTGACCGAGGGGAGCACGGTCGTCGCGTCAGTGGTCGCGGCGCTGGCAGCGTGCAGCCGCGCGAGGTTGGGGAAGCGCGGATCTCCCACGAGATCGGCTCGCAGCCCATCCAGCACGAGGACGATGACGCGGCGGGCCGCGGGTGCGGTGTCGGAGACCAGGGAGGGGTGCAGCATCGCGAGCCTCATGGAGGGAATGAGACCAAATCAGCCCGTCCCCTGTGTCGGCTTCGTGACCGGATGGTGCCATCTCGGTCACGGAGCGGTCGTGAGCGTGCGACGGGGAGGGCGGATCATAGGGTCAGACACCCTGGTCGGGGGACCAACGGGTCGGACACCACGGTCGCGTGGTCGCACGTGCCGAGCGCGGCGCTTGTGTGTGCTCATGCGTCGGTGAGGATTTGGGAGTCAGCGGCAGGCGGTGCCCCTTTTGACACTCGCGCGTCGGCGCGGCCGTACAGGACTGTGTCGCTTCATGACGGCGCGTGACCCACACACCTCACCGAGATTCTGCATGACGTCCTTCCGTCCGCTGGCCCGTCTGGCCGCGCTGCTCGCCTTGGCCTTCGCCCCGCTCACCGTGAGCGCGCAGGGACGTTCGGTCACGGGCACGTACACCACGACCGTGAACAGCCCGCAGGGTGCGCTCAAGGCAGTGATCACGATCACCGGTGACAAGAGCGCCTATACCGGCACGCTCACGGCCGACGGGTTTCCCGTGATGCCGGTGAGCAAGGTCACGCCGTCCGACACGGGTGTCGCCATCGCCGTGGACACGCCGGATGGCGGCGTCACCGTGTCGATGAAATTCGTTACTCCGACGACGGTGCAGGGCACGCTGGTGTATCAGGGCATGCCGATGGGCATCGACGGCACCTTTGCCCCGGCCGGTGCGGGTGGCGCAGGCATCACGCCGACGGGCAGCTACAGCCTCGTGACGACGCAGCCGCTGATGGGTGCACCGGCATTCGACATCGCGTGCACCGTTCAGCTGGCCGCGGGTGGCAGCTACTCGGGTACCTGCGGCAATCCTGAGGCAGGGGACGTACCGATCGGGAGCGTCACG
>JAYWIJ010000173.1:0-2782 GCA_043788935.1 Gemmatimonadaceae bacterium | reverse complement strand
CATGCCGGCCACACATCGTCGATGGTGAACGGTTCGCCGAGCACGCAGGGCACGGGCCGCGGCCCCGCGGTGACCATCAGTGCAGGCTTGTTCGCACTGAGCGCGCCCATGATCTGCGCCGGCACGGTCTTGTCGCATCCGCCGAGCAGCACCACGCCGTCGATGGGCGCGCTGGCAATCGATTCCTCGACGTCCATCGACATGAGATTGCGCAGGAACAGGCTGGTGGGGCGGGTGAACGGTTCCGAGATTGATATCGTCGGGAACTCGAGTGCCAGCCCGCCCGCCGCATGCACGCCGGCTTTCACCTCGTCAGCGAGATCGCGCAGTCCCGCGTTACAGGGATTCAGCTCGCTCCAGCTGGAGCAGATCCCGATCACGGGCGAACGCCGCACATCGTGCTCGGAGAATCCCGAACCACGAAGGAACGCGCGGTGCAGCAACCCGTCCTGGCCTGCATCCGCGAACAACGCTCCACCCAGCCGCTTGAGGTCATGCTGCGACATGTGTTCCTTGATGCGACGTGTGGACTCCCGCCCCGCTACCCGAGAACGATGCACTCCGACACCGTGAAGGAAAAGCGCCGGGTCCTCGCGGCCAGTGCGATCGGCACGACGATCGAGTGGTACGACTTCTTCATCTTCAGCACGTCGGCGGCGCTGGTCTTCAGCACGCAATTCTTCTCGTCGCTCGATCCGGCCACGGCGCAACTCGCGTCGATGGCGACGCTGGGTGTGCAGTTCGTCGCGCGTCCGTTCGGCAGCGCGGTCACGGGACACTTCGGCGACCGCCTCGGTCGCAAGAAGATGCTGATCCTCACGCTCGGCGTGATGGGCGCCGCAACAGTGGCGGTAGGGCTCCTGCCCACCTATCACCAGGTCGGTATCCTGGCGCCGCTTCTGCTCGTGCTCATGAGATGCCTGCAGGGCTTCAGCGCTGGTGGTGAGTGGGCGGGTGCGGCGCTCATGGCGGTTGAGCACGCGCCGGCGAACAAGCGTTCGTTGTACGGGTCGTCGTCGCAGATCGGCGTGCCGCTTGGGCTGCTGCTCGCGAACGCGATGTTCCTCCTGATGGTGAAGCTCACGACGGAGGAGCAGTTTCTCGCGTGGGGTTGGCGCATCCCGTTCCTGCTCAGCATCGTGCTCATCGCGCTCGGGTTCTACATCCGGAATGCGGTGAACGAAAGTCCTGTGTTCGCCGAGATGAAGGCGGCGCGTACGGATACGCGCGCGCCGCTGGGCGAGATCATGCGCGTGCACAAGCGGCCCGTCACGCTCGCCGCGGCCACGTTCCTCGCGAACAACATGGTGGGGTACATCTTCCTGTCGTTCCTGCTGTCGTATGCGACGACGACACTCAAGATGAACCGTCAGTCGATCCTCGGCATCGTGATCGCGGGATCGGTGTCGTGGCTGATCACCATCCTCATCTCGGGATGGGCGGGCGACCGGATCGGCGCGCGCCGCACGTTCATCATCGGCTACGGCGCGATGCTGCTCTGGAGCATCCCGTTCATGATGATGGTCGACACGGCGAGCGTGCCGATCATCACGGTGGGCACGCTGATCCTCACCGCCACACTCGGACTGTCGTACGGCGCGCAGTCGGCGCTGTTCGCCGGCCTCTTTCCGACGAACGTGCGCTACAGCGGTTCCTCGCTGGCGTATGCCTTCGGCGCAATCCTGGGCGGCGGTTTCGCCCCGTTCATCGCGACCTGGCTCGTGCTCAAGACACACACGGGCCTGTCGGTGGGTGTCTACATGTTCGTGATGGTCGCCATCAGCCTCGTCGCATCCCTCATGATCCGGCCGAGCGACATGGCGGGGCTGCCGCACGGACCGGACGTGGGCGCCGCGGGTCGTTGACCGGAGACCGCTCGCGGTTCGGGTCGAAACGCGCTAGTAGCGCGACCAGATCACCAGCGTGCCGCAGGGTGCGTTCCCACCACGATTGAACTGTGCCGGCGTCTGCGACGCGCTGTAGTACTCGGCGGCTGCGATGCGCGACGGGTCGATCGTATCGATGTTGAGCAGCTGTTCGCCGGGGGCGCTGCGGTAGCGCACGATATCGTCGACGATCACCTGCACGTAGCAACGTGCCGTCGCACCCATGCGCCGGTCCATCCCGTCTCCGGCCGGCATCATGTTGATGCTTGTGAGACCGCGCGACGAGATGATCGCCTGCCGGCTGCCGTACGAAACGGTGCGAATGCCTGCGATGCGCGAGGTCAGCACATCGGAGAGCTTGCGTCCTTCGGGCTTCTCGAAGTCTGCCTGCGTGAGGAAACGGCCGATGCCCAACCTCCGCCGTTCGTCGAACTCCGCGATCCGAGGATTGTTGCCGCTCGGCGCGTTGCCCTTCACCTCGACCTCGCTGAGCACGTTCAGGCTCGCCCGGAGGAGGAAATCACGCTCGACGATGTCGTCGCCCTCGAAGTTGAGCCGGGCCGTCACCTGCTGGAAGCCGAGCGCGCGCACCACGACGCCGTGAAATCCCGCCGGCACGCTCGGTATCGTGAAGTTGCCGGCGCTGTCGGTGCGCACACTCAAGGCGAGTTGCGGAATCGACACGGTCGCACCGGCGATCGGACGTCTCGCCGGATCGGAGAGCACGGTGCCGGAAAACGTCGCCGGCATACCGATGCAGAGATGGCACGCAAGCCCCAGCACGCCAAGCATCACGCCACTGTCTCCCTTGCAATGGCCGACGCAGTACGCAGTCCGACCGCGACGAACGTGAGGGTTCCGTTGCAGCACGACGCGCTTACCTGGGCCGGTGCACC
>JAYWIJ010000172.1:0-9852 GCA_043788935.1 Gemmatimonadaceae bacterium | reverse complement strand
TCGGATCGAGATGCATCTCGTTGCGGTGGTGAGCAACACCGTCCGGATCTTCGGCGATGAGATTCACGTGGCGGAAGGGGAGACGATCCGCACCGAGGTCTCGTACAAGTACGATCGCGCGCTGCTGGACAGGGTGACGCGCGACGGTGGATGGACCGTGACCGAGCTGTTCACGGACGAGCAGGACAGGTTCTGGGTCGTCTGGCTGCGACCTGCATGATCACGCACACGGGAGTTGAGACATGAAGGCCGTCTGGAATGGCACGGTGGTCGCCCAGAGCGACGACACGGTGGTGATCGAGGGGAACCACTACTTCCCGATGAGCGCGCTGGACCGCTCGATGATCGAGGAGAGCGCCACGCATACGAGCTGTCCGTGGAAGGGACAGGCCAGCTATTACACGCTCCGCGTGAATGGCACAGAGAACCGCGACGCCGCGTGGTATTACCCGTCGCCCAAGGCGGGTGCCGAGGCAGTGTCGGATCGTGTGGCGTTCTGGAAGGGCGTGCAGACCACGCAGTAGATGGTATGTCGGGCGTGCACTCCAGCCCCATCGGCGTGACGCGCCGGTGGGGCGTCGTCATATTGGGGCGTACCACCTCACCCTCAGCGCCGCGACGTGTTCGACATCGTCCTGTACACACCGGAAATTCCGCCGAACACCGGCAACGTGATCCGTCTCGCGGCCAACACGGGCGCGCGCTTGCACCTCGTCGAGCCGCTGGGGTTCAACTTCGAGGACAAGCAGCTCGAACGCGCGGGGCTCGACTACCGCGATCTGGCTGAGGTCAGCATTCATCGCGACTGGGCGGCCTGCCGTGGGCACATCGGAGACTCGGAGCGATGGTTCGCCTTTTCCGCCCGTGGCACGCAGCGCTACACCGACGTCGGCTACGCGGCGGGCGACGTACTCGTGTTCGGGCCTGAGTCCACCGGCCTCACCGACGCCATGCTGTCCGACTTCGAGCCGGAGCAGCGGATCCGCCTGCCGATGCAGCCGGCGCGGCGGAGCCTGAACTTGTCCAATTGTGTGGCGATCGTAACGTATGAAGCGTGGCGACAGCTTGGATTCCCGGGTGGCGCGTAGGTCCGTTCAACGCGATGACGCGTTCGACCGCCCGCGCATCGATCGTGGCGGTGCAGCTGGGCGAGCACCTGGTACGACAGGTGTCGCCAGCCGCTGCTCCGGGATGTACACTGGAGGGGTGGAACTTTGCACAGGGCTGATAGTGTCACGATGCATCATTCTTCCCAATTCTCCGGACTCATGTCGCGCCTTCTGATCACCGCTGCCGTGTCACTGTTCGCCGTGTCGTCGCTCCAGGCGCAACAGCGTGTGCGGATCGATCCTGACACCCGCAAGACCGTCGTCACGATCAATCCCTTTGCGATCTTCGCCGAGTACCTGACGGGAGACGTGGAGGTGAAGGTGGCACCGTCCGTGACGCTCGGCGCCGGGGGCAGCTTCACCGGCGGCGATCTGGATAGCTACCGGACCCTCGAAGCCAAGGTGCGCTACTATCCGGCGGAGAAAGCGCTGTTGGGTTTCTCTGTGGCCGGAACGCTCGGTATTGCGAGTGCGATCGGGTACGAGTTCGACAATGGGTTTGGTTCGGGGCAGGAGAAGCGTTTCACCCAGCCCTCCATCGGAACGGAGCTGAGTTACCAGTGGATCCTCGGGCCTTCCGCTCGCTTCGTGGCTGTCACGGGGCTTGGACTGAAGCGATTCCTTGGCGCGGAAAACAATACGGAGTTCCTCGGAACGGAAGTTCTGCCCACCGCCCGCATCAACATCGGCATCGCGTTCTGATCGAGTCCGACAGCTGACGTCGACGACGGCCGCCGCTCCTCTCGCGGAGCGGCGGCCGTCGTCGTTTCCGGTGTGTTTGACACACGGCGCACCGCTAGGCAGCCTTGACCGCTTCTCCCCCCGACCGGCCCCCACCCCGCTGGAGTTGCCCGTGCCATCCGTCAGAGCTCTTGCCGTCACCGGTCTCGCGCTCCTCGCGCTGCCGGTTGCGCTGCACGCGCAGACACGCGTCACCGTCACGCTGCCCGCCGCACGCGCCACCGCGCCGCAGGACGGCCGGCTGCTGTTCATGCTCTCGGCAGATTCCAGCGCCGAGCCCCGTTACCAGATTCAGTTCGGCGCCAACACGCAGCTCGTGTTCGGCAGCGACGTGGACGGCTGGTCGCCAGGGTCCACGCGCACCGTGCCGACGGAGGCGTTCGGCTTTCCGATCCGCAGCCTGCAGGACGTACCGGCGGGCACGTACCGCGTGCAGGCCTTCCTCAATCGCTACGAGACGTTCACGCTCGGCGATGGTCGCAGACTGAAGCTGGCTCCTGACCGTGGCGAAGGGCAGCAGTGGACTTCCAAGCCGGGAAATCTCTACAGTACACCGCGCACGATCACGTGGGACCCCAAGCGACCCACCAGCATCGCGCTCTCGCTCGACAATGAGATCGCCGCGCTCCCCGATCCGGCGACGCGCGAAACGAAGTACGTGAAGTACGTGAAGATCCGCAGCGAGCGGCTGTCGAAGTTCTGGGGACGCGACATGTTTCTCGCCGCATGGGTGCTACTGCCCTGGGGCTTCGACGAACATCCGTCGTCACGCTTTCCGCTGGTGATCAACCATGGGCACTTCCCGATGTCGCTGACCGGCTGGCGCGAGACGCCGCCGGATCCGAACCTCAAGCCCGACTTCAGCGCCCGATTCCAGCTGGCGGGCTACAACCGCATTCAGCAGGAGCTGGGCTACGAGTTCTACAAGGACTGGACCGGCAAGGGCTTTCCTCGCGCGCTGATGATCGAGATCCAGCATCCCACACCGTTCTACGACGACTCCTATGCGGTGAACTCACCGAACAGCGGCCCGTACGGTGATGCGATCCAGTACGAACTGATTCCCGAGATCGAGAAGCGGTATCGCGGACTCGGCGCAGGGTGGGCGCGCTTCGTGTTCGGCGGATCCACCGGCGGCTGGGAATCGATGGCGGTGCAGATGTTCTATCCCGAGGAGTACAACGGCGCGTGGGTGGCCTGTCCTGATCCCATCGACTTCCGTCACTACACGACGGTGAACATCTACAGCGACACGAACGCCTATTTCATGACGAGCCGCTTCAAGCGCACGCCGCGGCCCGCCCATCGCAACTATCTCGGCCACGTCGACGCGACCGTGCAGGACATGAACCAGTTCGAGTACGCGCTGGGCTCACATGGCCGCTCGGGTGACCAGTTCGACGTGTGGGAATCCACGTTCTCTCCCGTCGGCCCCGACGGCTATCCCGCGCGCATCTGGGATCGCGAGA
The DNA here is from genome assembly GCA_043788935.1 of Gemmatimonadaceae bacterium. Classification (GTDB taxonomy): domain Bacteria; phylum Gemmatimonadota; class Gemmatimonadetes; order Gemmatimonadales; family Gemmatimonadaceae; genus JACMLX01. The sequence continues at coordinate 6,533 of JAYWIJ010000172.1, read as the reverse complement.
CCGGCACGATCGACCCCAAGGTCGCCACCTACTGGCGCGATCACTGGGACCTGTCGTTCATCCTCAAGCGTGACTGGGCCACACTGGGCCCCAAGCTCAAGGGCAAGCTGCGCATCTACGTCGGCGACATGGACAACTACTACCTCAACAACGCCGTCTACGAGGTCGAGGAGTTCCTGAAGACGGCGTCACCCGCCGCGGATGCCGTGGTGGACTACGGTGACCGCGACGAGCATTGCTGGAATGGCGATCACACGCGCAGCAACGCCTATTCACGACTGCGGTATCCGCAGATGGTGATGCCGTGGGCGGTGGAGCGCATGCTCACGACGGCACCGGCGGGCGCTGACCTGCGCAGCTGGCGCTACTGATCCCGCGTCTTGAATGGTGTCAGCGCGACGTGCACGGCGCTGGCACCATCTTTCCGCGGGTGAACGTGGTCCGTTTCGCGCCTTCGATTTCCTGCACGAACGTCAGCTTTCCGTTGGTGAACGTACGCGGAGCCTCAGGATCTTCGCCGCCGGGTTGCGTCAGTCGCGGCAACGTGAGCGTCACGCCGTCGGACGTGGTGACGTAGGCCGCACCAGCCTCGAAGGCAAGGCGGAAATCCTCGTTGCCGCAGCGCACGGTGAGCGACGGCGCGGGCGTGATCTGCAGTCGTCCCGGTCCTGCGCCAGTTCCTTCGCTCATCGTGATGGGCAGCAACTGGAGGCGCATCGGACCGTTCGCGGTGTTCGATGTCACCGACGCGTCGTCGCCAGTGGCGTAGAGCAGTCGGTCGCCGGCATTGATGCGCGCCGACACGACCAGCACTGCACCCGGCTTGACCAGCGAGTCGGGCGCGAGCAGCTCGAACGACCACGGTGAGCCCCGCGACGCCGAGAACTCCTGTGTCGCGAGCACGGTGGATGCGCTCTCGGCGCGTGCCGCGTCACGCAACTCGACGCGAACGATGGCGGCGGCGGGCAGGGACTCTTCCGGCGTTATGAACGCCTCGCCGCGCACCGAGGTGCGTGGCATGGTGGCCGAGTCGCGCGCGGCCGCTGTACTCTCGCCGTTCGCAGCCCCAGTGCGCCCCGAGCTGCAGCCAGCGAGGACAGTGGCCAGAACGAGTGCCAACAGGGAACGGGTCATCAGAGCTCCGAACGGGTGCGGTTGAGTGCGGTTGTGGCCATCGACGTGACGGCCTGCTGCTTCGTGCAACCGCTCACCGCGAGAGGTGTGCCCGCCGCGTCTTCAGCGGCAATCCTGCCAACGCGCGCTGACGTCCTGACGCATCGCGGCGTCGGTGCGCGTGACAACCCCGCCGCACTGCAGTAATCTCGCCACGTCCCCCCAACCCTGACCCACTGCGCGTGTCGCTGCTCGCACTGCTCGACCACACCCTGCTCGGCGCCGCCTCACGCGTCGCCATCGACGCCGACACACCGGGCGGCAGCACCGAATCATTCACGTTCGGCGACCTCGAAGTCCGCAGCAATCGGCTGGCGTGGGTGCTCAACGATCGCGGCGTGCGCAAGGGCGACCGGCTCGCCTTCCTGCTCGGCAACCGCATCGAGATCATCGATCTCTGGCTGGCGTGTCTCAAGCTGGGTGTGATCGTGGTGCCGGTGAACGTGCTGTACCAGGCGCGCGAGATCGCGCACATCGTGACGGATGCGGAGCCCACGGCGGTGATCACCACACCGGATCGCGTCGCGGATCTGGCTGACGGCGTCACCGCATGGAACATCGAGCACCTCACACGCGCGAGCGACGCACTGGTGCAGGTGCGCGCACGACCGCTCTGCGTGCAGGTGACGGTGTGCGATGCCGAGACACCGCTGGCGCTGGTGTACACGTCAGGCACGACCGGCGCGTCGAAGGGTGCGGTGCTGACGCATGGCAACTTCGCCACCAACGCGCTGGTGCTGAACGCCAGCTGGGCCATGCGCGACACAGACCGGTTGCTCTGCACGCTGCCGCTCTTCCATGTGCACGGGCTGGGCAATGCCGTGCACTGCTGGCTGCTGAGCGGCTGTCACCTGAAGCTCGTCACGCGCTTCGAAGCATCGAAGGCGGCCGCGCTGTTCACCGACTACGCACCCAGCGTGTTCTTCGGCGTTCCCACCATGTACGTCCGGCTGCTGGATATCGACGAGAGCACGGCACGCTCGATCGGTGAACATGCGCGACTGTTCGTTTGCGGTTCCGCTCCGCTGCCGTCGCAGGTACTGGCGGACTTCCGCGTGCGATACGGACATGTGATCCTCGAGCGGTATGGCATGACGGAGACGCTGATGAACGTCAGCAATCCGTATCACGGCGAGCGTCGTGCCGGCACGGTGGGACTGCCGCTGCCACTGACGTCGGTACGCATCGTGGGCGACGATGGCAGCGAAGTGCCCGATGGGACCAGTGGCGAACTGTGGGTGCGCGGGCCGAATGTCTGCACGGGCTACTGGCGCCGTGCCGAGGCCACGGCTGCAGCGTTCCGCGACGGCTGGTTCCGTACCGGCGACATCGGAGTGCGTGCCAGTGATGGCTACATCACGCTCGAGGGTCGTCGCAGTGAGCTGATCATCTCGGGTGGCTTCAACATCTACCCGCGCGAAATCGAGGAGCTGCTGCTCGAGCAACCGGGCGTGCGCGAGGCGACGGTCGTCGGGCGGCCGGATGCGGCGCGCGGTGAAGTGCCCGTGGCGTACCTCGTGTGCGACGATGGCATCGACATCGTGGCGATGGAGACGCACCTCCGCACACAGCTCGCGTCCTTCAAGATTCCGCGGGCCTTCGTCCGCATCGACGCGCTGCCGCGGACGGCGCTGGGCAAGGTACAGAAGCACCTGCTGCCCCCGGCGCCATGACGCCAGCGGTCCTCTCGTTGGGTGCGCTGCTGCTGGTGATCGCCGGCAGTCTCACGTCGCGCATCAACGTCGGCGTGCTGGCCGTGGCGCTCGCGTGGCCGATCGCGATCTTCGCGGCAGGGTGGAAGGCTGACGCGGTGATGGGGACGTTTCCGAGCGCACTGTTCCTCACGCTGGTCGGCGTGAGCGTGCTGTTCGGCGTCGCGCAGGCCAACGGCACGATGCGCGCGGTGGCGACATCCACCCTTGGATTGCTGCGAGGGCAGGCGGCCCTGTTGCCGCCGCTCTTCTTTCTGATGGCCTGTGCCCTCTCCACGGCAGGACCCGGCGCAATCTCCACCACGGCGCTGCTGGCGCCACTGGCCATGGGCATCGCGATACAGGCACGCATGCCGGTATTCCTCACCGCGCTGATGATCGGCAATGGTGCCAATGCCGGCAACCTGTCGCCGATCAGTGCCGTCGGTGTGATCGTGCACAGCGCCATGGCGAAGATCGGACTCGATGGTCATCTCTGGAGTGTGTGGTCCGCCAACGTCGCCGCGCATGTGCTCGCGTCAGCAGCGGCATGGGCGCTGTTCGGTGGTCCGGCATTGCTGCGTGCGGGCAACCTGACGGCGATGGAGGCGGCGCCACCGCTGACGTCGAAGCACTGGATCACGATCGGCGTGATCGCGACGTGGGTGGCTGCGGTGATCGTGCTGAAATTCAACCCGGGCCTGTCGGCGTTCGCCGCCGCCAGTGTGCTGCTCATGACCGGCATCGGTGATGACACCGAGAGTGTGAAGCAGATCCCGTGGGCCGTGATCCTGATGGTGTGCGGCGTGAGTGTGCTCATCGGCGTGCTGGAGAAGACGGGTGGCATGGATCTCTTCACCACGCTGCTCGCACGCATCGCCACGCCGGACACCGTGAACGGCGCGATCGCCGGCATCACCGGATTGATCTCGACGTACAGCTCCACATCGGGCGTGATCTATCCGGCGTTCATCCCGGCGGTGCCGGGCCTCGTGCAGAAACTCGGCGGCGGTGATCCGCTGCAGGTGGCCATGAGCATCAACGTCGGTGCGGCGCTGGTGGACGTCTCGCCACTCTCGACGATCGGTGCACTGTGCATCGCGGCGTTGCCGCAGGGCAGCGCTGACGCGAAAAAGCTCTTTCGCAACCTGCTGCTGTGGGGCTTCTCCATGACGCTCGCGGGTGCGCTGTTCTGTCAGCTCTTCATCGGTTTTTTCGCCTGATGGCCGCGCTCCCCCGTCGTCACGCCATGCGGTCGCTGACCGGATTGTCACTCCTCGCTCTTCTGCTCGCGCTGCCGCTCGCGCCCCTGTCGGCACAGCTGCCGGAAGTGCGGCAGATCGTGACCTTTCTGTTCACGCCGGGGCGCGCGGCCGAGGCCACGGCCATCTACGAGTCGCAGCTCAAGCCGATCTATGCCGAGGTTGCGCCGCTGCGTCGTTTTCGCGCCTATCGCGAGGCCGAGAGTCCGGAGCCGCTCGATCTGGTGGTGGTGAGCACGTACGACGGCATGGCCGGCATGGACGCCGCCAACGACGCGCTGCGCCGTCCGAACTCGTCAGGGAAATCGGCGTTCGCGCTGTACGGCACACTCTCCGCCATGACGCAATCGCATCACGACCAGTTCGTGGAGATGTTGCCGCACGTCGGACCGCCGCCTGACGACTCCGCAGGCATCGTCGTGTTCGAATACCTCCGCGTGCCTGCCGCGAATCAGCCGGAGTTCGCGCTGCGCCTCGACGCCGATCGGCGCAGCGAGCTCGCAGCGAAGGTAGTGCGGTGGTCCGAAGCCGGTCGCCTGCTGGTGAGTGATGGCTGGGATTTCCTGCGCATCCACCACATGCGGTCACTCGGCGACTGGCAGCGCTACCGACTGCACACCAGAACGCAGACGACGCGACTGAGTTCGTACGCGCTCGTGGGTGCGCGCAAGGTGATCATCCTGAAGCAGGACGCGCGGTTGTCGGTCCGTTGACGGAGCGAAACGGGGGCCGCACACGGCGTCGTGTGTGCGGCCCCCGTTTCACTGCACCGATCTGCTGACGGCTACTGCGCCGTCACGCGGATACCGACCGATCGACGGTACACCGTGCCGAGCGGCAGCGGTGAGGCCGGCAACTGAATCTCGGTCACGCTGCAGCCGACCGGCAGCCGCACGTCGCACCGTCCACCGGGCGAGCACTCGCCCGTTGCGAAGCTGAGAGTCCTGCCGGCGGTACCATTCGGCACGCTCAGGGTCAGGGCGAGGTCGCTGCCTTTTGCCGTCGAAGCACCAAACGTCTCCGGTATTGCGAACGTCACCTCTTTCCGCTCCGAATTGCTCCCGCGCAGCTGGACCGCGGCGGTGGCGAACACCGGTGTGGCCACGGCCGTGCTGAACGAGCCACGCTGAATCGACAACTGCAACGCGTACGTTGTGGCCGTCTGGCTGACGGCACCAGCAGACGAGATGAACACGCTGATTGTCTTGATCTTCCTGTTTCCTGTCGCAGCGGGGATGTGGAACGCGAAGGCCCGCGACGCGCCGGCAAACGGATCGCCGGGACCGGTGCCGGCGACACACTGGTTGATCGTCTCGATCGTGGAGGCGACCGTCCCCGTGCCCCTGAGTGAAATGCTGGGCAGCGTGCCGAACGTTGCCGTCAGCTCGTTGCTCAGCGGACCCAGCGTCCAGGTCGTCGACGCCCGGCCGTCCGCGTCCGTCAGCGACTGCACGGGTGTCACGGCGGCGCCTGTCGAGCCGCCGGCGGCCCACTCGATCGGCGCGAGCGCGATGGGATTCCCGAACGCGTCCGTCAGCCGTACCGACGCGTTCACCGCGGTTCCCTGCGGCACGCTCGGCGGCTCGGTGATGAAGGTGAGGTTGGCACCCGAGGCCGACACCACATCGAACAACGCGCCAGCGGTGGTGGTGAGCACGCCGGTCACCGGCACGTTGAAGTCGGCCGAGGCACTCAGTTGGTATCCGACGGCCGCCTTCTGGATGGACACCGATGGGAACGTGACCTCGCCCGCTGCGGCGGTGGCTGTGATCGCCGTCGGCGTCGCGCCGGCAAAGCTCCCCGTGTTCAGCCGGAGGGTGACGAGACCGTTGAAGCCGACGACGCGCTCGTCGTTCTTGTCCACGATCGTCAACGTGACCGGGATGTTCGTGCCGGCGACGACCGATGCTCCAGCCGACGGCGCCGTCGTGAAGACGAATTTCGCAGCCGGCGTGGCGGTCACCGTGGACCTCCGGCGCCCGGTGAATCGCGTCTCGGGCAGGGCGTTGTTTCCGATCAGCCCCTCGGCGATGACGCGATTCGGCCCGGGAACCAGCCCGAGCGTCCAGCACACCGTCGCACTGCCGTCGGCGCCAGTCAGGATCGTGGTGGTCTTCGGGGCGGGAGTGCCACAGCTGCCGCCGTTCAGCGGTGCGATGACACCGCCCGGCATGGCCGTGGTCTCTTCAACGGTGAACCGCAGGCTGACATTCTCGAACGGCGTGCCCAAGGGTGTCTGGACGGTGACCTTCGGACGGCACGCTGCATCGACGGCACTGCCGATCGGCGTCTCGCACTGACCGTCGACGACCTTCAGCTCCGTCACGGTGCCACCCACGCCGCCACCGGCGAGGGAGAGGCGCACGTCGACCGGGGCGAACGGGCTGAGCTCCGTGACCGTGCCGCC
>JAYWIJ010000171.1:0-40902 GCA_043788935.1 Gemmatimonadaceae bacterium | reverse complement strand
TGCGAAGGCTTCCGGCACCGAAGCCGGAGGCCGCGAACCAGGCGATCGCCCGCTCGGTGATTCCCGCCACCGTTCCGCGCCAGCCGGAATGGAGGACGGCGGCGGCTCCGGAGGGGTGCGCGATGAAGACCGGCACACAATCCGCGACCGTCACGGCCGCGGCCGTTCCCCGCGAGAGCCAGGCGTGCCCGTCCACCTCGGGCGAGCGCACCCAACCGTTCCACGTGTTCCCGTGCACGGCGATCTCGGCGCCGTGCACCTGGTTGCCGCTGGCGAACCTCGGCGCCCCGAGGCTGCGTGCACCGGAGACCAACCCATTCCACCGCCCCAACACCTCCGCCACTGGCTCCACCGCCTGCGTGCCGAACGTGCCGGTGGCGCGCGAGGTGGTGAATGCCGTCAGCCCCCATTCATCGAAGTCGGGGATGGCGAGGTGTGCCGGGAGCATCAGTCGGCGATGCGGGTGATGCGCGCGCCAAGCGCGTTGAGACGCTCGTCGATCCGCTCGTAGCCACGCTCGATCTGCCCGACGTTCTGAATCGTGCTGGTGCCGGTGGCGCACAGCGCGGCCAGCAGCATGGCCATGCCGGCGCGGATGTCGGGGCTCTCGACGTTGCCGGCCCGCAGCTGCGACGGCCCAGACACCAGAGCGCGATGCGGATCACAGAGCACGATGCGCGCGCCCATCGAAATCAGCTTGTCGACGAAGAACATGCGCGACTCGAACATTTTCTCGTGCATCAGGATCAGCCCTTCGCACTGCGTCGCGGTGACGATCGCGATGGACATGACGTCGGCCGGGAATGCGGGCCACGGCTGATCCTCGAGCTTCGGCACATGTCCGCCGAGATCGTCGCGGATGCGGCGCGACTGCTCCGCCGGAATGACGAGATCCTTGCCTTCGATGCGGCAGCTGATGCCGAGTCGCTCGAAACCCATCAGCGTGGAACGCAGATGCTCTACGCCGGCGTCGGCGATGCGCAGCTCGGAGCGCGTGACGGCAGCGAGACCGATGAAGCTGCCGACCTCGATGTGGTCCGGGCCGATGGTGTGCGTGCAACCATGCAGCCGATCGACGCCATGCACCGTCAGCGTGTTGGTGCCGATGCCTTCGATCTTCGCGCCCATGCCGACGAGGAAGTGCGCGAGATCCTGCACGTGCGGTTCGCTGGCGGCGTTACGGAAGATGGTCGTGCCCTTGGCGAGCGCCGCGGCGCACATCGCGTTCTCGGTGCCGGTGACGCTGGGCTCGTCGAGAAAAATGTCGCGACCGCGGAGTTCCTTCGCCGTAACGGTGAACTGTTCACCGGCGGTGAAGGTGGCGCCGAGCTGCTCGAAGGCGAAGAAGTGCGTGTCGAGTCGGCGGCGGCCAATCACGTCACCGCCAGGCGGCGGCAGCGTGACAGTGCCGCAGCGTGCGAGCAGCGGACCGGCAAGCAGGATCGAGGCGCGGATCTTTTCGCAGAGCACCGGATCGAGCGTGGCCGGATGAATATCCCTGGCTCGGATGCGGAGGCTGTTCGGACCGACCCACTCGGCTTCGGCGCCGACCGAGCGCAGCAGCAGCACGAGCGTCTCGATGTCACGGATCTTCGGGACGTTTTCGAGCCGGACCTCCTCCTCGGTCAGCAAGGCGGCGGCCACGATGGGCAGCGCGGCGTTCTTGTTGCCGGAAGGACGAATCGTTCCCGACAGTCGATGTCCACCTTCCACCACATACCGCAGACCGGCCATGCATACGCTCCCGAACGGGGTCAGTTGAGCGCGTGAAGGTGCCGGACTCATGGCAGCAGGTCAAGCGCAGGGGTGCGCCGTGCAGGAGCCGACGGGTACTTTAGGGCATGATGATGCCTCCGATCGCCGCCATGCTCGCAGACACGCTGCTCGTCCGACCAGTGGACGTTCCTGTCCCGTGGTACAGCGTCGCCTCCGGTGTCCTGAGCATCGTGGTGACGCTCCTGCTGCTGGGGATCGCCATCGCGTTACTCGGCATGGCCCGCGCGCTGAAAGGCGCAGAAACGAACCTGGGCGGCCGCATGCAAGGGCTCGCCGATGAACTGATTCCACTGGCGCGCAATCTGAACCAGATCGCGACGCAGCTGTCGGAGGTGACCACCGAGGCACGTGGCGACCTGCAGAAGATCCGCGGTACGATCGGCGCGGTGGACACGGCCGTGCGCGACGCCGTGTCAGCCGGCGAGTCGCGGCTGCACCAGATCGGCACGCTGCTCGATGCGGTGCAGGATGAAGCGCAGGCGACGATCGCGTCCGCCACCGGCATCGTGCGCGGCGTCCGAACGGGTGCGGGGTCATTGGTGTCGAACCTGTTCAGTCGCGACACGCGTGCACGCACGGCGCCACGGCGCCCACGTCGTGAGGAACAGGACGGGCCCCCGCGGGACGATGCTGACGTGTACGCACGGCTTGCGGCGCTGGAAGGCGCATTCGCAGCGCGCGAGGAAGACGACGACGATGAAGACGACGTCCTGCCTCCGCCGTTCGCTCGCGGCGCCACTGCGTTCGCGGGTGACGATGAGGATGAATGGGACGATGAGCGGGATACCGACGACGATGCGGACGATGACGCCGGCAACGAACGGGTGGATACGTACGAGGACGATGACGACGACGAGTTCGATGAGGACGACGACGACGACGACGACGACGATGATGATGAGGACGAGGAGGACGAGGAGGACGAGGACGACGAGCATGATGATGAGGTCGACGAGGACGAGCTGATCGACGAGACCCCGGCACGGCGGGATCCCCGCGCCGGCGGGCCCCGGATCCGTCCCCGCGGTCGCGCGTGAGCTGGCGCAGTCTCGCTCGTCCCGTCGGCGTGTTGATTCTCGCGGTGTGGTGGATCGCCCTCACGCCGACCGACCTGCTGGCGTGGACGCCGGGCACGCACATCCACATCGGTGAGGCAGTGCTCCGCTCGCTGACCTTGCTGCCGTCGGCCACCGCTGCCCTGCTCCGCACCTTTCCGCAGGACTTCCTGTACGGAAGCATCGCGGCCGATACGTCGATGGCCAAGAAGTACGCGCCGACCGGGCGCCACTGTCATTCGTGGGCGGTCGGCTTCGAGATCTACGAACGGGCGAAGGACGAGGCGTTGCGTGCATTCGCGCTGGGCTACCTGTCACATCTGGCCGCCGATGTCGTCGCCCACAACTTTTTCGTGCCGCGCCAGCTGACGGTCACCAGCAGCACGTCGGCCCTGGGCCATAGCTACTGGGAGAGCCGCCTCGAGACGCACCTCGGTGAAGCGGCGCCGCGACGTGCACGCGATGTGATCCTGCTGGACCACTCACGCGCGGACGCACACCTCGACGACATCCTCAGCCCGACGATCTTCAGCACCAGCACCAACCGTCGCCTCTTTCGCGGCATGGTGCACGTGACCGACAGCGAGAGCTGGCAGCGCATCTACCGCATCATGGCCGAGAACAGCCGATGGGGGCTGACGCGTGGCGAGGTGGAAGTGAACCTCGATCGTTCGTTCGAATACGTGATGGATCTGCTCGATCGACTCGATCGCTCGGAGGCGTATCAGTACGACCCGAGCGGCGACGAGGCGCTGGGGCTCGCCAAGCGGCTCCGACGCGTCTCGATGCGACGTGGTGGTGATCCATTCGTGCACGAGGAGGCCGAACGGCATTTCGGCCTCCCCACCACGCGCCTCCGCCATGCGGAGACGCTCGAGATTCCGCTTTACCCCGCCGCGCGCGACGCGAGCAGCTGATTCACGAGTTTTGGATCGGCACGACCCTGCGATTTCTTCATCACGAGGCCGACCAGCAAACCGGTGAGCTTCTTCTCTCCCGCAGCGAATCGCGCAGCCTCCGCCGGATTCTCGGCGAGCACTTCGTCCACCCATCCGGCGAGCGCGTTGTCATCACGCACCTGCACCAACCCCTCACGCTCGGCGATCTCGCGCGGGGTGTCGTCCGACGTCAGCAACATCGCGTAGATCTTCTTCGCAGCGCTGCTGCTGACGACGCCGTCGCGCACCAGGTCGAGCAGGCCCGCCAGTCGTGCGGGCTCAAGCGACACGGCGTCCCATGCGGTGCCGGATTCGTTGAGCGTGGCGCGCACTTCGCCATTTACCCAGTTGGCTGCCGCCTTGGCATCACCGTGCAGCCCGAGCACCGACTCGAAGTACGGACCGGTTGCGGGATCGGCGGTGAGTTCCTGCACGTCGTACTCGGAGAGCTTCATCGCCACGTAGCGTGCGCGACGCGCTGCCGGCAACTCCGGCAGCGTCTCGCGGACCTGCTGCAGTTCCGCGTCCATGATGATCAGCGGCGGCAAGTCGGGTTCCGGGAAGTAGCGATAGTCGCTGGAGCCTTCCTTGCTGCGCGCGGGACGAATCTCATTCTTGTGCCCATCCCAGAGCAGCGTCTGTTGCTGCACCGTGCCGCCGGCCACCAGCACGCCGCACTGCCGCCTGAACTCTGCGGCGAGTGCCTTCTCGACGCCGGAGAAGGAGTTCATGTTCTTCACTTCGCACTTGGTGCCCAGCTTCTGTTGTCCGAACGGACGTGCGCTGACGTTCGCATCGACGCGGAGGCTGCCCTCTTCCATGTTGCAGTCGCTCACGCCGAGGTAGAGCAGAATCTGTTTCAGCGTGCGGAGGTAGGCGCCTGCCTCTTCCGGCGAGCGCATGTCCGGCTCGCTCACGATCTCGACCAGCGGTACGCCGCTGCGATTCAGGTCAACAGCCGTGGCGCTTTCGTAGCGATCATGGATGGACTTCCCCGCATCCTCCTCCATGTGCGCACGCGTGATCCCGATCACCCGCGGCGTGCCGTCCACGATCAGACCGATGTCGAGCGAGCCATGCTCGGCGATCGGCTTGTCATGCTGCGAAATCTGGTAGCCTTTCGGCAGATCGGGATAGAAATAGTTCTTGCGCGCAAAGATCGAGCGCGGGTTCACCGTGAACCCGAAACCAAGCGCGACGCGCAGCGCGAGCTGCACGGCCTGCGCGTTGAGCACCGGCAGCGCTCCAGGCAGCGCGAGACATACCGGGCAGGTGTTGCGATTGGGCGGCGCACCGAAGTCGGTGGAGCATCCGCAGAACGCCTTGCTGGCGGTCTTCAGCTGCACGTGGACTTCGAGGCCGACCACCATCTCGAACCCGGCGGTCACGTCGTTCGTTGCGGTCGTGCTCATGACAGCGCCTCCGTTCCCAGCGCCTGTTCCAGTGCGAAGGCGGCCCGGAACATGTCGGCCTCGCGAAAGTGTGCGGCGAGCAGCTGGCCGCCGACGGGCATGCCGTCAACGAGGCCGATGGGCTGCGACATTGCGGGCACGCCGGCCAGATTGGCCGTCGCGGTGAAGATGTCGCTCAGGTACATCTCGAGCGGATCGGCCTTCGAACCGAACGCGAACGCCGGCGAGGGTGTGGTGGGCGTGAACAGCACGTGCACACCGCTCGCGAACACCTTCGCAAAGTCCTCCGTGATCTTCTCGCGCACGAGCATCGCCTTGCGGTAGTACGCGTCGTAATGCCCCTGCGAGAGTACATACGTACCCAGGATGATGCGGCGCGTGACTTCGGGACCGAAGCCTTCGGAGCGGGTGCGCTCGTACATGCCGCGCAGGTCGTCCGACGGCGCGCGCGGTCCGTAGCGCACACCGTCGAAGCGCGCGAGGTTGGATGACGCCTCGGCGGGCGCGAGAATGTAGTAGACCGGAATGGCGAGGTCGGTGTGCGGCAACGACACGTTCCGGATCTCAGCGCCCAGCTCGCGCAACACGGCGATGGCGCGGTCGCACTTCGCGCGGATCTTCGCGTCCAGCGACGACGGGAAGTACTCTGCCGGCACACCAACGACGAGTCCTGCGAGCGGCTTCCCTGCCTCGGCGCGGTAGTCGTCCACCGCAACGTCAACGGAGGTGGCGTCCTGCGTGTCGTGACCGGCGATGACCTGCAGGCCCAAGGCGGCATCGTCGACCGTGGCACCGAAGACACCGATGTGATCGAGCGACGATGCGAAGGCCACCAGTCCGAATCGGCTGACGCGGCCGTAAGTCGGCTTCACGCCGACGATTCCGCAGAACGCCGCGGGCTGGCGCACCGATCCACCCGTCTCCGAGCCGTACGAAATACGACAGATACCCGCAGCGACGGCAGCAGCGGAGCCGCCGCTCGACCCACCGGGCACACGCGAGTGATCGAGCGGATTGAGCGTCGGGCCGAAGGCGGAGTTTTCGGTGGACGAACCCATCGCGAACTCGTCCATGTTCGTCTTGCCGATGATCACGGCGCCCGCAGCGCGAAGCCGCGTGACGGCGGTGGCCTCGTACGGGCTCACCCAGCCCTGCAGAATCTTCGAGCCGCAACTCGTACTGAGCGACGTCGTGGCGATGTTGTCCTTCACGGCGATGGGCATCGCGTGCATCGGGCCCGCGGGCGCGGAGGCGGCAGCGGCCTGGACGTCCGCCGTGTCCGCCAGCGTCACGAATGCATTGAGCTTCGCTCCGGCGACCGCACGCGTGAGGGCAGTCGCGACGTCGGGTGCGTCATGCATCATGGCGCTCATTCGTCGCCGTCCGCTTCGGAAGCACCAAGCTGGCTGTGTGTGCTCAGGCGCGGCACGAGCAGGAATCCGTCGCGCGGTGCCGGCGCGAACCCGGCGAGCGGCCGTACGAGCGGTACCGGTGCCACGTCGTCGCGGCGGCGTGGCATGGCAGTGCGCGCGTCGTCATCGACCGAACTCACGTCAACCGTTTCCAGCACTGCCATGTGGTCAAGGATCCCGTTCAACTCGCGCACCAGCGCCGGTACACGCTCAGCGGGCATCGCGAGACGTGCCAGCGCGGCAACGTGCAGAACGTCTGCGTCAGAGACGGCCATCTATTCGTGCTCCTGTTCGAGATTCGCCTGTGCCACCACCAGAGTCTTGCGCCCGATTTCCTCGTCGTCGAAATCGATGCGCACCTTCATGTCGCGGCCTGCGCCGGTGACCTCGGCAACCGTGCCGACGCCGAACTTGCGATGCCGCACCCGCGCGCCCGGCTGCACCACCACGGCCTCGGCGGCCGAGTCGTCGAAGGCGGTGGGCTTGGCGGAATAGCTGCGCGTGACCGAGCCGAATGCCGCGTCGCTGATCGGCGCGGGCTTCGGTTCGCGCGGCGTCCAGCGACCGGCATTGCCACCGCTGCCGCTGCGTCCCCACGCGCCATCGCCACCGCCGCTGTAGCTGCTCCGTCCCTGGCTGCGCGCGCGCGGTGTCGTGGTGACCTCCATCAGCTCCTGCGGCAGCGCCTCCAGAAAGCTCGACGGTCGGCTCATCATCGTCTCGCCGTTGCGACGACGCGTCTCGGCGTGCGTCAGCATCAGGAACGACTCCGCGCGCGTGATGCCGACGTAGAACAATCGCCGCTCTTCCTCGAGCATCGACGGGTCATCGTACGCGCGTGCCAGCGGAAACAGCCCATCTTCGAGGCCCGTGAGGTAGATCACCGGATACTCGAGTCCCTTGGCGTTGTGCAGCGTCATCATCGTGACGGCGTCGGCCGTCGGGTCGAGCGCGTCGGGGCCGGCCACCAGCATCGCCTTCTGCAGGAATCGATCGAGTGGCGTCAGACCGACCTCGCCATCGTCGTCGGCAAGCGCCTCGGCCGCGCCGCTGACCAGTTCGCGTACGTTCTCGATGCGGTCGAGGCCTTCCGGCCCCTCTGCCCGCAACAGATCGATGTAGCCGATGCGTGCGATCAGCGCTTCGAGCACCACGTTCACCGCCGATTCCGCCGCCATCGTCCGCAGTTCGCCAAGGATCCGCGCGAACTCGCCGAGCGAAGTGCGAGCCGCCGTGCGCAGTCCCTCGAGCATGACGGGCGTCCCGGCGGCCTGCAGCAGTGACACGCGGGCGGCAGCGGCCTGCGAGGCGAGCAGGTCGATCGTGGTGTCACCCAGCCCGCGACGGGGGACACTGATCGCACGACGGAATGCCTCGTCGTCCGACGGATTGGCGATGAGCTTGAGGTATGCCATCAGGTCGCGGATTTCGCGCCGATCGTAAAAGCGCACGGCGCCGATCAGGCGATACGGCCAGCCCCGCTTGCGCATCGCATCTTCGAAGGCGCGGCTCTGCGAGTTGGTGCGATAGAGCACCGCCACTTCACGCAGGCTGCTCGTGCGCCGTGCGAGGCGGTCCGCGATGTCCTCGGCCACGTATTCGGCCTCATCGCGTTCATCGAGGCAGCGGACACGACGCGGTCGCGCGCCCGATGCACGCGTGGCGCGCAGCGTCTTGCCGCGGCGCTCGGTGTTGGCCGCGATCGCGACGTTGGCCAACGCGAGAATTTCGGGCGTGGAGCGGTAGTTCTCCTCGAGCCGCACGACGGTCGCCGCGGGGAACGCATGCTCGAAATCGAGGATGTTGCGGATGTCCGCGCCGCGCCAGCCGTAGATCGACTGGTCGTCATCACCGACGACCATCACGTTGCCGGCGCTGCCTGCGAGCAGCGACACCAGCTGGAACTGCGCCTTGTTCGTGTCCTGATACTCGTCCACGAGAATGAACGCGAAGCGACGGCGGTACGATTCGAGCAGTTCGGGGTTCTGCTGCAGCAACTGCACCGGCAACGTCAGCAGGTCGTCGAAACCGACGGCGTTCTGCGCGCGCATCGTGTCGTCGTACAGCGGGTAAATCTTCGCGACTACCTGTGACAGCGGATCACGGGCCAGCCGCGCGTACTCGGCGGGCGTGACCAGCGCGTTTTTGGCGTCGGAGATCTGCCCGAGCACCGCCTTCGGCGCCCATTCCTTGACGGAGATGCGCAGCCCTTCCATCAGCCGCTTGATCACGCCGAGTGCATCGTCCTCGTCGTAGATCGTGAATTGCGACGTGCGACCAAGACGATCCGCGTCGCGTCGCAGCAGGCGCGCACCGATCGCGTGGAACGTGCCGACCCACATGCCCTGCGGCGTACCGCCGATCAACTTGCCGATGCGGTCGCGCATCTCGCCGGCGGCCTTGTTGGTGAACGTGACCGCCAGGATCTGGTGCGACGGTACGTTCTCCGCCTCGATCAACCGGGCGATACGCGTGGTGAGCACGCGGGTCTTGCCCGAGCCAGCGCCGGCGAGCACCAGCAATGGGCCGTGCGTGTGCATGACCGCGTCGTACTGGCCGCGGTTCAGGCCGGCGAGAGGTGAAGCTGCAGTGTCCGTCATCGCTCCAACATAATCTCGAATGCCGCGCCCCGATCCGACGGCATCAGCGTCAGGCGACCGCCGTGATTGTCCATGATGATCCGCCGCGCCAGCGCAAGGCCGATGCCCCAGCCACGCGGCTTCGTGGTGAACCCGGCCTTGAAAATCTCGTTGCGCAACTCACGTGGCACACCAGGGCCGTCGTCCGCCACCACGACGCGTGCGCCGCCTTCGGGCAGTGGCTGGACGAGGAGATCCACACTGCCACCGCGCCCCGCGAGCGCGTCGATGGCATTGCGCACGAGCGATTCCAGCGCCCACTCCAGCAGCACGGCGTCACCTTCCACGTGGAGCGGGTCGTCGGGCAGGCTGGCGGTGATACTGACGGAGTGCGTGAGCGTCGGGACGCGTGCGCGAAAGTACGCGGCAACGCGGAAGACGATCTCGCGCACGTCCACCCGATCGCGCTGCGCGGGACGACCAATCCGTTCGAAGCGGTGCGCCACGCGCTCGAGCCGATCGAGATCGCCGCGCATGTGACCAACGGCGGTCTCCGTGGTGCTGTCTGCGCCGCCACCACGTTCGGAGAGCAATTCCACCCACCCGGCGAGCGCCGTCAGCGGTGTGCCCAGCTGATGCGCCGCCTCGCGTGCCATGCCGGCGAACACGCGCTCACGCTCGGCGCGTCCACGCGTCACGAGCGCGTACACGCCGGCGAGGAGGAACAGGCCGAGCGTGACGACGGTGATGATCGGCACCACGCGCAGCCCTTCCACAAGCGGGGTGTCGCCAAAATGCACATTGCCGAGCCCGGGCTGACTGATCGGCGGATTCGCCTTGTCCAGCACGGCGACGTACTGGCGCACCTGCGGTGATTCGATCGGTGCCTCGAACGGCAGGTTGGCAGTTGCCGTGGGCACGCCGGCGGCGTTGGTGACGATCACGGGGACACCGGCCTGACGGATGTATCGCGACAGATCGAGCAGCGCCGACGTGCCGTCGTCGCCTTCCTGACTCAGCGCCTGATAGACACGCGCATACATCTGCGACGAGCGTGCCGCCTCGCGGCGGAGGTCGGCGACGACACGCTGTGTGTAGACCAGCCACCAGACCAGCAGCGAGACGACGCCGATGGCCAGAAAGAGCACGGGCGCAATGCGCCGTGCGCGCATCAACCCAGCCGGGCCGTGCCCAGATAGGGCTGCAGCGCCGCCGGAATCGTCACGCTGCCGTCCGGCTGCTGGCCATGCTCCAGCAGCGCGGCGATGATGCGTGGCAACGCCAGACCGGAGCCGTTGAGCGTGTGCACGAAGCGCGGCTTCTCGCCGGCGGCGGGGCGGTAACGGATGTTCATTCGCCGCGCCTGGAACTCGCCGAAATTGGAGCAACTCGATACTTCAAGCCACCTGCCCACCCCCGGCGCCCAGACTTCGAGGTCGTACGTCATGCTGCTCGAGAAGCCGGTGTCACCGGCGGCCAGGAGCAGCACGCGATACGGCAACTCAAGCTTTTGCAGAATCGCTTCGGCGTGTGCGGTGAGCCGCTCCAGTTCCGCCAGCGAATCGTCCGGTGCGGCGTAGCGCACGAGTTCGACCTTGTCGAACTCGTGGACGCGCAGGAGACCACGTGTGTCCTTCCCTGCGGCGCCGGCTTCCTTTCGGAAACAGGCGCTGTATGCCGTCAACGCCTTCGGCAGTTCGGCAACATCGAGAATTTCGTCGCGGTAGAGGTTCGTCACGGGCACTTCTGCCGTGGGGATGAGGAACCCTTCGTCACCCTGCAACGCGTACATGTCGTCCTCGAACTTCGGCAGCTGTCCCGTGCCGGTCATCGACGCGCGATTGACCACGAGCGGGACCCATGTCTCCTCATAACCGTGCTCCGACGTGTGCGTGTCGAGCATCAGGTTGATCAACGCCCGCACGAGCTTCGCGCCGAGTCCGCGGTAGACGATGAACCCGGAGCCGCTGATCTTGGCACCGCGCGCGAGATCCAGAATGCCCATGTCACCGGCGACATCCCAGTGCGGCTTCACTGCGTCGCCAGTGCGCGGGGTGCCCCATTCGCGCACCACCGCGTTGTGCGTCTCATCGCCAGCCGGCACGCCGTCGCGGGTGATGTTCGGCAGCTCGAGCATCAGCCCTTCGACGGTGCTCTCGGTTGCGGACAGGTCGGCTTCGAGGCGCGAGATTTCCGCGCCGATCGACCGGCTCTCGGCCACCTGTTCGGTTGCGGCGTCACCGGCGCGCTTCTTCTGCGCGACGTCCTGCGTCAGGAGATTGCGACGTGCCTTCCGCTCCTCGACGGCCGTGATGAGCGCCCGACGTTCCTTCTCGAGGTTTTCCAGACGGTCGAGCATCGGCCCGAGCGTGTCGAGCTTGCCGCGACGCGCAAAGCCGTCGCGCAGCAGATGCAGCTGCTCGCGAACGAGCCTGAGATCATGCATGGATCAGAACGTGGGAACGCCGGTCGCGAACGACCGGAAGTTGCAACTGGGCTGGACGGTGACGCGCACGTACAGCAGGCGCGCCGGCAGGTTGATGCTGTCCACGACGAACTTCGCATAGAGCAGCGTGCCGCCGGTATTCTGCGTCTGGCAGAAATCGGAGCTGCTGCGCACGAACACCGTCTGGCCGCGGGTGATGACCGTGGCGGTGTCGGAGCGGTAGCCGGTCTCAGGCGCGCGGTCTGCCGTCGCATAGGCAGTGGTGCTCACGAGCAGTCCGACGAGCGGCGCCGGCGCCAGCGTACCGGGTGGTGACTTCGCGATCGTGCGTGCCGGATAGACGGTGATTTCACCCGCGGGGCCCAGATCGAAGCCCAGATCGAACGGCGCGCCCACCGAGTCGAGCCGGTAGCGTGCGAATGCCGCCATGCGCCACAGAGTCCGAGCCGTGACGGGGGTGTTCGTCAGCGCGCTGACGCTGAAGCTGTCGGGAACGGTCGGGAACGGTGCCGTGATCCGGAACGGGTCCCCGCAGGAGGCGGCGGCGACGGCGCAGACGGCCAGCGCCAGGAAGGACGTCGCGCGAAAGACACGGGGCATGCAGCAGTGGATGCGGGGTGACACGGCAGGGTGCGGATGGTAGAATACCGGAGCGGCGGGAGCTCTTCAAGCGATTGCAGCGCCGAGAGTTGGACAATTTCCACTTCCTTACACCGTCCCCATGGCAAGTATCCGTGACCTGGTCGATGTCGTGCGCAACCGCGACGGCGTCGAAGCTGCGATCGTTCTCGGTCGCGACGGCCTGCTGGTCGATGGGGATACGGTGTCGTATCTGGACGGCGAACAGGTGGCGGCGCACTCGCCGGCGGTCTTCACAGCCGCCGACGCACTGGGCAAGGCAGCCCGTGCGGGACAGCTCCAGACCGCGGTGCTCGAGTTCCCCGGCACGATCGCCATCATTTCCGCCATGAGCGAGGATGCACTGCTGGTGGTACTGGCGCGTCCCACCGCAGCGCTGCCGCCCCTGCTCGGCGAACTCCGACGCCTCCGCCAGCACATCGCCTCGCTGGCCTGATACCTCGGGGCCACCGGACGCGTCCCTGACGCAACTGTTTCCCCAATACACATCATGTCGCTCTGGACTGTCATTCTCGCCGGTGGCGTCGGTTCACGCTTCTGGCCGATCAGCACCCCGGCGCTGCCCAAGCAGCTGCTCCCGCTCGTGACCGGCCAGCCGATGCTGCGCGACGCGGTGGATCGCCTCCTGCCGCTGGCGCCCGGCGAGCGGATGCTGATCCTGACCAACGCCACCCTGCAGCCGGCCATTGCCGCGATGCTGCCGGAAGTGCCCGCCGCCAACATCATCTGCGAGCCGCACCCCGCCGGCACCGCCGCCGCGCTGGCCTGGGCGGCAAAGATCATCGAAGCCCGCGATCCGTCGGCCATCATGTTGTCGGTGCACGCCGACTGGGCCATCGGCGATCCCGACGGCTTCCGGAACGCACTGCTCCGCGCCGCCAACGTGGCGGAGGCGAACGATGCGCTGGTGACGGTCGGCGTGACGCCAACGCGTCCGGATCCCGGATTCGGCTACATCGAACCCGGCGAGCGCGCCGGTCAGGTGGCGTTCCGCGTCGCCCGGTTCCTCGAAAAGCCGGATCGTGTCCGCGCCCGCGAACTGATCGCCGGCGGGTGTCTCTGGAACTCGGGCATCTTCGTGTGGCGCGCGTCACGCTTCCTCAAGGAAGTCGAGGCACACTGCCCCGAAGTCTCGCGCGCCAATGCGGAGACGACGCTGGAAGGCTTCTTCGGCGCCGTGCAGTCGATCAGCGTGGACGTCGGTGTACTGGAACGCAGCGACCGCGTCTTCGTCGTGCCGGGTGCGTTCGGCTGGGATGACGTCGGCACATGGGCTGCGCTGCGCCGCGTGCGCCCCGGTGATGCGGCCGGCAACGCACTGCATGGTGACGTGACACCGGTCATGGCCCACGGCAACGTCGTGCACGCCGACGGGGCACAGAGCGTCGTGCTGTACGGCGTCTCCGATCTCGTCGTCGTCGCGATCGACGGGCTCACCGTCGTCACGACACAGGAGCATGCCGCCGACCTGAAGACGCTGATCGATGCGCTGCCGTCGCGACTGAAGGATCGCGGGTGAGCGTCGTCATCCTGCTCGACCACGACGTCGGTGCGCCGGCGTCGGACGCGCTCGCGCCCGTCACCACCGCCCGACCACTGGCCGAGGTGCGGGCGGGCGCGAAGCTCGTGCGCGAGCGGTGGGCCATTGCGCTCGATCTTCCGGTCACCAGTACGATCGCGGCCACGCGCCTCGGCGGATTCGAGGAACCCGGCTCACTGCCGATCCTCTCCGACGATGCGATACTCGACGCCCGAAGCGTCGTCGCACTGAGCCGCTTCGCACCCGCTCTGCTGCAGGGTGATCTCGGTGGCGCCGACTGCCTCACGCACGGCGCAACGGTCGTCGCCACGGTGCTGCGTGAAGCGACGACCGTGGCGCGACTGCGAGCGGAGGGCATCGCAGCCGGTACATCGCCGGTGGCGCTCGACGGGTGGATGCTGAACAATGCGTGGGACCTCATCGGTCACCTGCCGGCGATGCTGGCGGCCGACGCCTCCGCAATTGCCATGACATCGCTGCCGTCGCGCGCGCTGCCTGACGACGTGCGCGTCATCGGTGAGCATCCGGTGCGCATCGCGGACAGCGCGGTCATCGAGCCGTTCGTCGTGCTGGATGCCACGCAGGGCGCGATCATCATCGGTGAGCATGCGGTGGTGCGCAGCTTCTCGCGCCTGACCGGCCCGTTCGTGCTCGGCGCACATTCGACGTGGGTGACCGGCAGCGGGCACACGATGTCGATCGGTGATCACTGCAAGGTGAGTGGTGAAGCGTCCACCAGCATCGTCTGCGGTCACGCCAACAAGGGCCACGACGGATTTCTCGGCCACAGCTATCTCGGCCGATGGACCAACCTTGGTGCGGGCACGGTGACGTCGAACCTCAAGAACACGTATGGCGCCGTGTCCTTCGCCGGCGTTGACACCGGGCTGCAGTTCCTCGGATCGATTTTCGGCGATCACGCAAAGACCGGCATCCTCACGCGGCTCACGACGGGCAGCTGCATCGGTGCCGGCGCCAACGTGATCAGTGACGATGTCGTGCCGAACGTGATGGCTCCGTTCGCGTGGGGGTCACACGGCGAGATCTACGATCGTGCGCGCTTCCTCAAGACCGCAGCGCGCGTCATGGGTCGTCGTCAGGTCGCGATGAGCGACGGCATGCGCGCCTGTCTTGGCGCCGTACACGACGTCGCCACGGGGAACGCGTCCTGACGCACCAGAAGGTCGATCGCCGCCGGTGCATGCTGGATGGCATCGCGGCGTTGCGTGATGCGACGCGCGCGCTGCGCGGCAGCGGCGCAGCGCGTACAGGCGACGGCAGTGAGACCGATCGAGGAGCGCTCTTCGATCTGGCCGCACTTGCCGATCGGCTGGCATCGTTCGCCGATGATCAGGGCGAGGATGACTGGGACCAATTCTGGGTGACGGAGCGTGACGTCACGACGTTGCGTCGGCACACTCACATGATCGGCGAATCGCCTCGTGGCATCAGCGCTGCGACGGTCCCTGCACTGCAGGCGCTGGCTGACACGCTGTCCACCATCGTACAGCCCGCGAGCGACGTCGCTCACTGACGATCGCAGGTCTGACGACACGCCTCTGTAAACACGACGGGGCGGCGCATCCTGTGATGCACCGCCCCGTCGTTCACTCCGCTCGAAGAACCTTAGTACATGCCGCCCATGCCGCCGCCGCCACCAGCCGGGGCCGACGGTGCGTTTTCCTTCTTCTCGACGATCAATGCTTCGGTCGTGAGGAGGAGGCCCGAGATCGACGCTGCATTCTGCAGCGCGGTCCGGGTGACCTTGGTCGGGTCGATGACGCCGGCCTGCACGAGGTCTTCGTACGTGTCCGTGAGGGCGTTGTAGCCGAACGTGTTCGACTCGGCGGCCTTCACCTTCTCGACGACGATGGAACCTTCACCACCGGCGTTCTGGACGATCATGCGGATCGGCTCTTCGATGGCGCGACGGATGATCGCGACGCCGATGTTCTCTTCCGCATCGTCGAGCTTGAAGTTGACCAGCGCCTTCTGGGCGCGGATCAGGGCGACACCGCCGCCCGGGACGATGCCCTCTTCGACGGCGGCACGCGTGGCGTGCAGCGCGTCCTCGACGCGGGCCTTCTTCTCCTTCATCTCGGCTTCCGTTGCGGCGCCGACGTTCACGACGGCCACGCCACCGGAGAGCTTGGCGAGACGCTCCTGGAGCTTTTCCTTGTCGTAATCGGAGGTGCTCTTCTCGATCGCGGCGCGGATTTCCTTCTCACGACCCTTGATCTGCTCGCTGTCGCCAGCGCCGTCGATGATCGTGGTGTTGTCCTTGTCGACGACGATGCGCTTGGCACGACCGAGGTCGGCGAGCGTCGCGTTCTCGAGCTTGAAGCCCACTTCGTCGGAAATGACGTTGCCGGCGGTCAGCACCGCGATGTCCTGCAGCATCGCCTTGCGGCGGTCACCGAAGCCCGGCGCCTTGACGGCGGCGATCTTCAGCGTGCCACGGAGCTTGTTCACGACGAGCGTGGCAAGCGCCTCACCTTCGATGTCCTCGGCGATGATCATGAGCGGCTTGCCCGTCTGGGCAACCTTCTCGAGCACCGGGAGGAGCTCCTTCATGGCGCTGATCTTCTTGTCGTGGATCAGGATGAAGGCGTCTTCGAGGACGGCTTCCATCTTCTCCGGATCGGTGACGAAGTACGGCGAGACGTAGCCGCGGTCGAACTGCATGCCGTCCACCGTCTCCAGCGTCGTCTCGAGACCCTTGGCCTCTTCGACGGTGATGACGCCGTCCTTGCCGACCTTCTCCATCGCGCTGGCGATCAGCTCGCCGATTTCCTTGTCGTTATTGGCCGAGATCGACGCGACCTGTGCGATTTCCAGGCGACCGTTGGTCGGCACGGAAATGCGCTTCAGTTCTTCGACGATGGCCGTGACGGCCTTGTCGATGCCGCGCTTGAGCGCCATCGGGTTCACGCCGGCCGTCACGTTCTTCAGGCCTTCACGGAAGATCGCCTGCGCCAGGACGGTGGCCGTCGTGGTGCCGTCGCCCGCGTTGTCGCTGGTCTTCGTGGCGACTTCCTTCAGCATCTGCGCGCCCATGTTCTCGAGCGGATCGGAGAGCTCGATTTCCTTGGCCACGGTGACGCCGTCCTTGGTCACGGTCGGGGCGCCAAACTTCTTGTCGATGACGACGTTCCGGCCCTTGGGGCCGAGGGTCACCTTCACAGCGTCAGCCAGCTGATCGACGCCGCGCTTCAGGGCAGCGCGCGCATCAACGTTGAAATGCAGTTCCTTGGCAGCCATCGGTTCTATCCTCGAAAGCGATTAGGCGAGCACCGCGAGTACATCTGACTCGCGGAGAATGAGCACGTTCTCGCCCTCGATCGTGACTTCGGTGCCGCTGTACTTGCCGTACAACACACGGTCGCCGACCTTCACGGTCATCGGGGCCAGCTTGCCGTCTTCGTACTTGCCCGGGCCCACGGCGACGATCTCGCCCTGCTGGGGCTTCTCCTTCGCGGTGTCGGGGATGTACAGCCCACCGCGCATCTGCTCCGCTTCTTCGAGCGGCTTCACGACAACGCGATCGGCCAACGGGGTCACCTTGGCGCCGATGGCACTATTGGTGGTCATTGTCCTTCCTCCAGACCTGACGTGTGACTTCTGTGAACGCGCGGACCAGTGCACGCGCGCCTTGTTAGCAGTCGAACCCTTTGACTGCTAACAACCGAAAGGTAGTCAGCGGCAACAGGGCGTCAAGCGTCGCGCACACCAGTGTCGCCGCGGCAGGTGACTTGCGGCAAGTCGTTACACCGCAGTGACTTGGCAGACACCGTGGCGACGTGGCCCGACCGGCATCCCCAGCTACGGACGCGGCACGTCCGTGAGGAAGTCGTAAGCCATCCGGAGGCCCTTGAGCGTCAGATCCGGGTCCACGATCGCCAGTGCCGGGCAGTATGGCTGGAGCATCGCCGCCAGGCCGCCCGTGCCGATCACGATCGGAACCCGCCCGGTCGGCCACTCCGCCGTGAGACGCCCGACGATGCCGGTGATGGCGTCCACCGCCCCGAATACGACGCCGGAACGGATGCACTCCTCCGTCCGGCGACCCAGCACATGGGTGGGCGCACGCAGCTCGGTGGCCGGCAGCTTGGAGGTGCGACGCGTGAGTGTCTCGAGCGACGTCAGCACGCCGGGCGCGATCACGCCGCCCAGAAAGACACCGTCGCGTGTGATGCAATCGTAGGTGGTGGCGGTACCGAGATCGACGACGATGCAGTCGGCGGCATACAGTCGGCTCGCGGCCAGCGTGTTGATGATGCGATCCGCACCGACGGTCTGCGGCTCTTCGACGTCGAGAGTGATCGGCAGCGCACTGTTCGCGTCGACCGTGAGCGCAGTCACGTCGAAGGCGAGACGGATACCCTCCGCGAGTGGCGACGTGATCGCCGGCACGACGGATCCGAGTGCCGCCCCACTGATTCGCTCATGCGCCAACCCGTCGAGATCGAGCAGCGACCGCAGCACGAGCGCGAACTCGTGCGGCGTGCGCGACGCACTCGTCATGATGCGCCAGTGCGCCACGATCCGGTCGCCGTCGGCGACACCAAGCGTGGTCTCCGTGTTTCCCACATCGCATACGAGCAGCATCAGACAGCTCCGTCAGAGAATCGGAACACCAGGGAGCCCGCAACTGCCACTGCCTCGCCAACGCCCGAGTGCACGCGCAGGCCACCGCCGCGGGTGATTCCCAGCACGGTGCCGACGAGCGGCGCGACGATGTCGCGATCCACGGTCAGATCCCGTTCGGCGTAGCGCCGCATCTCGTCATCCGACAACGCGCTCGGTGCAACACCCGCACTCAGTACCGCCTGCACCACCGCGACGAGCACCTCCGCGCAGCTCGCCGTCGCACCGAGTGACGCTGCCGCCACGTCCGGTGCCGGTAGCCGCACATTCACACCGACGCCGACGACGATCCAATCAGTCTGGTCGCCGCGCCACCGCGCCTCGGTGAGAATTCCGGCCAGCTTGCGACCTTCGACGAAGAGATCATTCGGCCATTTCAACTGCACGGGCGACGACGCAAACGCATCGAGCCGCTCCGCCAGTTCGAGTCCGACGCGCAGGGAGAGCACGCCACCCTGACCGGCGTTCCCTGGCCTGAGCAGGACACTTGCCCACACGCCTGCCCCGGCCGGCGAGACCCACGACTTCCCTGTCCGCCCGCGCCCTGCTTCCTGCTGCTCGGCGACGATCACGGTGCCATGCGGTGCGCCAGCCGCCGCCTGTTCATGTGCGACATCCATCGTGCTGCCGCAACGCTCGAGCGCCACGACGTGCGTGGCACCCGCGCGCGCGCAGAGCTCGGGCACGGCGACGCCATCGTACGTGAGCAGCGTCTCGTGGCCTGGAGTCATCGCTGCCGAGTGTAGATCAGCGCGAGGATCAGCAGCCCAAGCGCCACACGGTACACGGCGAATACCCCGAAGCTCTTGCTCGAGACGTACTTGAGCAGCACGGAGATCGCGAGCCACCCACTGACACCGGAGGCGATGATGCCAACGACGATCGGCATGGTCACCCCTTCGCGAAGCGCTTCGGGCACCTTCACCACGGCAGCAGCCGCCGTGATCGGCATCGACATCAGGAAGCTGAACGTCGCGGCACTGGTGCGATCAAATCCCAGTGCACGACCTGCCGTCATCGTGGATCCGGAGCGCGACACACCCGGGATCAGCGCGAGCACCTGCGCGAGCCCGACGAGCAGCGCATCGATCCAGCGGAACTCACGCAGCGTCCGGATCTGCGGCGCGAACCGGTCGGCCGCCCAGAGCAAAATGCCGAGCACGATCAGCGTACAGGCCGTGATCAACGGATTCCGGAAGACGGTCTCGGCGTAGTCCTGCAGCAGCAGGCCCCCGATCGCGCCGGGAATCGTGGCGATCACGATGTAGACGGCACGCCACTCATCCTCTGTCTGCACACGCTGCGTGCGGATGATCTGGAATCCCGCCTTCGTGAGATCGATCCACTGCTGCCGGAAATACCAGAGCACGGCGGCCAGTGTGCCAAGATGCAGCGCCACATCGAAGGCGAGCCCCGGATCTTCCCAGCCGAAGATGTACGGTACGAGACTGAGATGCGCGGACGAACTGATCGGAAGAAACTCGGCCAGTCCCTGCACGATGCCGAGAACCAGCGCCTGAAAAACGTTCATGATGACGACGTGAGACGCGAGAGGATCCGCCAGGCCGGAAGGCGCGGCAGGACGACTATTTCATCGGGGTACCAGCCACCGCAGCAGCCGCATGGGCACGCGTCCGCCGGCGTGACGCCGCGACAGCCAGTGCATCTTCATAGGTGGCTTCGTACTGGCCAATGATACGTGCTTCGCTGAAGCGCTGGCGGGCATCGGCGGCTGCGGCGTCACTCATGTGTTGCCACGCCGCATCATCGGCAAGAATGGCGATGGCCGCCGCCGCCATCGCGTCGGTATCGCCGACGCGCCGGAGCGCACCCGTCACCCCTTCCCGGATCACCTCGGGAATGCCGCCCGCGTTCGACGCGACGACGGGAACGCCGCAGGCCAGCGCCTCGAGCGCGGACAGACCGAACGATTCGTTGTCCGACGGCAGCAGAAAGAGATCAGCGCTCGACAACAACGGCGCGACGTTCTCGATCCGTCCCAGGAACTGCACGCGATCCGCTACGCCGAGCGCCCGTGCCTCATCCTGTGCGAGTCCACGATCAGGACCGTCACCGACCATGACGAGCGTGGATTCGAGCGCCGCCGAGACTTTCGCGAAGATCCGAATCACGTCGACCGTCCGCTTCACTGCGCGGAAGTTGCTGATGTGCATGAGCACCTTGCCCGGCGACGCCACCATTCCGCTCAACGCCTTCGGGTACCGCGTGCGATCATAGACCGAGGGGTCGATGAAGTTGTGGATGACCTCCACCGAGCACCCGGTGCAGCCGAAGGCATTGACCGTCTCGCGCTGCAGGTGCTCCGATACGGCCGTGATGCGATCGGCTTTCTCGATCGAGAACTTCGTGATGGCCCAGTACGACGGATCCTGCCCGACGATGGTGATGTCGGTGCCGTGGAGTGTCGTCACGACGGCGACGTCATCACCGGTCTCGCGCAGCATCTCGCGCGCAATCCACGCACTCGTCGCATGCGGAATGGCGTAGTGACAGTGCAGCACGTCGAGTTTGGCGCTCCGCACCACCTCGTGCATGCGCACGGCGAGCGCCAGATCGTACGGCGGATACTCGAACAACGGATACCGTCCGACATCCACTTCATGGAAGAAGACGCGCGGCAGGAACGCCGGCAGCCGGAATGGCTGTGCGTACGTGATGAAGTGAATCTCGTGGCCACGCGCGGCGAGAGCGATGCCGAGTTCCGTGGCCATCGCGCCGGACCCACCGTACGTGGGATAGCAGGTGATGCCGATTCTCACAGGTGCTCCGACAGGGAAACGGATTCGAACCAGTCCAACGCGCGCGCCCCTGCATCGGGCGCGGTCGGATCGAGCGAAGTCACACGTGCAGCCGGCAACTGATGCCGGAACCAGGTGCGCTGCCGCTTGGCGTACTGGCGCGTGTCGATGATGGTGCGCTCGACGGCGTCAGTCCGCGTCATGGTGCCGGACTGCGCGGCGCGCAGCACCGCGTATCCACAGGCGTTCCACGCTGGCGCATCTGGCGGCACGCCGTCTGCCAGCGCCTGCACCTCGGCCTCCCACCCCGCGTCGAGCATCTGCATCACGCGTGTGGCAATCCGATCGCGCAGCTGCTCGCCCGGATCCACCAGCAGGTAGTGCGGCACCACGACAGGCGCCCGCGCGCCCTCCACCTGCCACGCACTCAGCGGACGTCCGGTGATCTCGTGCACTTCGAGCGCGCGCAGCAGCTGCACGCGTCCGAGGTGCGCACGCGGCGGGTCGACCAGCGCGCAGCGCTCCCGCAGCGAGAACGTGTCGAGTGCATCGAGTCGCGAACGCACGTCGTCACGGGTGGCGGCATCCAGAGGCGGCGACTCGAAGAGCGGTTCGTCGAGCGCACGGAGGTAGAAGCCGGTGCCCCCCACCACGATCACCGGCTGACCCGCTGCATCGGCCTCGGAGATCCGCTGCAGCGCACTCTCGCACCACTGCGCGGCCGAGTAGCGCTCCGTCGGATCGACGACGTCGATCCCGCGATGCACCACCGCGCTCCGCTCAGCGAGGCTGGGCTTCGCCGTCCCGATGTCGAAGCGGCGATACACCTGCCGGGAGTCGGCACTGATGAGCACCGCGCCGGCGCGCTCCGCGAGCGCCATCGCGATGGCGGACTTCCCGGCCGCCGTCGGCCCGCAGATCACGGCTACGTCACGCACGCCCGAACCGCCGCTCGAGTTCGTCCCAGCTGAGCTGCACGATGGTGGCGCGGCCATGCACGTCGTGCGCCGGAAGCGTGGTCCGCGCGAGGTCGGCAAACAAGGCGCGCATCTCGCTGACCGACAACGGGTCGCCGGCCTTCACCGCTGCCTTGCATGCGACGGTCATCGCGAGCCGTTCGTGCCGCGTGGCGGTGCTTGCAATGCGATCACCGGCGAGCGACGCGAGCGTCTCGCGCAGCGCGCGCTCGGCGTCGAACCGTTGATGTGGCATCGGTACGCTCTGCACTACCAGCGTCTGCCCGCCGAACCCCTCGATGCCGAAGCCCAGCATGTCGAACGCGTCGCGATGTGACTCGAACGCGTCTGCCTCGGCAGGCGTCAGATGGAGCGTGAGCGGAAACAGCAGTGTCTGCACCACCGCCGATCCGCCGAGCATCTTCGACATGAGCTTTTCGTACAACACCCGTTCGTGCGCTGAATGCTGGTCGATCAGGACGACGCCATCATCACGTTCGAACAACAGATACGTCCGGCGCAGCTGAAGCAGCGGCGGAATCTCGATCTCATCGCTGGTGTCGCGCAGCGGCGGTGAAGCGGAGGGCGCCGTGTCATCGACGACCTGCGCGGCCGCTTCGCCGTATTCCGCCGCCACGTGCGGCGCGAACAGCGGCGGCGCGTCGGGGGTGCTCCGCAGCAGGCCTACGTCGGCACCCGGTGCCGCAGGAGACCAGGTCCGCTCACCACCGAAGCGTGAGGCGAACAACGGCGCTGCGGCGGCCGCACCGATCGCACGTCGCACCGCGCCTTCCACCACGCGCTCGATACCCCACCGGTCATGAAAGCGAACTTCCGCCTTTGCCGGATGCACGTTCACATCGACGGCGTCGCCCGGAAGGCGGATGTCGAGTGCGAGCGACGGACGCGTGCCCGACGGAATGGTGGAGAGGTACGCTGCTTCCGCCGCACGCACGATGCCGGTGTCGCGGATCGCGCGACCGTTCACCATCAGGAACACACGACGCGCACTGAGCCCCACGTTGGCCGGTTGCTCCACCAGTCCACGCACGAGCACCACCCCCTGCACGTCGTCCACTTCGATCATGCTGGTCGCAGTCACGCCGGCCCACACACTGGCCAGCCGCTCGCGCCACGTGCGCGCCGGCACCGCTGTGAACGCCGTCTTTCCGTCGTGCGAGGCCGTGATGCGCGCCTCGCGACGCACCAGCGCGACCGTCGCCAGCAGCTCCGCGATGGCGCGCCATTCACCACGTGCACTCTTCAGGAACTTGCGGCGAGCCGGCACGGCGTGGAACAGCTCCGTGACGGTGATCGTCGTGCCACGCCGACGGGCGATGGGTTCCGTGCTGACGCGAACGCCCTGCACCACGGTCACGCGCGTTCCGGCACCATCGGACTCCGATGTCTCGAGCACCAGCCGCGAGACCGACGCGATGGCCGGCAATGCCTCGCCGCGAAAGCCGAAGGTCGCAACCCCGACGAGATCATCCGCCGACCGGATCTTCGACGTGGCATGTCGTGCGAGCGCCAGCGCCGCCTCGGCGGGCGACATACCCACGCCGTCGTCACGAATGCGGATCATGCCCTTGCCGCCATCCTCGATCTCGACGCCGATCTCGGTCGCGCCGGCGTCGAACGCGTTCTCGATCAGTTCCTTGACGATCGACGCTGGCCGCTCGACCACCTCGCCGGCGGCGATCTGGTCAGCGACGGCGGAGTCAAGGATGGCGATACGGGACATGGACGAAAGCTACGGAGCCGGGCCATCGCTGGCGAACCGCACCTCTGCCAGCGCGACCTCACGCCCGTCGTCAAGCGCCAGCGACTGCAAGGCGTCGGACTCCACCCAGCCGGTGCGACCAGCGCTCACCTCGAGCAGTCGCCACGAGCCGCGCGCCTCACGCACCGTCGCCAGCTCGCCGGCGCGCGCGCGTGATCCGGCCTCCCCAGCGAGGACGGGCTCCGTGCGCAACGCCACGTCGCGACGAATCACCACCATGCCGTCAGCGCTGGCCGAGCGTTGTGCCACCACCGACAACAGTGCGCAAATCGAGACCAGCAACGCCGCGCCGAACAGGGCGCCGTTGCTGATCGCACGATTACGCCAGCGCCACACGGCCCCGGCCACCGACAGCACTCCGGTCACGCCGAGCAGGATCCACCATGCCACGTTCGGCGTGACAGGAACGATGGACGCCCGGACGTCGCCGGTGAGGCCATGACGCTGCAGCATGCCACGCGCCGTCGTGCCGTGCGGCGACAAACGTGCCGCACGCTGCCAGGCGAGAATCGCACCGGCAGTATCGGCGCGCATCCAGTGCGCCGTACCCAGATTCGACCACGCCGACGCGCTTGCAGGTACCTCGGCAGCGGCGGTCGCAAAGGCAGCCGCAGCCTCGGTGAACCGTCGCGCCTCGTACGCCGCCGTGCCTCGTGTGAACGCCGCTGGCTGCGCCGTGAGCAACGCGGCGGTCGACAGCAGCAACGCCACGCTCCGCGCCACCGGTCGCAGACGTTCTCGAACCCTGGTGGACATTTCGCCGTGCAATTGCGCCGTCATCGCATCGGCTTCGCTTTCCAGTGTGCGAAGCGTGGCGGCATCGAGATCGTGCGCGGCACCGAACGTCGTCTTGTCCAGGCGGCGCAGCAGCGCCCCTGCCGCCTCGGCCGCATCGGTGCTCGCACCGGCTCGACGCAGCCGCCGCACGACGTCATCCACCACGAACGGTTCATCCGCGCGCAGTTGCACCATCGGCGCGAGCGCGCGGATGAAGTTGCGGCGCAGGGTACCGGCGTCGATGACCTCCACCACACTTCCTCCGCGCGGCTGCTTCCGTCGTTCGCGCGGCGCCTTTCGCGGCAACGCGCGTACGACACGCCGACCGATGAGCGCTGCCCACGGCGCGCCGAGCAGCACGAACAGGAGGCGGAACCACCAGCGCTCCGTCACGTCCTCCGATCGCGCTGCCTGCCACCGATCCAGCGGCAGCGATGGCACCGCATCGGCCTCCGCGTCGGCGGCCACCGACACGCCTGCCGCCACGCGCAACGAGCCAAGCGGCACGATCACTTCATCGTACTGCGATCGCACCGGGTTGAAGTACGCGTACCGCAAGTCACCGAGTGGGATGTCACCATCGCGTGACGGTGTCAGCAGAAACCGGAAGGTCTTGCTGCCACGAATCAACAGGTCGGTGCTGTCGACGACGATGCTCTCGCCCGAGGCATTGATCGTCACACCCGGAATCTGCAGCGGTGGTGCCGGGAGCAGTTTCAAATTTCCCACGCCGGCGACGGTCACGCTCAGTTGCACGGCATCGCCCACGCGACCACTCCGCTCCACCGCGGCCGTCACGCTGTACACACCGACAGCGCCGTTGAACGATGCAGGTCGTCCATCCACGGGCAGCTCGCGGACCACGACACTTCGCGATGGTGTCACGGCGGTCTGCCGCTCCGTCTTGCCGAACATCGTCCCGGCCATACCGAGCGAGTAGCCCAGGCGCGCGGGAGGAATCGTCAGCATACCGGCGCGCAGCGGAAACAGGGCCCGTGCAAACACGAACGGTCGATAGCGAGCACCCTCGACGTCACGACTGGGCAATGCGTCGTTGGCCACGGGCAGATCGTACGCCACGGCACCATCCACCGACGGCGCGACATACTCCGGGTTCCGCAGAAGCTGCGCACGCAGTTCGTCGTCGATGAAGACACCCACCTGCAGCGTGACCTGTTCACCCGCCCAGACGGTGTCGCGGGTCACGAGCGAATGGAAGTTCAGCAGTGTGCGCCGTGAGATCGGCGCCCGGGTCACGATGGCCGGAACCGCATTGCTCGGCGGTGGGATGACCACGATCCGCTGCGCGGCGCTGATCGCCTGCTGCGTACCCACGGTGGCGACCACTGGCGACACCACGACCGTTCCTGCCGCTGGTGCGCGCAGGACATACCGGACCTCACGCGTGGCGACCGCCTGCCCGAAACCACCGCCAAGACGCGTCACCTCCGCCACCTGCGCAAGCGTTGCGCCGGTCGCAGTCGGGACGGACAGCCGGGGCGCCGTATTGCCGTTGACGGTGCCCCGAACGATGACGGGCACACCGGTCCGTGCGGGAATCGTGTCCGCCACCTGCACCGACACCGCGATCTGCATCAATACGCCGAGAATGAGACTCACCAGTCTCTCCCGGCACTCGCCTCGCGACGGCGACCATCACGCTGACGCCGCGCCTGCACGTCGCGCTCATCACGCGCAGCACTGTTCAGCACCGCATCGGCACGCTGCTTGTCGAGTTCCTTCTGCTGCGCGCTGGCGGGAGGAGGTTCGGGAGGCGGCTGCTGTCCTCCGCCCCCACCCCCGCCGCCGCCACCGGCATTGCGTTGCTGCTCGCGAATTGCGAGCTCGAGATTCCACTTCGCATCGGCATCGTCCGTGCGTGTGCGCAACGCGCGCTTGTACGCCGCCACCGCCGCCGAGTAGTACGGTGCAGCGTCGGTCGGCGTGGCGCTGCGCGCACGGCGCAGATTGGCGAGGCCGAGATTGAACAACGCCCGGTAGCGCAGGTCGGCATCCGGAGCGATCGTCACGACGCGGTCGAGCATTTCCATGGCTGCAGCGGTGGAATCGGCTTCGAGCAGCGCGGTGCCGAGATTGAACAGGTTGCGCAGCGAGCCATCGCCGTCCCGGCTGCGCTGCCGGAACGCGCGCGCCGACTCGGCGAATTTGCGCGCCCGGAAGAGCTGCACACCGTCTGCCGAACTGGTTGCGGGCTGCTGCGCCTCGCTGCGCGAAGGTGACAGCAATCCTGTGGCCAACAGCACTGCAGTGACAGCAGGCCTCACACGCCGCGTGTATTCGGCCAGCAGCGCATCCACGAGGAGCAGCGCGAATGCGGGCCAGAGGAACAGCGCGTACCGTTGAATCGGCGATGTCCCCGCATTCGACACGCGCTCCGTCTGACGCAGTCGGCGCAGCGACGCGCGCACACGCCCGGGCCGATCAGCCGTGACAGGATCGACGTAGACACCCTCGGTGATGCGCGCGATCGTGGCGAGCACTTCAGCATTGGCGCGCGTCACCACCGGCTGGCCGTCGGCGTCGCGCTTCAGTCCTCCCCCCGGCAGCGGAATCGTGGCGCCTCGTGCGGTGCCGTAGCCGACGGTCACCACCGCCAGCCGCGCCTCATGTGCGGCCTTGGCCGCCGCGTCCACCGCGCCCGGATCGTCCCACGTTTCGCCGTCACTCATGACGACGAGGGCGCGGTCACCACCATCCTGACTGACGCCGAGAATCTGCGTGGCCTGCGTCACGCCGTCCGCGATCGCGGTGCCACCCTGACTCACCATCGACGGGTCGAGCCCATCGAGAAACAACTCGAGCGCATCGTGATCGGCCGTGAGCGGCGTGAGCAGATAGGCGCGACCCGCCACGACCATCAGCGCAACACGGGCACCAGGCATGGTGGCGAGCAGTCGGCGCACGTCGGCCTTCATACGATCGAGGCGCGAAGCCTCGCCTTCATCACGTGCAAGCATCGACGCCGAGACGTCGAGCACCAGCGCGATGTCCACGCCCACGTCGCGCCGTCGCTCGGCGCGTTCACCCCAGCGCGGGCCCGCCAGCGCGATGCCCAGCAGAAGTGCAGCGGTCCCCAGCAGTGCGGCGCGAAGCCGCGGCGGCAATCCGGCCATCCGGCGAGGCACGAGGCGTTCGAGGACGGGCACATCGCCAAGCCGCGCCAGACGAGCGCGACGACGTGCGTCGGTGCGCCAGCCGACAGTCGCGACACCCAAGGCCACGACGACGGCAAGCAACAGCATCCACGGCCGCGCGAAGAATTGCAGGAACGGAAAGAGCAGCGTCATGGGATCGGCCCTCGACGTTGCAGCGTCCAGGCTTCGAGCAGCAGCGCCAGCAGCGCAATCGACGCCGGCAACACGTACCACTCACTACGCGGCAGCGAGCGACGCGCCAGCGTCGGTGTGCGCTCCAGCCGGTCGATCTCACGAGTGACACGCTCCAGACCTGCGGCATCCTTGGCGCGGAAATACCGACCGCCGGTGGCGCGCGCCACTTCGGTGAGCAGCGCGTCGTCGATCTCGACACGCTGCGTCTCGTAGCGCAGACCGAACAGCCCGCGGCCCACTGGTACTGGCGCCATGCCTTCGGTGCCGACACCGATCGCGTAGATGCGGATGCCGAACGCCGACGCCGCGCGTGCCGCTGTCCGCGGGTCCACCTGCCCGCGGTTGTTGACACCGTCGGTCAGCAGCACGAGCACCTTCGACGACGCGGTCGCCGCGCGCAGCCGGTTCGACGCCGTGGCGATGGCAGTCCCGATCGCCGTGCCGTCTTCCAGCTGCCCGGGCTGCAACTGATCGATCGCCGACAATACGACCTGATGATCCGCAGTGAGTGGCACCTGCGTCAGCGCCTCGCCCGAGAACGACACCACACCGATCCGGTCGGACTCGCGCAGTCGCACGAACTCCTTCACCTGATGACGTGCCACCTCGAGTCGGTTCTGCGGCTGAAAGTCTTCGGCGAGCATGGAACTCGAAATGTCGAACGCGAGCATGATGTCGATGCCTTCGCGCGCTTCGCGCCGTGCGCCACCACGTGCGTATGGATGTGCGAGCGCCAGGACGCAGGCCGCCAGCGCCACGAGGCGCAGGCGAACGAGCCAACGTCGTACGCGGCTGGCGCGCGGCTTCGCCTGCACGACCACATCCAGCGCCGCAAAAGGCATGGCCTGCACCGCGGCGCGCCGCCGTACCCACCAGACCACCGGCAGGACGAGCATGGCGAGCAGCGCCAGCGGCGCGCCGAGCGCGATGCCCCACGAGTCGAGCCATGCGAGCGCCGATGCGAGCATCAGGCTGCCTCACTCGTCATCGAGGACCGCACCCCGTCCACCTCACGCACCAGCTCGCGCGCCAGACCGCTCACGTCGCGGACGGCATCACGCGTCGCTTTCGCGCCGCTGAATCGCACCACATCCGATTGCTCCAACAATTGCGCCAGGCGCACGTGCGGCATCCCCCGCATCCGTCGCGCAGTGCTCAGCAGTTCGCTGTTCGTCAGCGTCAGTGACAACGACGGTTCGATGTCGGCGAGATACTGCCGGACGATTTCCGTGGCGAGCGACACATGCCGGCCGCCCTCGCCGAGTGACGGCAGGTTGCGCGCGTCGAGCCGCGCAAACGCCGCTTCGGCGCGCGCGATCGGAGAAGTCGTGTCTTCATCGACCGGACGCTCACGCGTCCGCCAGCGGTGCCAGAGGAAAATCGCCGTGAGTGCAGCGACGAGACCGAGCAGCCACTTCCACCACTCCGCCCACCACGGCGTGGCCACCGCAAACAACTCGCGCGGCGGCTTGGGTACGCGACTGGCCGAATCGGTTGGCAGAACCGACGCCACCACCACGCGGATGTCAGATGCGACCGACACCTCGCTCGGTCCGCGTGTCATCTGTACCGGTGCCAGCGGGATCGTGAGCACGCCCGGCTGCCACGCGATCAGCCGGTACCTGACGAGCAGTGTGTCGCCACGGCGTGTCACTACGGCAGGATCGAGCGGCTCGACCACGCCGCCGGTATCGGGCACCGGTGGAGGAACGGCCGTCCGGCCCGCCGTCGGCACCGCGCGGAGATTCACCTGAAAGGGCTGACCAACGGTGACGGTCTCCGGCAGCACGCGAAACGTCACGCGGCCAGCGCTGTCGGCATCCTGCGCACCGACGGCATGTGTGGACACGGCCAGCAATGCCGCCAGGCACAGCAGACGTCTCACGTCACGCCCCACGTCGAATGGGCCGTGCTCGGCGGAAGAACTCGAGCAACGGTTCGACGATCGGCGCATTCGTCGTCAGGGTCACCGACGTCACGCCAGTCCGTGCGAACATCTCCGCACGCCGCGTTTCGGCGGCGGCGGCCGCAGCGGCGTAGCGTGCGCGAAACGCGGAGTCGCTGCTGTCGATCTCGATGCGCTCGCCCGTCTCCGGATCGGCGAGCACCAGCACACCGGCGGCGGGCAGCGCATGCTCCACCGGGTCATCCACCGTCAGCACCACCACCTCGTGGCGCGCCGCGAGTCGCCGCAGGGCCGCTTCCGCACCGGGATCGTTGCAGTCCGAGATGACGAACACCAGCGACCGGTGCGAGAGATGCCGCGCCGCCTGTTCACACGCCAGCGCCACGCTCGTGCGCAGTCCGGTGGGCCGCAACGACAGCAGATCCCGCAGCAGACGCAGGCCATGCCGACGTCCCTTGCGCGGCGGCACCGCATGCTCGACGCGATCAGTGAACGCCACCAGTCCGACGCGATCGTTGTTGCGCAGGGCGGAGAGGCCGAGCACGGCGGCCACTTCCAGTGCGACGTCGTCCTTGAAGCGGGTGCGCGTGCCGAAGTGTGCAGACGCAGAACAGTCCACCAGCAGCAGCACGGTGAGCTCACGCTCCTCGACGTACCGCTTCACGAATGGCTTCTGCAGGCGCGCGGTCACGTTCCAGTCGATGCTTCGCACCTCGTCGCCCGGCTGGTACTCGCGCACTTCCGAAAACTCCATGCCCTGCCCCTTGTACACGGAGCGATACTCGCCGGCAAAGCGCGAGTTCACCAGACGCTGCATGCGCAGCTCGAGACGCCGCACCTGCTCGAGAATCTCGAGCGGTGCGGGTGCGCCAAGCGTCGACGCGGCCGGTGGCACTGGCGCTGCCACCGCAGGTGCGGAGCGGCGCCAGCGGGAGATCACGGCGCGGCCACCGCCGCCAGAATGCGACGCACCAGTTCATCGCTGGTGACGTTCTGCGCCTCGGCCTCGAACGTCGTCACGACGCGGTGACGGAGCACGTCTGGCGCGATCGCCTTGACGTCATCCGGAAGCACGAATGTGCGACCGCGCAGGTACGCATGCGCGCGCGACGCCTGTGCCAGCGCGATCGTCGCACGTGGCGATGCGCCGTACTCGATCAGCGGTGCCAGCGCTGCGAGCCCCACTTCACCCGGCAGACGCGTGGCATGCACCAGTTCGACGATGTAGTCCATGATTCGCTCGTCGAGGTGCAGCGCGGCGATCTCACGTCGTGCGTCGAGAATCGTCTGCGGCGTGGCGGCCGCACTGACGGGAATCTCCACGCCCGATGCCATGCGGCGCATGATCTCCTTCTCCTCCGCCCGCGACGGATACTCCACGCGCAGCTTCATCATGAAGCGATCGATCTGCGCTTCCGGCAGCGGATACGTGCCCTCCTGCTCGATCGGATTCTGCGTCGCGAGCACGAGAAACGGCTCGGAGAGCGGATATGTCGTGCCACCGATCGTCACCTGCTTCTCCTGCATCGCTTCGAGCAACGCCGCCTGCACCTTG
Source organism: Gemmatimonadaceae bacterium (assembly GCA_043788935.1). GTDB lineage: Bacteria > Gemmatimonadota > Gemmatimonadetes > Gemmatimonadales > Gemmatimonadaceae > JACMLX01. The sequence continues at coordinate 9,372 of JAYWIJ010000171.1, read as the reverse complement.
GCGGGTGCGCGGTTGATCTCGTCGGCCAGCACGATGTTGGCGAAGATCGGTCCGCGCTTGGTACGGAACTCACCCGACGCCTGATCGAAGATCTGCGTCCCGACCACGTCAGCGGGCAGCAGGTCGGGCGTGAACTGAATGCGGCGGAACGTCGTGTGGATCGTCTCCGCGAGCGTCCGCACCGTCAGCGTCTTCGCCAGTCCCGGCACGCCTTCGAGCAGCACATGGCCACCCGTCAGGAGGCCGATGAGCAGACGCTCGATCATCGTCTCCTGACCGACCACGCGACGACCGACTTCCGTCAGGATCGCCTGTATCGCCGCCGCTCCCTCAGGAGCCGACGCCGTGAGGGGCACCGCCGTCATGCGCGCGTTCTCCAGCCTGAATGAGAGAAACCTGTGTGATGCACCGGCGGCGACCTACTTCTGCACGCCGCCGCGAATTTCGAGGCCCCGCAGTTCCGTAGCCGACAGCGGGCGCCACTTGCCCGGCGCCAGATCACCGAGGCCAACCGGCCCGAACTTCACACGCGTCAGCTTGTCGACGGTGAGGCCGACGGCTTCACACAGGCGCCGCACTTCGCGATTGCGTCCTTCATGCAGCGTGAGCGTGAGCAGCCACTTACTGCGACCGAGCTTGTCGACGTGCGCCGCGTCCACCAGCACCAGGCCGTCATCGAGCTCCACGCCTTCCTGCAACTCGTCCAGCGCGGCCATCGCCGACCCTTGCACGACCGCCTCATAAGTACGCGAGACTTCACGACTCGGGTGCGTCAGCAGGTGCGCCGCACGACCATCGCTGGTCATCACCAGTACCCCATCCGTCATGTAGTCGAGCCGTCCGACGTACGTCAGCCCCGGAACGTCCGGCACGAGATCGAACACCGTGTCACGTCCTTCCGGATCGGTGCGCGTGGTCACCACGCCCGCAGGCTTGTTCAGCACGAGCCACGTGACCGTCTCCGACATCTTCACGCGGTTGCCACCCATCACGACGACATCGCGCAACGGATCGACACTCGACCCCAGCGTTGCAACGACACCGTTCACCGTGACCTTGCCTTCGGTGATCAGCGTCTCGGCCTGGCGACGTGACGTCACGCCGGCGCGCGCCAGGAAGCGCTGCAGTCGCATCGACTCACGCGCGTCCTTGGGTGTCTTCACGGTCGTCGGCGCCAGCGGTGCGACGGGACGCGCAGCGGCGCCGCCGGGCGGCTTCCGCGGACCGCGCTTACGCGGATCACGGGCCTCGGGGCCGAGCGGCGTGCGCGTACCCTTGGCGGCTGGGCGTTCCGGCGGCTTGACGCCGCGCGGTGCGGGCGCGCCCTTGCCGGCCGGGCCGGTGCGCCGCGGCGGACGGCCGGTCACAGCGGCTGCGGTGAGGGACGCAACGCGATCGCCAGCTCGTCGGCCCGCGGCAACTCTTCCAGATGGCGCAGCGCGAACTGCTCCAGGAAGAGCGGCGTGGTGCCGTACAGCAGCGGACGACCCAACCCTTCAGCACGACCCACGACGTCGATCAGCGCGCGCTCCTGCAATGACTTGAGAATCGAGCCCACGGCGACGCCGCGAATCTCTTCCACCTCGGTCCGCCCGATCGGCTGACGATAGGCGATGATGGCCAGCGTTTCCAGCGCGGCAGCAGACAGCCGCTGCGGCCGCGCGGCCAGCTGCGCCCGCTCGATCGCCTCGGTGTACTCGGCGCGCGTCAGGATCTGCCAGCCGCCGCCCAGCTCCGCGAGTTCCACGCCATGCCCATCCACATCGTAATGCTCGCGCAGCGCGTCGAGTGCCGACGCGACCTCGGCCGGACTCGCCTCCGGAGCCAGCACGCTCAACTCCTCGACGGGAATCGGGCGCGGGCTCGCGAAGAGCGCAGCTTCAAGCAGCTTCACCAGGGGAATCATGCTCTATCTCGACAGAGGCAAATGGGCGCGGCTGCGCGAGCCGCAGCTCTCCCAGCTTCGCCAGCTCGAGCAATGCGAGCAACATGGACAGGATCTGCCACGGCTCCGCATCACGTGCCACAAAATCACTCCAGCGTGCCGTTCGTCGCGCGGCAATGGCGTCCCGCACCATCGCGATCGCGCCGGCGACGTCCAGTGTCCGCGCCACGACCGTATGAACGGTCGGCTCCCTGGTCACACGAAGAATCCGATCGACGGCCGTCAGCAGTTCGCCAAGTGACAGTGCCAGCGGCGCCGCCACCGACTCACCTGTCTCCTGCACGTATGCGCGAGCGAAGCGGTTGCGCCGCTCGTCGCCGCGTCGTTCGAGAATGTCCACCACCTCACGCATCTGCTGATACTCCAGCAGCCGGCGGACGAGCTCAGCGCGGGGATCTTCCCACGTCTCGGTCTCGCCGCGCCGCGGCAGCAGCATCTGCGCCTTGATGCGAAGCAGTCGCGCCGCCAACTCCAGATATTCCGCCGCGTCGTTCAGCTGCAGCACGCGAATGCGCAGCAGGAACTGCCTGGCGATGTGCGCGATCGGGATGTCGTAGATGTCGACCTTCTCGTCGCGGATGAGCGAGAGGAGCAGGTCGAGCGGTCCGGCATATGCCGGCAGGTCCACTGTGAAGGTGACTGGAGCATCAGCGGCGGCCGACGCCGGTTCCGCAGGTGCCACCGGCTCCGCGACGACCGTCAGCTCGGACAGACCATCTGCCGGGCTCGCCGACTTGTCCATGACCGAGGCGACGGCGCCATCCGTTTTCGCCGTCTCTTGTGGCTCCGCGCTCACCTGACGCTCCGGCACATGCTCGTTCCCGGAAGGATGTCGGTGTCGGGCATCGGTCGGGGACGGCTGGAGGAGGGCACGCGAACGAGGGTCCGTGAGCGGCGGCGGTTTAACGGAACACGCGCCGGCCGGCGCATCAGGCCGGCCACCAGCGGCGCTCCGGGGCAGCAGGGCAAGCTAAGAGCAGCGGCGGTTCCGGCCAAGACAGCGGCAAAGATTGACAGCACGGCTTGGCAGCCTATCTTTCGCGGTTCGCCTGATATGGCGAATCGTGTTCATTTCCTGCATTGGAGTTCCTAGTGCCGAATATCGCCTCCGCAAAGAAGAACATGCGGAAGTCGCGTGCCGCCCAGGCACGCAATCGCGCGCAGCGTTCCGCGCTGCGCACCGCCCTCAAGAAGGCCAAGGCCGAGGGCGCGTCGGCAGATGTGCGTGGTGTGGCAACCACGTTGCTCGATCGTGCAGCCCGCAAGGGTCTGATCCACAAGAACGCAGCTGCCCGGCAGAAGAGCCGTATGGCGAAGCGTGCAAACGCCGCTGCCGCCGCCTGATGCGCGTCAGTTGTCAATGTCGTACAGAACGGGCGGACCTTCGGGTTCGCCCGTTCTTCGTTTGGGCAGCTCATGATTCGCAATGGTTGCGCAGCGCACCACCCGCCTGCGAGCGCACACAAGCTGCAGTTCACCAGCGTCGAGACGAACACGCATCGAACGCCCACACAGAACGCAAGACGGGCGGACTCCGCAGAGTCCGCCCGTCTTGCATGACTGCAGCTCTCGCGGGTCAGAGGACTGCGAGCTCTCCGCCACACCGTTCGCAATACCACTCGGTCGCATAGTTCATCGTGTTGCATTCGGCACACCGCAGCGTCTTCGCGGCGTCCACCGGACCGGCGGCCGGCGCGTTGGGCACGATGCGCAGCATCGGGGTCTCCGGCGACTTCATCGCCGTCGCCGAAGCGGACACGGAAGGCTCGCTGGCGAGCCCGCTCTCGCGCGGCGTGGGGGCGCGCTGCGCCGTGCGCAGGAACCCGAGGTCATCGCCGGTTGGCCGACGATCCGCCGGCTCCGCTGCCGGTGGCTGTGTGAAGCTGTTGTGGCCCGGAACGAACGGCTCCGGCATCGCTGCTGCCGGCGGCGGCGGCGCGATCGGCTCGTTCATCAGTGCCTGTACGGCCGGCGTCGGCGACTCGGCCCGCACGGCCGTCGGCGCGCCGACACTGTCACCGATGGCGCGCGCCCGCTGCGAGGCCTCGATGGAGGCCGACAGTCCGCGCTGCACGTTGGCCAGTTCACCGGCGATGCCCTGACGTTCCGCGCCCAGCCGATTGAGAAGCGCCTCATGACCCACGCGGATCTTGTCCCACTGGTCGGCGTCGTACTCACCGACCATGTGGCGCAATTCGCCTTCCGCGTGTTCGTCGCGGCAGCTCTTTTCCTGCGTTGCCAGCGCCGCGTCACGCGACTGGAGCTCGTTCGACGCCGCTTCGAGCGCAGGAGTGTGCGACATGAAACCCTGCAGCACCGTGCGGAGTCGGCTCGTGTAATCGGCACGCACTTTCTCGAGCACATGCGCCGGCACGTCCGACTTGCTCGCGAGCGCACTGATCCAGCCTTCGTACTTCGTGCGCTCAGCAATCAGCGCGCCGACAGCCTCGAGAGCGTTCGTCACGTCAGTCATTCCTTGTCTCCCAGATGAGCGGCACCTTGGGCCGCTTCGTTGCGCGCCCTGCGCCGGGCGGCGCGCAGCGCCTCACACGCTGCAGCGTCCAACGTAACCACACTGCCGAGCTGTCGCGCCAGATGGATCATCCGCGCACCATGCTCGAGACTCTCCATGGCGAACAGCGCCTCCTGCAACGACCGACCGAGCGCGACGGCACCGTGGTGTGCCAGCAGGACCACGTCATGCTGTACCAGTATCGGCTCCAGCACCTCGCCCACCGCACTCGTGCCGGGCTGCACATATGGAGCGAGCGCGACAGTACCCACGGTAAATATGAGCTCGGCGAGCACGCCGTCCGGGACACTCTCTCCGACGAGCGTGAATGCGGTGGCGTGCACCGGATGCGCGTGCACGACGGCCTGTACGTCGGCACGGACGCGATACGCCGCCAGATGAAGCCCGAGTTCGCTCGACGCGCGATGCTTTCCACCGATCTGCTCGCCGTCGAGCGTCACTTCGACGAGATCGTCCGCGCTGAGCTGGCCCTTCGCGAACCCGGCCGGCGTGACCAACACGCGATTCTCGCCAGTGCGCATCGACACGTTGCCATCCTGCCCTGCGATCAGCTGGCGTTCGGCGAGCGCGCAACACACGCGCACCACGTCCTCGCGCGCGGTGAATGGCGAATGCAGCCGGTGCGGGCGGGTCGCCATCAGCGGCGCCTCACGCGAGTCCGTCGCGCACATGCACCTGCGCTCCGCCCACGATGCAACGCGCCACGCGCCCGTGCAGCGTGGAGCCGAGCCACGGCGAGTTGCGACCCTTGCTGCGGAAGTCGCTGCCCTGCACGGTCCATGTCGCGGCGGCGTCCAGCACCGTGACGTCGGCAATGGCACCGCGACGCAACGTGCCACCCGGCAGTCCGAACACGCGCGCCGGTGCGCATGACATCTTGTCGACCAGCTGCGACAGCGTGATCGTGCCCGGCGCGACGAGCCACGTCATCAGCACCGACAACGCGGTCTCGAGCCCGACGATCCCGTTGGGTGCGTCGGCGAACTCGCGATTCTTTTCGTCGTTGTGATGCGGCGCATGATCTGTCGCGACGCAGTCGATGGTACCGTCCTTGAGCGCGGCGGTCAGCGCATCGACGTCACGCTGTGTGCGCAGCGGCGGATTCATCTTCGCGTTCGTGTCGTACTGCCCCACGCGCTCCTCGGTGAGCGTGAGGTGATGCGGGCACACCTCGGCGGTGACCGGAATGCCGCGCTCCTTGCCCCAGCGGATGAGCTCCACACTGCCCCACGTGCTCATGTGGCAGAGGTGCACGCGTCCCCCCGTGCGACGGGCGAGGAGGATGTCACGGATCACCATGATTTCCTCGCTCTCCGACGGAATGCCCTTGAGGCCGAGCCGCGCACTGACGACGCCTTCATTCATCGTGCCGCCGTGCGCCAGCGTCGGCTCCTCGCAATGATCCGCAACCGGAATGCCGAACGTGCGCGCGTACTCCAGGGCCGTGCGCATCAGCTGCGCACTCACCACCGGGCGGCCATCATCGCTCACCGCGACGGCACCGGCCGCCACCATCTCTCCCATCTCGCTGAGCTGCTGTCCGTTCATGCCGACCGAGATCGACCCGATGGGATACACACGCGACGCATTGGCTTTCGCCGCCTGCGCACGAATGAACCCGACGGCCGCCTGGTTGTCGGTGACCGGATCGGTGTTCGGCATTGCACACACCGCCGTGAAACCGCCCGCGGCCGCAGCACGGGCACCGGTGGCGATCGTCTCCACGTCTTCGCGGCCCGGCTCACGCAGATGGCAATGCACGTCGATGAAGCCTGGCGTGACGTGCAGGCCGCGGCAGTCGATGCGTGCGGCATCGTCCGGCCCGGCGATCTGACCGCCCACGGCCGTCACCATGCCATCGACCAGCAGGATGTCACCGACGCCATCGAGTCCGATGGAGGGATCGAGGAGGTGGCCACCGGTGAGCAGCAGGGGGCGCGTCGTCATGCGTTCGTCATTCTCCCGCGGCCGTGCCGGCCGCTGCGAGGTCGGGGCGTCCGCCCCGCAAGAGATACAGCACCGCCATCCGAACGGCGACACCGTTCGTCACCTGATCGAGGATCAGGCTGTGCGGACCGTCGGCGACGTCGGAATCGATTTCCACACCGCGATTCATCGGACCCGGATGCAGGATCAGCAGATCGCGCGGTGAACGCTCCAGACGCTCACGCGTGACGCCGAACACGCGATTGTACTCGCGCAGCGACGGGATGTAGCCCGCCGTCATCCGCTCGAGTTGCAGGCGCAGGATGTTCAGCGCGTCGGCCCACTCGATCGCCTGTTCGATGCGATCGAACACCGTCACGCCCAGTGCGTCCTCGGCGCCATTGGGCAACAGCGAGCGCGGGCCGCAGACGGCCACTTCGGCGCCAAGCTTGCGCAAGCCGTGAATGTTGGAGCGCGCCACACGACTGTGCAGCACGTCGCCGCAGAGACAGACGCGCTTGCCCTTGAGAGTGCCCCACTTGTCCCGCAACGTCAGCAGGTCGAGCAGGCCCTGCGTGGGATGTTCGTGCGTGCCATCGCCGGCATTGATGACGTTCGACTCGATGCGTTCGGCAAGGAACCGTGCGGCGCCACTCGCCTGATGCCGGATGACGACCATGTCGATCTTCATCGCCTCGAGATTGCGCGCGGTGTCCACCAGCGTCTCGCCCTTGCTCACCGACGAGTTGCCGATCGCCACGTTCACCGCATCGGCCGACATCCGCTTCTCGGCGAACTCGAAGCTGACGCGTGTGCGCGTCGACGCTTCGAAGAACAGGTTGACGATCGTCTCGCCGCGCAGCGTCGGCACCTTCTTGATCGCGCGGAGGCTGATCGCCTTGAGCGGCTCCGCGGTGTCGAGAATGGCAGTGATCTGCTCGGCGCTGAGCGACTCGAGGTCCAGCAGATCCTTGCCGAGCCCCGTCATGCGCCGCGCGTGCGTGCAGGTCCGACCACGACGCTGTCATCGCCGTCCAGCTCCTGCACGCGCACATCCACCTGCGACCCAGCCGGCACACTGACCACCTTGCCGATCACGTCGGCGCGAATCGGCAGTTCCTGACCGCCGCGGTCGATGAGGACCGCGAGGAGAATCCGTGCCGGACGGCCGAAGTCTGCCAGCTCGTCGAGCGCCGCACGCACGGTGCGGCCCGAGTACAGCACGTCATCGACGATCACGACCTGCTTGCCGTCGATGTCCACCGGCAATTCGGTGGCGCCGACGAGTGGCCGCGGCCCCACGGTCTGCAGGTCATCACGATACAGCGTGATGTCGAGCGCACCGCGCGGGACCGGCTTCCCCTCCCGCTCCTCAATCAGCTCCGCCAGTCGCGCGGCAAGCTGCACACCACGACGCTGAATGCCGACCAGCACCAGCGATTCGGTGCCGTCGGTTCGCTCGACGATTTCGTCGGCCATGCGCCGCAGTGTGCGCTCGCAGGCCCGCGCGTCGAGGATCGTTTGGGTGTCATTCATCGCTGGTCAATATGCCCGTTTGCCGACCGGAACTGAACCCACGGCGATCAGCGGGGGCGGCGCCCGGCGCGTGCGGCGAGGATCGTCGCCGGATCGTCGCTGATCACACCGGTCACGCCCGCGTCCCAGAGCCGGTGTGCATCCGCCGCCGAGTTGACCGTCCACACATGGACGGGCACACCGAGTGCCGCGCCCCACCGAGCGAATCGCGCCAGCGGCAGCCGCACGCCGGATGACTGTTCCGGAATGCACATGGCGGCATACGGAAGCCGCGTCGGCGACAGGCGTACGGCGCTGCGCAACAGCAGTGCGATCATGTCGCGGCGCGACGCCCCGCTGGTCACGCCCGCAGCGCGCACCTGCTGCATCGCACGATGCAGAAAACTGCCGACGATGGCACGCCCGGTGTCGCCGTGCGACGTCAATGCCGCGAGCACGAGCGGCGCCGCATCCACCGTCTTGCATTCGATGATCACCGGCACGCCGCGCGTCATGGCGAGCACCTCGTCGAGCATCGGGATCACGGTCTGACGCACGGGCACGTAGCCGCCCACGAACATCGTCGCCGCATCCAGGCGTCGCAGCTGCCTGATCGTCGACCGCTCGATCAGCAGGTCCTCGCCGCACGTCCGGCCCGTGCTGGCATCGTGATGCACGACGGCGACACCGTCGGCCGTCACGCGCACGTCGAACTCCACCGCATCGACGCCCAGATCGAGCGCATGCTGGAATGACGGCAGCGTATTCTCTGGTCGCACGGCGGCCGCGCCGCGGTGCCCGATCACGATTGGCGGACCGGGCCGGTGAATCACGGCCATCGTGGCGGGGTCGTGGTCATGCAGTGAACAATACGCGACGGGGCGGCCCGCGTTCCGCGAGCCGCCCCGTCCGCCCTGCTTTCAAGAAACAATCAGAACGTATACGACAGCTTGGTGAGGGCGAGGCGGCCAAGCGCCGGCACGCCGACGAACGTCTGCACCTTGTTGTCGAGAATGTTCTGCACGTTCAGGCTCCACATCACGCCCTTGCCGAAATTCGGGAAGCGCTTCGAGATCTGCATGTCGAACTGGTTGCTGACCGGCACCGGCGGGTACGTGAACGGCCCGGCGTTGCTCGGGTTTCGAACGTCGCTTTCGTACACGCCCGAGTTCACCTGGAACGCATCGGTGTAGCGCCAGCGACCCTCGAAGCCCCAGCCCGTCTCCTGGCTGTTGTAGCGACCCGTCACCGTCGTCTTGGCACCCGGTGCATTCAGTGCCAGCGGCGACGTACCGACCTGGATTTCGTCGAAGATCGTGCGGTTGACCACGCTGCCTGTCCAATCGAGCGCGAAGTTCTGCGTGAACTGATACGACATGCCGAGGTCAGCGCCCCACACCTTCACCGTCTTGTCCACGCGGCGATAGGTCGCCCGGAGTGCGTAGTCGTCCTG
>JAYWIJ010000170.1:0-2788 GCA_043788935.1 Gemmatimonadaceae bacterium | reverse complement strand
TCGACTCGCACTGTCACCTTCAGCATCGCTTGAAGTGATCGTGGTGACGGCGGCCGACACGGTGGCGACCATCGCGCACGTGAGCGTGCAGGCATCGGCCGCCGTGCCGCCGCTCGTCTTGACGCACGCGGGAGCCGGTCGCTACATCAGCGTACTTCCGGACAGCGTTCGAGCGTTCGAGCTCACCATTCTGGTCCCGGAGCACGAGCGTCTGCACACCACAGTCATGAGGCCAGCCGGTGACCAGGCCCGCTTCACGCTTCGTCTCCGCCGGCTCGTTCCCCGCCGCGTCGCAGAGAATCCCCGGGTCATCGGCGACTTCAACAGCTTCGATCTCAAGACAGCTGTGCCCCTGACCGCGGGCGATAATGGTGTGCTCCGTGCGGCGATTCCGTTTCAGGGTGACTCGTCACGCGTGCACGTCTTGGGCGTCGGCACTCGCGGCGCGTGGATGCCTGTGAAGTCGTGGGCGCTCTCGCCGGCGCTGCCAGACCTCATCCCAAGATGGGCCGGCGTCATCACGCCACGTCGGGACACGCTGTACGTCGCCGTCGACACGGCCGGCAGGCGCCCCGACAGCGGCGCTCCGACGATAACAACCCTACCCATCGACTCGACGGCATCGATGGTGAACGCGCTCGTGCTCGCGCGCAACGACACCTGGATCAGCGAGCAGCCGCTTGAAGAGTGGACACCGGACCGCACACAAGGTCTCCGCGCCATCACGCGAGTATCGGCGCGTTCGACGCTCATCCAGTCACGCGACCCGGTGGTACGCGCGCATGCTCTCGTCACGCTGCTCGCGCAGGCCTCGAAGCCGAATCCTGATATTCGGAGCGACAGTCGCCTCTTCTTCGAGCTGGTGAAGGCGGGCAACAGCGTCACCTACGGACGCGATGGGCTCATGGCGGTAGAGACGGCCATGCACTTCACAGGTCCCGACAGTGGCGCGTCGGCACGCGACACGCTCGCGTGGCACCGACAGATCGCTGAGCGCGTCCGATCCTATGTGCTTCCGGTTGCCCGCGCGGCCACCGTCGACTCCATGGAGCGCAAGAACGCGTGGTTGACGACGTTGTACCAGTTGGATGTCGCCAAGGACCCGCAGATCGACCAGTTCATCGAGGAGGCGCTTGCGGCCTATCCGAGAGATCGAATCTTGGCCACGATGCCGCAGGCGATGGGCACACGCCGCACGCTGCGCGTCGGCGCGTCCTTCCCGTCATTCCGGCTGTCGTCAATCGGCGATGCACCAGTCGCACTCACGAACGCGACCTTCGCGGGGAAGCTCACACTCGTTGATTTCTGGGGGACCTGGTGCGGTCCCTGTATCGTCGAGATGCCATTTCTGCACCGCGTGCATGAACGCTTCCGAGGTCGTGGCTTCACGATTCTCAGCGTCGCCTCGGACGAATCAGTCGACGTCGTGCGAAAGTTTCGTGCGGGACGCTGGAAAATGCCGTGGCTGAATGCGTGGACCGAGGGAAGCGGCGACAGCAAGGCGCTGCAGGCGCTCGGCGTCGCACGGTTTCCCATGGCAGTGCTGGTCGGGCCGGACGGAAAGATCATCGCCATCGATGCTGGCCTTCGCGGGGATGCGCTTGAAGCGACAATTGAGCGTCACTTGCTCCAATGACAGCTCATTCGATGTGTACTGAGCGCTGTGGGATGAGGCTCATTGCGCATCGCCGTCTCCTTGTGCGATTGCCGCACGCGCTGCAGTTGCTGCGTGTCGATTCCTTGAGCCGGGGCGGCAGCCGACACCAGCCCAAGTTCTGAAGCCGCCGGCACCGCGATTCTTGCGGCGCATCGGCGACGCGACCTCGACTGGAGCGCCGGCAAGCAGTCGCCTCGCGGTTGACCGAGGTGCACGCCTTCGGCATCTGCGCTCATGCTGTCGCACCCTGCCTCGCATTCGCGTTTCCATCGCACCCTCACCCGTCACATGGACGACAGCATGTTCTCGAGCCTTCCCGTCGGCCGCCGAGTCGTGGCACTACCTGCGCTTCTGCTGAGCACCCTCACGCTGTCTGCCTGGATGTCCGGTCGTGAGCCGTCTCCAGCCGTGGCGTCGTGCCAGGATTATGTCCCCGAGACGGAGCGTCTCCTGGCGGTCGGCGACAGCCTGGTGAAGCTCGGTGCGATGGAGCGTGTCACCCTCGGCCCGAAGGATTCGCTTGGTGTGTACGCCGCCTTCGACACGACCGGTGCCGTCGTCGTGCACGACGCTCGCATCTGGGCGGTCGACGGGAAAGACAGAGACGCACTCCGGGAGGTCTTGCCGTCACTCGTGGGGAAGCAGATCCCCATCAGCGGCATCATCATGCTCTATCGCGGACGCGCGATGCCGAACGGCCGACATGCCTTGCTTCAGTGGGGCTTGATCTGCGCATTCAAGTCACGGTGATCGAGCGAGCGAGCCGGCCCTTGACCTTCTCGCGCAAGACGCAGCCTCGACGTTGGGTTCTCTCCTCCATCGCGTTGTTCGGAACGCTGACGGCCGTCATGCCTGCCGCCGCCCAGCGTATTGCGGTTCGCGCGAGTGTGCTTGATTCACTGCGCCGGCCCGTGCTCGGCGCGGAAGTCGTCGCGACCAACAGCGTCACGCGCAGCTTCGCCCGCGGGGTGTCGGACAGCGCCGGCCGGATCGTGATTCGCATCGAGGGAAGCCTTGGTACGTCACTGGTCGTCTTCGCGAGCCAAGCCGCGTTCGGCACACGTCGTGTGACGGTCACGCCGACGGATTCGGTGGTCGACGTCGTACTCGTACTTCCTGCGCGCCCGTCTC
>JAYWIJ010000169.1:0-9876 GCA_043788935.1 Gemmatimonadaceae bacterium | reverse complement strand
CATCGGGGGTGAGCACGACCGTCATCGGCCAGCCGCCCTGCCCGGTGAGGGCCTGCACCGCTTGCATGTAGATCGCGTCGACGTCGGGACGCTCTTCGCGATCCACTTTCACATTCACGAAGAGCGCATTCATCAGCGCGGCCGTGTCGGCATCCTCGAACGACTCGTGCGCCATCACGTGGCACCAGTGGCAGGCGGCGTAGCCCACGCTCAGCAGAATCGGCCGCTGCTCGGCCCGCGCCCGCTCGAACGCCTCGGTGCCCCACGGATACCAATCCACCGGATTCTCCGCGTGTTGTCGCAGATATGGCGACGACTCGGTAGCGAGACGATTGGGCATGTATGCAACTTACCCCGCGCCCATGACGATACCGGTTGACCTTGCCACCAAGCCCCCCGTCGCCCCTCCCGGCTCGTGGACGTCAGCCGCGAGCTGGATTCTCGTCGCAGCCGTGCTACGGGCGGGCCTGTCGGGACTGGTCCCGCTGCTGCCCGACGAGACGTACTACTGGGAGTGGTCCCGCCAACTGGAGGCGGGCTATTTCGACCATCCGCCCGGCATCGCGTTCCTGATCGCTGCGGGCACGCGCCTTTTCGGCCAGACGTCCATGGGCGTCCGCGCCGGGCCGGCGATCGCCGCGCTGCTGATGCACGTGGCCGCCGTCATGTGCGCGTGGCAGCTGGCCGGTCGCGGCACGGAAGGGCTGCGCGCGGCGACGCGGGCTGCCATGCTGGTGGCGCTCATTCCCATCGCGACGCTGGGGCTCGTACTGGCCACCCCCGACGCCGTGCTGTTTGCGAGTGCCATGTTCGCCCTGCTCGGCGTGGAGCGGGCACTGGCCTCTCCCCTCCGCTCCTGGCGTAGCCTCAGCTGGTGGACGGTCGCCGGCGTCGGCCTCGGCGCGGCGTTTGTGGCCAAGTACACCGCGGTACTGCTGCCGATGGGGTTGGTGATTGCGTGCGTGCTGCATCCCGCGTTGCGCAAGCGCTTCGCCGAGCCAGGCCCGTGGCTGGCGTCGATCATCGCGCTGGGGATGTTCGCGCCGGTGGTGGCCTGGAATGCGTTCAACAACTGGGTGTCGTTCCGCTTTCAATTGGGCCATGGGTTCAACCCGAGCGCGCGTGGCAACCCGCTCTCGCGTGAGCTCGAGATGTTGGGCGGACAGATCGGCCTCGCGTCGCCGATTCTATTCCTGCTGATGGCGGGTGCGGTGTGGTTTGCGATGCGCGACGGGTGGCGCATGCGCGGCGACTTGACGCCCACCGATCCGATGACGCGCCGTTTCGCCATGGCCGTGATCTCGGTGGCCCCGCTCGCGTTCTTTGCGATCAGCGCGTGGCGCCGGTCGGTGGAAGCGAACTGGCCCGCGATGATTTATCCCGGCGCGATGATGCTGCTGGCCACCAGCGACAAGCCGTGGTCGTACGGTCGATGGTGGCACCGAGGTCAGGCGTTTGCGGCGATTCTGCTCGCGATCGTGGCGTGGCAGGCGGCCACCCCGATCCTGCCGATCCCGCCGCGCAAGGATCCGATTGCCCGTGCGCACGGCTGGGAAACACTCGCGGCGGCCGTCGAGCACAGCCGGCAGAGCGCCTTCCTGAAGGGCACGGTCGATCGGTGGGTGGCCGCCGATCGCTACCAGGATGCTTCGGAGCTGGCTTTCCACCTCCCCGATCAGCCAACGGTCTTTGCGCTCAACCTCGGCGGCCGCACCAACCAGTACGACATTTGGCCCAACGCGTACGACAAGATCCGTCCCGGCGACGGGCTCGTGGCCGCATTCGACGCGGACGCCAAGGGCGATTCGCTGGCGGGCGTCGTAGGCTCGTGGTTCGCGGCATCGCAACGCGGCGTCACGGTCCCGCTGCGCCGCGGTGATGGCATCGTGACGGAGCGGCGCATCTGGTTATAACGCATTGCCCGCGATGTGCCGAGGCGGCCGTGAATGCCACGTTGACGATGCCGATGCTGCTCGCCGTCGCGCTGGGCGGTGCGACCGGCTCGGTCGCGCGCTACGTCATCGGCGTCCTGCTGCAGCCCGCGAACAGCGGGTTTCCGGTATCAACGCTGCTGATCAACGTGGGAGGCAGCTTCGGTATCGGCCTGCTTGCGCGCCTGTTCGATGCACCCGACCACAATCAAGTGTTGCGCGTGGCGCTCACGGTTGGCCTCTGCGGTGGCTTCACGACCTTCTCCACCTTCAGCGCCGAAACGGTCACACTGTTGCAGCAAGGCAAAGCCGGGCGCGCGGGTCTCTATATCGCGGTAAGTGTCGTCGCCGGCATCCTGGCTACGTTTGCCGGGCTCATGGTCGGCCGCGCCGCGCGGTAGCGGCTGCTGTTTGCCGCGTTTGGATACGAGCCGAAACCGCTTGCTCCCGTAGAATCCGCAATTCACGCAAACGCTGACCATCAATCATGTCCACTCCTACGATTCCCGCCGATCTCGCCGCTTGGTGCAGCGCCAACGATGCGCGCGCGCAGGACGAACTGTTTGCCTTCCTGCGCATTCCCAGCGTCAGTGCGCGCAGCGAACACAAAGCCGATTGCGCCGAGGCGGCACAGTTTGTGGCCGATGCGCTGACGCGGATCGGATTCACCGTGACCATCGAGCCCACGCCCGGACACCCCATCGTGGTCGGTGAGTGGCGCAACGCCGGCCCCGACGCGCCCACGTTGCTCGTGTATGGGCACTACGACGTGCAGCCTGCTGAGCCGCTCGAGTTGTGGACGTCGCCGGCGTTCGAGCCCACCGTGCGCGACGGCCGCATCTATGCGCGGGGCTCCGTCGACGACAAAGGGCAGTTGTACCTGCACATCAAGGCGCTCGAGGCGCATCTCGCCGTGCGCGGGACGCTGCCCGTCAACGTCATCGTGCTCGCCGAAGGAGAGGAAGAAGTCGGAAGCGAAAACCTCGAGCAATTCCTCGAGCGCGAGAAAGCACGGCTGGCCTGCGATGCCGTCGTGATCTCCGACTCCACCATGTTCGCGCCCGGTATTCCCAGCATCCTGTCCTCGCTGCGCGGCATGGCATATCTCGAGATCAACGTGCGGGGCGCCAACGGGGATCTGCACTCCGGCATGTACGGCGGAGCGGTGGTGAATCCGGCCATGGCGCTCGCGCGCATCCTGGCCACCATGCATGACGCCGACGGGCGCATCGCCATTCCCGGCTTCTACGACAGTGTGCGACCGTTCCCCGATGCCGTCCTGGCGCAGATGCGCGAGCTGCCGTTCAGCGACGAGCACCTCAGGCACGAAGTTGGCGTCACGGCACTCGGCGGCGAACCCGGATATACCACGCTCGAGCGGTTGTGGACACGCCCGACGTGCGAAGTGAACGGCATGCTGAGCGGCTACACCGGCGAAGGCGCCAAGACCGTGTTGCCTGCGGTCTCCATGGCGAAAGTGAGCTTCCGGCTGGTACCCGATCAGAGCCCCGATGTCATCGCCGCGCTCGTGCAAGCGCATGTGGAGCGCATGGCGCCGGCCGGTGTCACCGTGACCGTAGAGAACCTGCACGGCGGTCGGCCGTGGCGGGCCGATCTCAAGGGACCGATCATCGAGGCGGGGAAGCGCGCACTCGAAGCAGCCTTTGGGCGAGCGCCCGTGATCACCGGCGAAGGCGGGAGCATTCCGGTGGTCGGCGACTTCGAACGCATTCTTGGCGCACCCGTACTACTCATGGGCTTCGGTCTGCCCGGCGAGAACGCCCACGCGCCCGACGAGTGGATCAGTGTCGAGAACTACCTGGGCGGCATTCGCGCCGCCGCCACGCTACTCGACGAGTACCGGGCGGCGGCGCGTTGAACCAATGCAATCAGGGCATCACCGAGACTCAGAACGAGCCGAGGATGTCGTCCGAGCCATTGTCATCGTCGTCGAACGGAATCATCGCGGCGGCACTCATCGGGAAGACATCGTCTGACGTGTGCGCGCTCGAAGCGCGCGACTTCACCAGCCCTTTGGCCGCCGGTCGAGCCGATGACTTGGCCTTCGGAGCCGCCTTCGGGGCCGCCTTTGGGGCCGCCTTTGGCGCCGATCGCGGAGCCGCCGGCCGCGGTGACGAGAAGGCCGGCGAACCGTTCAACGCAGCCTGACGACGTGACGCCGATGTAACCGACTGACCGCCTTCGCTGCGATGGTCGCGCTCGCCCACGTCGAACTGCGACGCGAGTTCCTGCATCTCGGCGGCCTGCGCCGACAGCTCAGCCGCGGCACTGGCCGATTCCTCGGCGTTGGCCGCCGTACGCTGCGTGAGTCCCGCAATCTGATCCATCGACGATGTGACTTCGGCGAGCTCCTTCTGCTGCTCGGCCGCACCCTCGGCGATGTTGTTCATGATCGCCGAGGCCCGCTGCACACCGCTGCGGATCTCATGCAGACGACGCGTGACACTCTCATTCAGCTTCACGCCCGTCTCAGCCTTCTGTACCGACTCTTCGATCAGCGTCGCCGTATTCCGCGACGCTTCCGAGGCGCGGATGGCGAGGCTGCGCACTTCATCGGCCACCACCGCGAAGCCCTTGCCCGCGTCGCCGGCACGCGCCGCTTCCACGGCCGCGTTCAGCGCGAGGAGATTCGTCTGGAACGCGATCTCGTCGATCGTCTTCACGATCTTCGCCGTGGAGTCGGCAGACCGCTTGATCTCGGCCACCGCTTCCGCCAGCGCCGTCATCCGTTCCACGCCCTGCTCCGTATCCACATTCGCACGTTCCATGGCCGCCCGCGCTTCGTTGGCGTCGGCCACGTTCGCCTTCGTGCGGTCGTCCACCACCTTGATGCGGTTCGAGACCTGATCGATCGCGCCGGCCTGATCGGCCGCGCCACTCGCCAGTTCCTGGCTGCCTTCACCGATCTCACGGGCCGCCGAGTTCACTTGGCTGATCGCGGTGGTGAGCGACGCGAACACTTCCGCGATGTTTTCGAGCGCCGTGTTGAGTGAATCCTTGATCGCGGCATGCTCACCCACATACTCGCCGGTCACGCGCGCCGAAAGGTCGCGGGCGGCGACTCGCGCCAGCACGTCCTTCGCTTCGCTGATTGGCTCGACCACCGAGTCCAGCATCTCGTTCGTGCCCGAGATCAGCTGCTGATACGCGCCACGGAACTGCTCCGGATTGCCGCGCTTGGCGAGATCGCCGTGCTTGGCCGCGTCGATCACGCTGTTGATCTCGCCGACGATGCCCTGCAGCGTCTCGGCGGCGCCATTGATGCTCTTCGAGAGCACGTCGTGCTCCGAGCGCACGTCGACCTTCGATGTCAGATCGCCGGCGGCCAAGCGATCCGCCGCCCGTGCCACGCCGCCGATGTAGTCCAGCATCTCGCGGAACGCGCCGGCGAGCGCGCCGATTTCGTCATTCGACGTGATGTCGATCTGCTGTTCCACCTTGCCGCGTGCAATCTCGTTGGCTGCCGTCGACAGCTTCTGCATCGCGCCGATGATGCTGCGTAGCGTGCCGACCGCCAGCAGTGCCAGCGCGACGAGCGCGATGATCAGCACCACGCTCGTCACCAGGCGTGTGGTCGATTGCAACGTGCGGGCCGTCCCGAACGCGGCGGCGATCGCCGCTTGCCGTTCGGTGGTCTGCTGCTGCAGGGACTTCGCGAGCGCGGCGTACTTGGTCTTCACGCCCTGCATGCCGCCCATCATGTCTTCCATTGAGCCGGAGATCATCCCCATACTCGTCGAGCGCGCTTGCGCCGCGTAGCTTTTGAACTCGGTGCTCAGGGCGAGGACGGAGTCCGAATTGACGCTCTTGTTGCGAGCGAGCGAGTCGGCCAGCATCGCGAACGTCTTGGCGATGCTATCGGCGCTGGCCACGGCGCCGGTGTCACTGGCACCAACGGCGTCGCGCAGCGCACGCTGATACACCTCGAGCTGCGACTGCATCTTCTGGCTGGTCTCGAACGCTGGAGATTCCTGCAGCTCGAGGCGCTCGAGTTGCGCCTGTGATCGGCTGCCAAGCACGAACGTGGTGCCCAGCGTCGTGAGAAAACCGACGGCGGCAACGACGGGGAGGGCGAGGATCTTGGCCCGGAGTGACAGAGTTCGAAACATTTGAGGAATTGCGAGGAGCTACACGGTGGGCTGCCGGCTCGGACTTCGTCGCCCGGGCACGTCTCGTGTAGAGGTATCGGAGTTTCCCCCACGGCACTTGAACACTCGATTCGAATCGTCACACTCCCGGCACAACTGTCACGCCATTCGCGCAAACGGGGCCGAGCGGTAGGCGACTCGTCCCCATCGCCGGTGTGACACGCACTGGCACCGGCCGAACGCACTGCGGGGCGACGAATGCTCCCGTCGCCCCGCGGTGTCCGAACCACTGCCGTCGCTCAGAGTCCGTCGAGCAGTGAGTCGTTGTTCGTGGTGGCGGCGATGCGCTTGATGAGCCACTCCATGCCAGCCTGCGGCGGGAGCTGATGCAGGCCACGACGCAGCAGGTGCACCTTCTCCAGCTGATCGGGGCGATAGAGCTTCTCTTCCCGGCGGGTGCCGCTGGTGCCGATATCGAACGCCGGGAAGATGCGACGGTCGGCGAGCGAGCGATCAAGCTTGATCTCGCAGTTGCCGGTGCCCTTGAACTCCTCGAAGATCACGTCGTCCATGCGCGAGCCGGTTTCGACCAGCGCGGTGGAGATGATCGTGAGGGAGCCACCGCCATGCTGCGGCGCGATCATGCGGGCCGATCCGAAGAAGGCCTTCGGCTTCTGCATGGCGTTGCTGTCGAGACCACCGGACATCGTGCGGCCGGTGCCACGCTCCACCGTGTTGTAGGCGCGGGCGAGGCGGGTAATCGAGTCGAGCACGATCACGACATCCTTGCCCTGTTCCACCATCCGGCGAGCGCGCTCGAGCGTCATCTCGGCCACTTCCACGTGCCGCTTGGGCGGCATGTCGAAGCTGGAGGCCACGACTTCGCCGTAGCCCCAGGTGATCATCTCGCTCACTTCTTCCGGGCGCTCGTCTACGAGCAGCACGAGCAGCGCCGACTCGGGATGATTGATCGCCACGCCTTCCACGATCGCCTGCAGCAGCGTGGTCTTACCGGCCCGAGCCGGGGCCACGATGAGCGCACGCTGGCCGTACCCGATCGGGGCAATCAGGTCGATCGCGCGACGCGTGAGTTCGGGGCCGGTCTTGGCCGGACGACCCGTTTCCAGCGTCAGCTTCCGATCGGGATAGCTGGCCGTGAGTGTATTGAAGTCGGAGCGCTTCTCGAGCACGACCGGCGAGCCATCGTTGAGCTGCTGCACTTCGATGATGACCTGACGACCACGCGGGTCGCGGCCGAACGTGGCGTCGAGCTTGTCGCCACGACGGAGCTGATGCAGCCGTACCAATGCCGGCGGCACGAACGGATCGGTCGGCTCCGGCAGGTAGCTGTTGATGGCGCGACGCAGGAAGCCGCCATCACGCGAGGCATCGAACCAGCCGGACATCGTGCCTTCCACCACCGTGGGCGTGGACGGCACCGACGGCGCACGTTCCACGCCGCCGTCAACGCCCTGCGGCGGACGACCTTCACCGGCGGCCCCTCCGCGACGGAAGCGGTTACGGCCGCGTCGTCCATTGCGACGGAAGGCGGCATCTCCGCCACGATCCGGGCTGTTGCGGTCGCCACCGCGATCAGGTCCGCGATCAGGTCCACGATCAGATCCGCGATCAGGTCGGTCTGGCGGGGCGGCCTGACCACCAGCCGGAGCGCCGCCGACGACGTCGGGGCGTTCGCCGCGCGGTCCGCGATCGCCGCGCTCATGGCGATGACGTCCACGGTCACGCTGACGGCCTCCGCGGTCGGGGCGATCCGGTCGTTCGGGGCGGTCGCCGAATGGGCGGTCGGGGCGCGACTCGGGGCGTTCGGCGCTGCTGGCGCTACTGGCGCCGCTGGCGCTACTGGCGGGCGGGTTGGCGGGGCGATCGAAGGCGCGATCATATCGATCGGCGCTGTCCAGACGAGGCCGCTCGGCCGCTGGATCGAAAAAGGAGGGCGGAGCCAGGGACTCCGGTCGAGGCGCGGATCGCGGCTCCGGGCGGAGCTCTACGCGGGGTTCGCTGCGGGGTTCGCGCGGCTCCGGGCGCGATTCGGCGCGAGGGGCGGGCGGAGTCGGCGGAGCGTCCCGCTCGACGCTGGCCGGCGCGTCGCCGGCGGCTTCGGCCGCGGGGCGACGCGGTGGCCGACCACGGCGCGGTCGAGGCGCTTCCTCGGGCGCGCCGGCCGTCGGCGGCGGTGGCGCGGCATCCCTCGGCGCGGGCGCCGACGGTGCATCGAGATACGGATTGTCGTCCCCACCGGAATCGGGGGACGGCGCGGCACTGGTGCGGCTGCGGCGAATGGGGCGTTTGCGTTCGGTCATTCGAAAACTGCGAGTGGTACAGTGGGCTCCGTTCCGATCTGGAAGGGAGCGCGACGCCGCCGCAGGCATGAAGACATGCGATGCAACGGGCCGAATGTTCGATGCCCATGTCGGGCTCGAGATGCGCGGAGAGCGCGGATATTGCGGGTCGCTTTGGACGGGAAGAGTCGTGCCGTCGCACTTGCCGGAAAAGTCGTACTTGCCTTCCGGTACCGCGGGGTCTGGGACCCGGGAGCAGCCAGCCGATGTCGGTGGGCTCGTCACACACACTTCGAAAAGCAGCGCGTGACATCAGGAGTATTACGATCCTTCCCCAATCGCGCAACCCATTAATCGTGGCTGTGACCTGACCAGATCACCGGACCTGTCTACTTTTCCACCATGATCGCAACTCCTCTCGACCTCCCGGCCGCCCTCGCTGATGCAGTGGGCGCCTACGAAGCTTCCGGAAACGTCGGCGCCCTGATGGAGCGCCTGCACACGCTCCGCGCCACGGTCACGCCAGATGCCCTCGTCGCCGCTGCCGAACCGTGGCTCCATATGCCCGAAGTGGCCGGCCCGCTGTATGAGCGTGTGGTCGACGAGCAGCCTACCAACGCCCGCGCCCTCGTCATCCTGGCCAACGCCTACTGGCTCTCCGGTCGCGGACCCGAGGTCGTGGGCGAGCTGGCCAACCGGGCGCTGGCGTCCGATCCCCAGAATCGCGGCGCGTGGCACATGTGGGCGCTGACCGAATCCAATCAGCGCGATCGTACGATTCGCTGGCTTCAGGTGACGCAACGCTTCCCCGAAGACCAGCTGGCCAAGGCCGCGCTGGCCGACAACGCGAGTTCGCTGGCCGCCGCCGAGCACGACAAGGAAGCGCTGGCCCTTGCCATTGCTGCCTACGAAGAGCTGTGGGCCAATTCGCCCACCGAGCAGCAGCGCGCCGCGCTGGAAACCGCACTCACCACCCTTCGCAACTATTCGCTGTGACCGACGCGCCGACGCCCAACACCCCGCCGCACGACCACGTCGAAAGTGACGCGCTGGCCGAGTTCCGCCTGTTCCGCGAGCGCATGAACACGCGTATCCTCGGCGAAAACAATCTCGTCATCAACCGCTTCTTCAATCTCGACGGTCGCGCCTACGAAGGCGGAACATTGAGCGTGAAGACGAAGGAGCTCCTGGGCCTCGTCGCGTCGCTGGTGCTGCGCTGCGACGACTGCATCACCTACCACATTGTACGCTGCGCCGAAGAGGGCGTCAGTCGCGACGAAGTGTTCGAAACCATGAGCATCGGCCTCATCGTCGGTGGCAGCATTGTGATTCCGCATCTGCGCCGCGCCGTCGATCGCTGGGATGAAGCCGAGAAGATGCGCGGCTGACCAGGGGCCACCGCGCTACGGCTTGGCGATCGTCTTCGGATTGCCATCGGACACGTAGCGCGCCCACTTGCCGGGCTTGTCCATCTGATCGAGCGTGGCCGAGAGTTTGGTGCCGCCCTGCAGCGGCACCCGGGGCAATGATTTCGGG
>JAYWIJ010000168.1:0-2814 GCA_043788935.1 Gemmatimonadaceae bacterium | reverse complement strand
TCGGTGGTGACGCGTGTGATGTCCTTCAGTCCGGCTGACGCGAAATCGGCGACCTGCGTCCAGCCTGTCGCACCACGGGTCCAGGTGTGCAACGTCGTCCCTGCGCCGGCCAGCAGCGTCTGCCCGTCGAGCCAGGTGTAGTCGTCCACGCGCGGCAGCGTCGGCACGAGTCGCACGACGGTGCGCGTCGACGGATCGAGTTCGTCGATGAACCACGTCGCTCCCTCTTTTTGCACGAAGGTGACGTGCGTTCGGCCCGGCACACGCTTCACCCCGCGCCCGATGTCGCGCGCGATCGTGTCGCGGCGGCCGCTGACGGTGTCCATCAGTTGCAGCGTGGCCGGGCTGCCGAGCACGAACATCGCGACCTGCGATCCCACCCACGCGTAGTAGCCGACCGGCTTCACGCTGCCCACCAGTCGCGCAGCGGTCCCGGTGCGCGTCAGCGGCATGCGCCAGAGATGCTGTGCCGAGTCGCGTTCGACACGGATCACCGTCACGGCGCGACCGTCCGGCGTGACCTGCGCGGAATATTCGCTTTCCGCCGTGACCATGGCCGGTGCCGCGCGCGTGCCATCGATCGCCATCGACCAGATGTCGGTCTGCACGTCGCGCTCGGCGTTCGTCAGCAGCGCGTTCGGCGCGCGACGGGTGTAGTAGATGGTGCGTCCGCGTGCATCGAAGCTGGGCTGATTATCGTAGCCCGTTCTGTTCGTGAGGTTGCGTGGCGCGCCGATCGCCACGGCGCCGTTGCGTGTCGTGAGCCGCGCGATCCAGATGTCGGTGTCGGGCGCGCCTGCTGCGGCCCCGGTGGTTGGTGCAGCACCCTGCGCATGAAGCGGCAGCGCGGCAAGGACCAGCAGTGCCGTACCCCGCAGGACCCGTCGTGATGAAAGCGTCATGCGCAGAGGGTACGGCGGCACGCACGCCGACGCCAGCAGCACAGCCTCCGCACCCGCAGGGTATGACGCGACGCCCGAGCATGCGAGATTGCAATCATGTCACATCGTGCTCTCATCGCCGCGCTGCTCACATTCGTGGCGACCGGCTGCAGTCAGCAGGACAAGAAGCCCCGACTCCCCGAGCAGGCGGTGGTGGGAAGCTGGGCCAGCGATACGCTCTCGTCGCCCGACGGCACGACGCGCGTCTATCGCCTCCGCATGGATGCCCGCGGCATGGCGGAGTTCGTGAGCAGCATTGCCGGTCGGCCAACGCTGACCGAGCGCGGCACATGGGATGGCGCCGACTCACTGGTGCGCGTCGTGGTCCGTGGCGAGGGGACGGCCAGCCGACCGACCTCGCTGCTGCTGGCCATGCGCGGCAAGGCGGTGCTCGGACTCGTCCGCTACGACTCGGCGACGTGGGGCGCAGACGGCTTCAGGTTGCGCCGGCAGCGCGAAAATGCTGCCGCCGACTTGCGCTGATCTGCATGTAAACGCTGGGGTTACGCCACCGTAACCGGTCATCCGGTTGCTTGCGTGGAGGCATTTTCGGCGCGACCGTGGGACAGTCGTCGCAATGGATCTCACGCGACGCACCTCAGTCCCGCACACTGGCATGCTTCGCCCCAGACGGCGCTCCAAGGCCGGCATCACGTTCGGCGTTCTCCTTGCGCTCTTCACCGCGATCTTCTCGTCGCGTGTGCGGCAACCCGCGAAGGTGTTGCCGTCGGAGCAGCGCGCCCCGTCGGCGGCCGCGACCGCAACGGGCGGCGTCGCAGCGACGGCACGCCAGGAACTGCCATCGAACGAGCGTGCGACCTCGTCCAGCTCGCCCGGATTCACCAGCCGGCGCAGTCTCGTCGAGCACTTCGAGAAGCATGGCGACGAGTTTCCGGGACTCAGCATGGCCGCCTACCTGGCCGCCGCGCAAACAGTGCGCGATGCCCCTGACGGTGGCGACGTGATCGAGGTGCGGCGTCGCGACGGGGTCGTCACGCGTTTCGACCGGGTCACCGGCGCATTCGTCGCGGTGAACCGCGACGGCACCATCCGCACCTTCTTCAAGCCGAATGATGGCGAGGCGTACTTCAGGCGGCAGGCGTCGCGCACACCGGGGGGTGGATCATGATGACCAGCGAACGGGATGCCGTGCACACCTATCTCATGAGCCGCGGCTGCTCGCCTGCGGTGGTTCGAGGCGGACTGAGCGGCCTGCTGGAACACTGGACGAAGATCGTCACCACCACCGAGCGCGGCCACGACCAGTCGCTCGATGAATGGCTGAACGACATGGATCTCCGCGACATCCTCGCCGGCGCCCTCGCCGCGGCGGCGCCGCGCGAGCGTCGCGCCTCAGCCGTCGGCCTCGACGAGGCCGACGCCCGGTTTCACGCCACCACGGAGCCCTGTCCCTGCCTCTGGGGTGAGGAGATCGCCAGCAACAACAGCTGGCGGCCCGAATGGCAGTGGTGGTACTTCCGTCGTCCCAGCGTGCCGGGGCCGCTCCTGCGCGAGGATCTGCTGGTGAACGGGTTCCTCAGGTCAGAAAGCTGACACGGGTCTGAAACTGCCGGGCTTGCCGCACTCGCCTACGCCCCGGAGATTGCCGGCGTGATGCTGCAGCGGCAGCAGGCGCCGGCGATGATCGCGGCGCGGACTGAGATCGTGGAAGGCGCCGTTGGCCGGAGACCTTGGCCGCCGTGATATGCCAGCGGGACAGACCGGCCGATCATGGCCCGGCGACCGGACGGGAGAGGAACCTGCCGTGGCGAGCCTGGTATTCAGCTGATACCATTTCCGTCAGGTCGCCCACCGCCTGTCCAGGAGCGCTCGATGCCGCACGTGCCACCTCCCTCCCGCCGACCGCTTCGCG
>JAYWIJ010000167.1:0-41588 GCA_043788935.1 Gemmatimonadaceae bacterium | reverse complement strand
TTTTGCCGCGCCCGTCGTCGTGCTGCCGCAGACTGATGCGGCGGGCGGTACAGCGGAATTACGGCGTGACCGTTACCGGCACCGAGAACTCCGACTTGCCCCACGTCATGCGGAGCGTAGCAGCGGGCGTGGTGCCGCCGGTGGTGGGCTCGAGGGCGATCACGAAGGCGTCACGCGTTTCGGTGAGCGTCTTCGCGGTCATGGCGACGCGGCCGAGGTCCATGTCAGCCTTGTACTCTGTGCCCCACTGGCCGGTCTGCTTGTTGATGATCAGCTGCATGCCCTTCCCTGGCGCCCAGAGGGAATAGAGCGTGTACGCGCCCTTCGGCACGCTGACGTTGCCGATCTGCAGGTTGGCTTCGGTGACCAGCGACGTGGCGGCGTTGGCACCCGTGCGCCACACCTGACCGGCGGGGATCAGCGTGCCTTCGACGACGCGGCCGCGGGCGAACGGCTGGCCGTAATCGATCACGACCTTCATCGGTGCGGTGCCGCGGACGCCGTTGCTCACGGCGAGGGCGGCGGTGGCGCGCGGCGAGGCGGCGATCGACAGGCGACCGGCGGCCGGGGGGGCCATGGTCATGCCACCCTGCGCGAGGGCGGGCGTGGCGCTGGCGAGAACGACGGCGGACAGCAGGGCAAATCGACGCATTGGACGTGTGATCTGAAGTGTTGAGGCCCGCGCGGGAAAACGCATGCTCCGGCGGAGACCGGAAGATATGCTCGGGCTGGCATGGATGTTCCCCCTGTCGATGCTCGACGGGAATGACCACATTCGCCCGGTGACCCTCGCTCCCGCCGCGCTTGCCGCGCTCGTCGTGCTTCAGGGAGGTGCCCTCCTCCTGCTGATCATCCGCCTGCTGCCTGGCCGTACCCGCAAACCGCCCATCGAGCCGCTCACCGGCGACGCCCATGCGGGGCGGGTGACGGTGGTGGTCACGAGCCTCGACGAGGCGCACCGGATCGGCCCTTGCCTGGATGGGCTGCGCCGTCAGGGGCCGGCGATGCTGGAGGCGCTGATCGTCGACAGCCGGAGCACCGACGGCACGTGGGAGCTGATTCAGGCCGCCGCCGAGCAGGACTCGCGGATCGTCCCGATGCACGACGATCCGTTGCCGCCCGAGTGGGTGGGCAAGGTGTGGGCGCTGGAGCATGGCCTGCGCCACGCCAAGGGCGAGTGGGTACTCGGCATCGACGCCGACACGACGCCGCAGCCGGGCCTCGTAGCGGCGGCCGTCAACGCCGCCGAGCAGATGGGCTACGACGCGGTGAGCTTCGCGCCGCGCTTCAACGAGATGACCGTCGCCGAGCAGTGGTTGCAGCCGGCGATGCTGGTGACGCTGGTGTATCGGTTTGGCGCGGCCGGTGAGAAGGCGCCGCATCCGGATCGCGTAATGGCCAATGGACAGTGCTTCCTGGCGAAGCGTGCGACGCTGCTGGCGAACGGCGGCTACAGCAGCGCGCGCCGCAGTTGGTGCGACGACGTCACGCTGGCTCGGCACATGGCGCGCAACGGTGCACGCGTGGGATTCCTGGACGGCGCGAAGATCATCGGTGTGCGCGCCTACAGCGGTATCGGACAGATGTGGCGCGAGTGGGGCCGCTCGATCGACCTGAAGGACGGGACGACGCCGTTCACGCAGTTCCTGGACGTGTGCTTCGTGGCGCTGGTGCAGTTCGTGCCGCTGCCGGCGCTGCTGCTGGCGTTTCTCGTCGGCGTGCCGTATCGGACGCCGGAAACGGTCGGTGCGGCGTTCGTGTGGATCAACGTGATCCTCGTGGCGATCCGGCTGCTGCTGAACGTCGGGCTGCGCGGCTCGTACGCGGTGCGGCACTGGACGTTCTGGATCTCATTCACCGCTGATCCGGTGGCGGCGGTGCGCATTCTGTTGTCGTCGCTCAAGCGGCCGAGGCAGTGGCGCACGCGGCAGTACGAGGCGGACACCATCGTCACTTCGGCGTAGTTCGAACTGCGAACTGATGTCGCGGGGATCGCGGAGGGGCGGAGAAACGCGGAGAACTGCGACGACGTTGTCGGTGCGCGTTCAGCGGATCATGCGCGATTTGGAACGTCGCCACTCTGCGAGCGCAGTTCCTACAAATCAGTTCCCCGCGATCCTCCGCTCCCCCGCGATCTCCGCGAGAACAGTGCTACGATCTCACGCAAATCACTGAAAGCCAGCCAATCGAACCGACAGAAATTGAGAGGGCGAACGCAGCGAGTGCGACATGCTCGCCCCGAACGAGAAATACGCTTGCCGCGACGGCGATGGTGGCGAGGCGGGAGAGTTCCATGCCGGTGACCCACGTGCGGCCTTCGAAGCTGGCGCCGACGTTGGCGAGGCCGATCGTCACGAAGAAAAGCATCGCGGCAATTTCATGTGCGGCGAGCGTACTGGCCGACACCAGCGTGGCGTAGGCGGCGGCGAGGATCGTGAGGAATTGTGCGGCAGCATACACCTGCTGTGCGCGCGGCACGACGGGATCGAAGGCAGGCGCGTGCACGGGCCACGCGAACTTTGGCGCCGCGTCATCGGCCAGGTCGGCAGGCACGAAACCGGGATGTCCGAAGATCACGCGCCACTTGTCGCGCCAGCGCTTCGTGTGCCACGCATTGCGCGCGATGCCGGCGAAGATGTGCACGTTGGCCCAGACCGGATTCCAGCTGCCCAGTGGCGTGGTGATGCCGTACACCACCGGTTCGACTTCAGGCTCGAAGGTCCCGAACATCCGATCCCAGATGATCAGGGCGCCGGCGTAGTTCCTGTCCTGATACTGCGGGTTCACACCGTGATGCACGCGATGATGCGACGGTGTGTTGAGCCACCATTCCAGCCACGCCGGCAGCTTGTCCACTTCGCGGGTGTGGATCCAGAACTGATACACGAGATTCAGCGCGTAGCAGGTGGCGAACAGCTCCCACGGCAGGCCGATGATCGCCAGCGGCACGAAGAACACCCAGCTGAGGAGCCCGTGCAGCGCGCTCTGTCGGAGCGCCACGGTGAGGTTGTATTCCTCGCTGGAGTGGTGCACCACATGGCCGGCCCAGAGCAGGTGGATGGTGTGCGAGTAGCGATGCAGGACGTAGTAGGCGAGATCGACGAGCAGGAACGCGACGATCCACGTCGCCCACGCCTGCCAGTCGACGCAGAAGGCGCCGGGCACGGCGCCGTCGCCGAACGGCACACGGCTGATCCACCCGGGCAGCAGTGACGCGCGTTGCAGCGAGAGATGCTGCACGCACCAGGCGTAGATGCCGAGCACCAGCAGATTGGTGAAGACGCCCAGCAACTGACTCAGGATGCCGCAGGAGAGGTCGCTGATGGAGTCGTTCAGCCGGTAGAGCGCCCGATGCCGGCGCCGGGCCACGGCGAGCTCGATGAGGATGAGCAGGAAAAAAAGCGGGATCGAGGCTTCGATGATGGCCATGGGCGGGAAAATAG
The DNA here is from genome assembly GCA_043788935.1 of Gemmatimonadaceae bacterium. Taxonomy (GTDB): domain Bacteria; phylum Gemmatimonadota; class Gemmatimonadetes; order Gemmatimonadales; family Gemmatimonadaceae; genus JACMLX01. Next base: position 38,145 of record JAYWIJ010000167.1, on the reverse strand, counting down.
CTAGAATCCAGCATGACCCAGCGCCTGTCCCGCCGCGAATTCCTGACCCGGTCCGCCGTCGTGGCGGGACTGGGTGTGCTTGCCACCAGTGATGCCGCCCACGGGCTGCCGCCGGCCACCCGCATCACGGTGTACAAAGACCCGAACTGCGGCTGCTGCAAGAACTGGAACATGGCCATGCAGAAGGTCGGCTTTGCGGTGGACGTCCGAGACAGCGACGACCTGCAGTCGGTGAAGCAGTCGCTGGGTGTGCCGCAGGACCTGGCGTCGTGCCACACCGGTGTGGTGGCGGGCTACCTGTTCGAGGGCCACGTGCCCCCGGATCTGGTGCAGAAGGTGCTGCGCGAGAAGCCGGCGATCGTCGGTCTGTTCGTGCCGGGAATGCCGGGCGGCTCGGTGGGGATGGAAGGCCCCAATCCGCAGCGCTACGACGTGGTCGCACTCGGTCGCGATGCGCGTCGCACCGTGTACGCCACGCGGATGGGCCGCGCGAGCGCGTAACGCGCGCGCCAGGACGCGGACCGACACGTCAGCGGTACAGTCGGTCCGTAACCGTGGCCCGTTCGAAGCGCGCGGCATCCGTACGCCATGCGTGCAGCAGGATGACCGTGGCGGCAAGGCTCGAGTCGAGCGCCCGCTGCAGCGCCTTGCCGCCTGCCAGCTTCGCCAGAAACTCGTCGCGCCAGACGAGTTCACGCGGGTGTCGGGTGCGGATGGCTGAGAGCAGGTACAGGCCCGTGCGAACGGGATCGACAGAGTCGCGTGCCGTGACGGTCATGCGCACCATGGGAATCGTGAGGCCGGCATGCTTCTGTCCCTTGGCAATCGTGCGCGACACGGAATCGAACACCACGCCTCTGAGCGACAGGGTGCGCATGAAGCGCGCGATGTCGCCGGCGTCGGTCAGCCACGGCGCTCCGACGAGCTGGAACGGCGCATCGGTGCCCCGCCCTTCGCTCAGGTTCGTGCCCTCGACGAAGACGGTGCCGGTGTAGAGCAGCGCCGCGTCGAGTGTCTTCAGGTTGGGTGACGGCGCGACCCAGGGCAGTCCCGTCTCGTCGTACCACATGTCACGCCGCCATCCCTGCATCGGTACCACGGTGACACGCGGCGCCTTCACCTGCCCGGTGCGCACCAGATGGCGCAGCAGTTCGCCGGGGGTCAGGCCATAGCGCACCGGCACGGGGTATTGCCCCACGAACGAGCGGAAGGCCGTATCGAGGATGTTGCCCTGCACCACGTCGCCGCGGACCATCACGGGGCGGTCGCAGACGATGAACGGTACCCCCGCCCGGGCGGCGGCTTCGGCGGAGAGCGCCATGGTCCACGCGTACGTGTAGGTGCGCGATCCGACGTCCTGGATGTCGTAGACGAGCACGTCGATCTTCGACAGCATCTCCGCCGTGGGCACCTGCGTACTGCCGTAGAGCGAGTAGATCGGCACGCCGGTAGCGCTGTCCACCGAGCTCGCGACATGCTCGCCCGCTTCGGCCACGCCGCGCAATCCGTGCTCCGGGCCGAAGAGCGCCACGAGGTTCACACCCGGCGCACGGGCCAGCAGATCGATGCTGCTCGTGCCCGCGGCATCCCGTCCGGTGTGATTGGTGATCAGGCCGACGCGCTTGTCCCGCACGAGATGGATCGAGTCGCCGACGAGCACGGAGATGCCGGGACGGACGCCTGCGCGGGACTGCGCGGCGAGTGGCACGGCGACGGTGACAGCGAGCAGCAGCGCGGTGCAGCGTGTGAGCATGGGTTGCCGTATGAGTGAGGCGATCCGGTGCGGTCTCGAGGCAAATGTGGCGAGGCGCGCGGGTCGCAGATACGGGTCGCTTGTCGAGAACAGCGTTTCATCCGCACCGCCGCACGCTGGAAATCACGAACGCATGGTCACGAGCGCAAGATTGGCGTTCCCTCAGCGGACGCGGCGTTGAGCTCGTAACACACAATATCGCAATGCTTTATGTCGCGTCCGGTCGCCCTGCACATGAGGACGCTCGAGCCGTTTGCCGGATATTTCGTAACCCCACCTATTGCACGTTGGTGGTACAGGGTGGAACATCGTCCTGCATCCCAACCCCTACTCCCCAGATGCGGCCACTCGACGATCTCAGTGATGAGAGCACGGACGTTCGCCTGACCTTTGGTCGGCGGTACGGTTGGCACCTGCGTGAGGCGGCTGACGCCCTCTTTCGCAGCGACGGTGATCATGGGCGACTGGCGGCGCTGTGGGTGCAGCAGATGCTGCACCGCGGCGACCTGTATCAGGACTGCGATTCCGATCGCGTCCTGCTGCGCCTGACGATCGGCCCCTGGATGTTCGACTTCGACATCTACTGGGATCAGGCTGGCGGTCCGCAGCCGGTGCGTGCCGGCTTGCCCGACACGCTCTTCCGCGACTGCTTCGCGATCTCGGCGAGTGACTACGCCGAGGAGGAACTGTCCGCCCTGCGGGCCGCGGTGGCGTCGTCCGGGGCGCATGCCGAGGAGTCGCTGGCGCCGCAGCTGGTCAGGATCTCGTTCGACGACTGACGGTCAGTTGCAGGCGAGCGCGGTGACTTCACGCTCGCCGTGGGCGAAGAGCGTGGTGCCCTGCCGCGCGAGCGTGTCGTAGAGGTCATCCTGCGTGCTGCCTTGCACCGCCCGCGGACGCGCACCAGCGCGGTCATCGACGATGTTCAGCGAAAACGCCGTGTGCACCAGCCCTTCGGCACAGGGATAGACGTCGTACACCGTACTGCCGAAGGTGGTGATGGTTCGCACGAGCGAGCCGGTGTGCGGGTCGATCACGCGGATGTCGCTGACCGATCGCTCGGCATAGAGCAGTCCATTCCGCATTGCGCGCACATTGCCGCACTGCCGCCAGAGCCGACGGCCAGTGCGCACGTCCGCACCGACGGCGCAGCCGATGATCGGCAGCACCGCGACCGTGTCCGCCATGAACAGCGGGCGATTCACCGGAAACTCACTGTCCTGCCGTGCAATGCGGCTGCGCGACAGCACGACGCCGGACGACGCCAGAATCCGCGTCACGAAGAAATCGCCGAGGTCACCGTTGGGATGATCGCGCTGGATGAATACCACCACCGTGTCACCAATGGCCGTCATGGCCCAGATGAACGCATCGGTGGTGTCGCTGAGCTGCGTCATCGTGGCGAGTCGGCGCGTGGCACCAGTCAGCCCTTCGATCGCCCACAGTTCGCCCAGCGCCGTCCCGAACACGCCGTACGGCCCGGCCACCGTGGGCTGGTTACGGAGTGCCCGACCGGGGATGGTGCGTGACCAGAGCACGTCACCCGTGCGTTGCCGGTATGCGACCGCAGTGCCGCCACTCAGCACGGCCACGATGCTGTCACCGAACACCACCGGGAAGTTCGTCGGCGTGGTCGTGCCTTCACCGCCTCGTTTCTGCCACAGCAGCGCGCCATTGTCCGGCCGCATGGCGGTCAGCGTGGAGAAGTAGCCGATGAATACGCCCGAGCCAGAGGCAGCGATGGCCGGAATGGCATCGCTGATCTCTCTCGGCGGTGTGGGTCGCTGCCACAGCACGCGAGGCGCGGTGTCACCGTCCGCGTCGGTCGGTGCGCCTCCGCAGGCCGCGAGGAGCACGAGAGTCGCCACCCCCTGCAGCGCACCGAATACACCGCGCCCCACGCAGCGGCACAGGGCGACGCACACCGTCATGCTTTTCCGCATCCTGTAACTTATCCCGGACCCGGCACCTCGGCGAGCAGAATCAGCCGCCGACCACGCCCAGCGTCGCTTCGTCCTTCGCGAGATAGTTGCGGACGTAGTCGTGCACCGAGTCCTCGAGCGACGAGAACTTGACGGGACAGCCAGCCGCATTGAGCTGCGACATCGACGCCTGCGTGAAGTACTGATACCGATCGCGGATCGACTCGGGCATCGGGATGTAGCGGATGTTCGGCTCGCGCTGCATCGCTGCGAACACCGCCTTCGCCAGCGCATTCCAGCTGCGTGCCTTACCGGTGCCGAGGTTGAAGAGGCCGTGAACCTGCGGTGCGGCGACGAGCCAAGCGATGACGGCGGTGGCGTCCTTCACGTACACAAAGTCGCGCTGCTGCTCGCCGTCACCGATGCCGTCGCGATGCGACTGGAACAGCGTCAGTTCACCCGTGTCGGTGATCTGGCGGTGCGCCTTGCAGACGACGCTCATCATGTCGCCCTTGTGGTACTCGTTGGGCCCGAAGACGTTGAAGAACTTGAGCCCGACGATCTGCGACAGCAGTCCGCTGCGGGCCGCCTGCAGGTCGAAGAGATGCTTGCTGAAACCGTACATGTTCAGCGGCACGAGCGATTCGAGCCGCGCCGGATCGTCGTCGAAGCCACCGGCGGCCTCGCCGTACGTGGCGGCGCTGCTGGCGTAGATGAAGCGCGCGTGACGCTCCAGCGACCATTCACAGAGTTCGCTGGTGTAGTGCGTGTTGTTCTCGAGCAGATAATCGGCGTCACGTTCGGTGGTGGCCGAGCAGGCGCCGAAGTGGATCACCGTGTCGGCCTGATACGCGCCGGAATTCCGGCGGAGGGTGGAGAGAAACTCGTCCTTGTGGATCGCATCGGTGATGCGGAGGCCGACAAGATTCTTCCACTTGTCGCCGGAGCGCAGGGCATCGACGCAGATGATGTCGTCGTAGCCGAGGCGATTGAGCTGCCAGATCGTGGCACTGCCGATGAAGCCGGCGCCGCCGGTGACGATTAAGCGATGACGTGACACGAAAATACGCGGGCTGAGGAAACTTCGGACAGGCTCCGGCGTAATCTACCGGGCCAGCGGGGCGATCGGGGAGCGACCGGTACGACCTGCGGCGTGACAGAGAGGAAGTGCTTCGCCGTCCGACTCCCCACCCGCACGACATGCCACGCTCCATGCACCGCCGGTCCATCCGGTGCCTGCTGTTGCTCCTCGCCCTGCTCTCCCCCGTAGCGATCGCGCGGGCTCAGGTCACTGCAGGGCCGCCGACGGCCCCACCCGGCAGCAGCACGGGGCCCTCCGACGCCATCCGGGTCTTCCTCGACTGCCAGGGCGACACGAACCTCGGCTGCTCCAGTCAATTCTTCGTGCTGGAGCTCCCGTACGTGAACTGGACGCGGGACCGGCTCTTCGCCGACGTCCAGTTCCTCGTGACGACCATACAAACCGGGAGTGGGGCGTTCCAGTACACCGTGACCGCGCTCGGGCGACGCGCTTTCGCGGGGCGGGCCGATACAAGTGTCGTCAACACGCTGCCCAACGAGTCGGAGGACGGGGTGCGCCGGAAATTGTCGTCGAGCTTCGCCATGCTGCTGGTGCCGTACGTGCGCACTACGTCAGCTGCCGCGCGCATACGCGTGGTCTACGATGCGCCGACGGATGCCCGGCAGGCCACGCCGGGATCGGTGAAGGACCGCTGGAATTTCTTCGTGCTGCAACTCGAGGGGAATGGATTCCTCGAGACGGAGTCACGACAGACGTTCGGCAACATGAGCACCGACATCCGGGTCCGCCGGGTGACGGAACAGAACGCAATCCGTCTCGGCTGGAACCAGAGCGTCCGATACAACAGCTTTGAGCTCAATGACACGACCACGGTGACCAACACGATCCGCAACGGCGTGTTCTTCGCGCGCGGTGTGAAGGCGCTCGGCCCGCGGTTGTCCGCCGGTGTGATGACGAACGTCGGTTTCAACGAGTTCAACAACACGCAGCTGTTCTGGCGGGCGGCACCGGTGATCGAGTACAACTTCTTCCCGTGGAAGCAGGCCACGAGCCGGCAGGTGGCGATTGCGTATGGTGTCGGACCTCGCTACTTCCGCTGGAAGGAGCCGACGATTTTCAATCGCAGCAGCGAATGGCGGATGCAGCAAGAGCTGGTGCTTGGCAGCGACATTCGGCAGAGCTGGGGCAGCATCAATACCAGTGCGCGCTATGCGAGCTTCATCCCCGACCTGAAGCAGTGGAACCTGAGTCTGAACGGGCAGGCCAACCTGAATCTGGTCAAGGGCCTGTCATTGAATCTGGGCGGTGGGGCATCACTGATCCGCGACCAGATCTTTCTCGCAGCGCAGGATCAGACCCCGGAGCAGATTCTGACCCAGCGGCGGGCGCTGGCGAGCGATTTCAGTGTCTTCATCTTCACTGGGCTGTCGTACAGCCTGGGCTCGATCTACAACAGTGTCGTGAATCCACGCCTCGACTTCTTCAACCTCGGCGGCCGGTGACAGCACGGCGGCGGCGCTCACCGCAGCAGCGTTGCCAGATTCGTCACCCACGCGGCTTCGAGATCAGCCATTTTCGCGCCCTTGCCGCGATCCGGTGCGGACGTGAGCAGTCCCTGCGCACTGGGATGCGGCAGTGCGTGCACGGTGATCGGCAACTCGAGCAGCAGCACCACGGCTGCGGCGACCTTGCCAAGGCAGCAGACGCGATCCGCGCCACGCGCCATGGCCTGTTCCACGTCATCGCGGAGGCGACGAAGGTTCGCTTCGGCCTCTCGCTCGGTGCGCGTCGGTGCGCGGAATTTCCGTCCGTCGTCGGTGGGACATCGATCGTAGGCGTTCGTGAGCAGCACCTGCGTCACGCGCGGACGCACGCCAGCTGCGATCAGCGCGTTCCCGTCCCACGGCACGCCCTCAGGTGAGCTACCGTCCCAGGTGAGCAGGCCCGCCTGCGCCAGCGCTGCGTACAGCGGCTTGCCGGCGCGATCACCGAAGAATGGAATGCCCGATTGATCCGCGCCGCGTGGACCCGGTGCCTCACCGACGAGCACCGCGCGGATCGGCGAATGCACGTCGAGCGGTGCGAGCGGCGACACTGGCAGCCCACGAATGCGTGGAGTGCCCGTCGTGACCGCGGCTCTCGTGCGTGCCGGCAATCAGATCCCCTTGCTGCGCAGCGACACGTCACCATTGGTGGAGCGGACCACGATCGAGCGCCCACCCTGACCGAGGCGACCACGGATCTGCTTGCGACCGAGCTGACCACTGACCGTGACGGGGAAATCGACGGCGAGTTCGCCGTTGGTGGTCGACATCTCGAGGTTGGCCGAAAGCGTCGGCGGTGCATACACGGTGACGGTGCCGTTGGTGGTCGTGAAGCGCATCGGCGCATCGCCATCGCTCGAGCCAAGCGTGGCCGTGATGCTGCCATTGGTGGTGGTCGCATTCACGACACCGCTGGTGGTGCGCACCCGCACATCGCCGTTGGTGGTGGCGGCATCGACTTCGGCGCTGATGCCTTCCACCAGAATGCCGCCGTTGGTGCTGCGCGCGTAGGCCTTCACGCCATCAGGTACGCGGACACGCAGTGCGACACTGACCCGATCACCGCCGCGCCAGTTGCTCTGATAGCGTCCGCGGGAGCCCTCGTCGGTACATGTCATGTCGGCGCCCCAGAGTGCGCACACCACGACGTCGCCATCATCACGCATTCGCACGTCGAAGCGGACGATGCGTCCGTCGCCACCGCGCACGGTGCGTTCGCCGACCACCTCGACGTTCGAGCCCGGTGCGCTGCGTTCCACGCGCACGTCACCGTTCATGTTGTGCAGCCGGATGAAGTGGCCTTCGGCCACGTTGCCGGACCAGCGGAAGGTGGTGCCGTCGTCGGTCTGGGCGCCGACAGGCGCCGTGGTGAGGGCAGCGGCGAGCAGCAGGGCGGCGTGGCGCATGAAGACTCTCGTGAGGCTGGGGATGAAGTGCCTACGGACCCTGCGCACTCCGGTTTCGGGCAGATCCATTCGACCGGGCGGGCCGGGCACCGCGCGCCCCACCATGGTGTCCGACCATGGGGACTGACCCTGTGATTTTCCCATGATTCTTCGATCGCATGGTCGAGCGGCCTTCGCCACCGTACCATTCCGCGGATGCACCGAGGGTTGCCTGAGCCCGCCTGGATGCGTCCGCCGTGCATGAAGAAGCTTTTCGCGATCGTCGGAAGCATCGTGGTCAGCACGCTCCTCGGACTGGTGGGTGCCCGCATCGGGATCATGACCGGCTTCCTGTTCGGTATGGTCGGGACCGGCCTCGGCATGTACGGCGGCGTCAGACTGGCAGATCGACTGGGCGTGTAGACCATCCGCGCCACGTTCGCTCAGCGCCAGTCGATGCGGACGACGCGACCCTTCGGTCCGACCATCCAGCCGGTGCCGCCCCAGCCGAACCCGACGCTCCAGTATGGCGCCGAGTCGAGGACCGTCCACGTGTCGCCATCGTCGGTGGACCAGGCAGCACCGCCCGGCCCGACGGCGACGAGCATTGCCCGACTGCCGCGAACGGCGTATGCCGCGCCATAGATCGCGCCAGCGATCGGCGGATCGGCCACGACGGTCCATGTCTCACCGCCATCCGTCGTGCGGGCCACGCGAGGCCCCGTGGCGCTGCCGCTGATGGCGCCGCTGACGGCGACCCCGCGCTTGCGATCACGGAAGGCGAGCGCCGTGATCCCTGCCCCTTCGCCGCTCACGAGCGGCACGTCCACCGCGCTCCAGCTGCGCCCCGCGTCGGTGCTGTGCAGCACTCGCGGCCTCGCAGCCGCACCCGTGCCGATCCACGCTTCACCGAGCGCGGTCGCCTGCGCACAGCTGCCGCTGGCCGCGAAACCGCCCTCACCTGCCTGCGAGGGGATCGCGCCCACCGACCACTGCGTGCCGTTGCCGGTACGGACGACGGGCATGCGACCGTTCACGGCATCGCTGAATGCGAAGGCGCGACGATCGTCGAAGAACGCCATGCAATCGTAGAACGCCGCCGTATCGCGATTGGCGAAGACCTGCGTCCACTTCACGCCGCCATCGGTGGTGTGAAAGATTCCCGACTTCGCACCAGTGCCCGACGACATGAGCCAGGCACGGCGTGCGTCGATGGCGTGCAGGTCGCGAAACTCCGCGCTGTCCCTGCCTGGAACGACGCGTGCCGTCCATGTCGCACCGCCGTCCGTGGTCACCGCATACGTACCGCGGTGCCCGCTGATCCACGCCACGTCAGGATTGGCGCCGCTGACACTGACGGCCTGCAACAGCGACGTGACGCCGGACTGCTGCACCGTGATGACCGGCGCCTGTGCCTGGAGCACACCGGCACCGGCGATCAGCAGCAGCGCAGCGCGCGCCACGAGTGACACACTCATTCAGGCATGTGCCGGCATGGCGGCATTCGGCGCGTTCTTCACCTTGAACAGCGCGGCGAAGATCAGCAGCACGCCGAGCGCACCCATCGCCGGTACGAACCAGATTTTCGTCCAGTCGTGCGTGACGGCGCCGCCGGCGGTGGTGGCGGCGATCACGTTGGCATCGACGACCATGCCCGACAACTTCGAGCCGATGAGCTGACCGGCGCCGAGCGTGACGAGCGCAATGAACCCCTGCGCCGCCGCACGGATGCTGATGTCAGCCTGCTGGTCGACGTAAATTTGGCCCGTGACGAAGAAGAAATCGTAGCACACGCCGTGCACGAGCAACCCGAGATACAGCATCCACATACCGCTGCCGGCGTTACCGTATGCAAACAGCAGGTAGCGGAACGTCCAGGTGGCCATGCCGATCAGCAGCAGCTTCTTGATGCCGAGACGCGCGAAGAAGAACGGCATCAGCAGCATGAAGCCGATCTCCGACATCTGACCGATGGTCATGATGCCGGCAGCACCTTCGACGCCGATCTCCGTCAGGAAGTAATTCGTGAAGCCGTAGTAGAACTGCAGCGGGATGCAGAGCAGGAACGACCCGAGTACGAACACGGCGAAGGAGCGATCCTTCATCAGCGCGAGCGCATCGAGGCCGAGAACGTCACGCACCGACAGCTTCTTGCCGGCGTTGTGTGGCGGCGTGTGTGGCAGCATCAGGCAGAAGATGCCCATGACCAACGATGCCGCGGCGCCGATCTGCAACGGCAGCGCGGTGGCGTCGGCCTGCAACCGTCCGATCAGCAGACCAGCGGCGATGAACCCGATCGTACCGAGCACACGGATGCGCGGGAACTCCGTGGCCGGATCGGACATGTGGTCGAACGCGAGCGCATTCGTGAGCGCGAGCGTCGGCATGTAGCAGAGCACGTAGAGGAGAAAGAGCGGCCAGAATTCGCCGAAGGTGCCCTGCGTCGTGGCGAAGTAGAGCACCCCGGCGCCGGCGACATGCAGGAACGCCAGCACCTTCTGTGTCGCGAAGAAACGATCGGCGATCATGCCGACGAAGAACGGCGACACGATGGCGGCGATGGCCGGCAGCGAATACGCGGTGCCGATGTCACTGCCACTGGCCTTGAGCGCACTGCCGAGGAAGGTGCCCAGCGTGACAAGCCACGACCCGTAGATGAAGTACTGGATGAACATCATCACGGACAGCTTGATGCGGGTGGAGCCGGACCCTGCGGCTGCTGCTGTACTCATGGAAGTTCCCGGATGCGCATCCCGCGGATGCTGAGCTGTCCTTCGTGGTCGCCCTGAATGGAGAGATACCCGCGGCTGGCGAGGCCGTACCTGGGATACTCGACGAACTTGCTGGCCTTCACCTTCGCGGCCCAATCAGTGCTTTTCAGATCGTATTCGACGACCTTCTCTCCGTTGAGCCAGTGCTCCACGTGATCGCCGTTGACGACGATGCGTGCGGCGTTCCACTGCGTGGCCGGCTTCACGACGCCTGACCTGGCCGCGTAGAGCGCATACGCCGACGCCGCACGACGCGTGGTGTCCTTTGCGTCAGGGTGCCGCGCGTCGTCCAGCAGCTGGTACTCGGGACCGGTCCAGTACGGCTTGTCGTATTCCTCGGTCACCCGATAGAAGACCCCCGCATTGCCGCCCTCGGCCAGCATCCAGTCGAATTGGAGCTCGAAGTTGCCGTACTGCTGCGCCGACTGCAGGTCGCTGGCGTTGTCGGTCTTGGTGAGCACGCCGTCGGCGTACGACCAGCCCGTCTGCACAGCCGTGGACTTCCAGGGGCGCCACTGCGTGAGCGCCGAATCAAGCAATGGCGTGCCGGCACTGTCTGCCGCCGCAACGACCGGGGCGGCGGAAACGGCGCTGTCTCCGGATGCCGGTGCGTTCTCCTTCTTGGCGCACGCCGCGAGTGCGGTTGCGGCAAGCAGCACGGCGATCGTGCGTCGTGTGGTGCGCATGCGCGTCTCCGTCAGAAAATGAACGTCAGTCACGGCAGTGCACGGATGCGCATGCCGCGGATGCTGAGCTGTCCGGCGTGGTCACCCTGGATCGCGATGAAGCCACGTTTGGCCAGACCGTAGTTGGGATACTCGATGAACTTGGTGCTCTTCAGTGCGTCCTTCCACGCGGGGCTGTTCAGCTGGTACTGCACCACTTGCTCGCCGTTGAGCCAGTGCTCGACGAAGTTGCCCGCAACGACGATGCGGGCACTGTTCCACTCGCCGAGCGGCTTGGTTGGCACGCGCGTCGGCGCGATCACGCCGTACGCCGCCGCCGAGGCGAGCAGTGTGTTCTTCTGCTCGGGGTCCATGGCCTCGTCGCGGAGCTGATACTCCGGCGCGCTCCAGTACGGCTTGTCGTATTCCTCGGTCACGCGATAGAAGACACCGGCATTGGCGACCGTCCCCACCTTCCAGTCGAATTCGAGCTCGAAGTTGGCGTACTGCGCGCGCGTCTCGAGGTCGGAGACGATGCCGTCCTTGGTGATCGAGTCACCGGAGACGATCCACCCTGACGGCATCGCGTCGGCCTTCCACGCGCGCCACTGCGACATCGAGGCATCGATGAGCGGCGTCCAGACGATGGCCTTCCCGGTGGGCAGATCACTCTTCGACGTGACCGGCTGCGCCTGCGCTGCGATGGTGGCTGCAGACGAATCAGCCGCTGGCTTCGCCTCGTTGCCACCACATGCCGACATTGACGCACCGATCACCAGTGCGACCGCGGAGCGGGTGAAAAGTCGCGCGCTCATCGCTTCCACTCGTAGCGCGACACGGCCGACGTGAACGTGTCGAGATCCTCACCCGGATAGTCGATGGTGCGTCCCTGTTCTGCACTCTGATAGGCCGTCATCAGCAGCTTCACGACATCGAGTCCATCGGCAAAGGTGAGCTTCGGCTGCTCGAGTCCGAGGAAGACGCGGCAAAAGTGACGATCTTCGGCCTCGTACCCGTACACGAGCTGTTCAGCCGGGACCACCGGCATCATGCCCGTCTCCGCCTGCTGCTTCTCGACGAGATCCTCGCCGACGTTGCCGCGCACCTCGCGTGAGAAGAACAGCTTGAGGCCCGGCTCCAGTGAATTCCACTGCATCGAATACTCGGGACCGAGCAACTCGGCGGAAAGTCGCAAGCCGGGACCGACATAGCTCCACGACGTGGTGGCTTCGCCGAGGACGGTGTAGCCATCGTTCGTTTCGAACTCGACGTGCATGCTGGCGAAGTCTTCGGATGGCGTGCGCGTGTAGTCCACCTTCACGCCCTGCTGCTTGAGGATTTCGGCGTAGCGCGGGCGCGACCACTTCAGGCTGGCGATGTGCGCGGTGACCTTCTTCGGCACGACGGTGGACAGCGGCTCGCCCGGCTTCACGAGCAGATGCCGAATGAGCAGTCCGGAATGACACATCATATCGGTGAGCGTACCGCCGCCCTGCAATGCACCTGTCCAGAACCATGGGGAGTGCGGACCGCTGTGTTCTTCGGCCGCACGCGCCAGATACGGACGGCCCGTCGCCGACGCACCGCGCGACCAGAGCAGCTTGTACCCTGTCTCGCAGTGCGGTGAGAACAATTGATTCTCGAGATATCCCGTCTTCAGACCGACGCTGTCGGCGAGTTCGCACACTCGCTTCGCCTCGGCGACGTTGCGCGCCAGCGGCTTCTCGCAGGCGAGGCCTGCGAGTGTGCCCTTGCCGCTCTGGATGGCGTGCACGATTTCCTCGACGTTCTCGATGCGCGCCTGATTCGGTCCACTGAGCCAGATCGCATCGACGGCGGGATCGGCGACCATGTCGGTGATCGACGCGTACGCCTTGCAATCACCGACATCGAGATCGCGTGCGAGCGCCGCCGCACTTTCGGCGCGCTCGCGGTTGGGGCTCCAGACACCGCGCACGTCGCCGTCGCGAATGGCCTGAAACGCCTGGATGTGGAAGCGGGTGTTGAAGCCGCTGCCCACGAAACCCACACCAAGTCGACGCGCCACGCTTACAGGCTCCATCCAGCGCGATATTCACGCGTGAGGAATGCGTTCGAGTCGGGCGCATTGGTGACGCGCATGTTGTCGCCGTCGTAGTAGATCTTCCTGCTCGGGCCCGTGCGCAGCGCGACGAGACCGAGCAGCATCACTTCGGTGAGTGGCGCCGCATACTCGAACGGCGAGCTGGCAGTGCCCTTGCCCTTGCAGGCGTCGAACCAGTTCTGTTCGTGCGACGTCGTGATGCGTGCGACCGTCTGCGGCAGCGCCTCGGCCTTCGCCGCCGTCTCGGCCGGATAGACGCGCGGGTTGGCGCCGTACGTGTTGTACAGCATGATGCCCTTGCTGCCGATGAAGATGCCGCCGCCGTCGCCGTTGAGGCTCACGTCGTCGGGCAGTTGCGCCGGACGCGGCGGCATCAGACCACCGTCGTACCAATGCAGCTTCACGGGACCACGAGATCCCTTGGCGGCAAACTCGTACTGGGCCGTCATCGCGACCGGGTACGTGGCCGGCGCCTTCCGATCGCCGCCCCACGGCGTGGATGACGCGGTGATGCTGGTGGGCATGCCGAGTTCGAGCGCCCAGAAGGGCTGATCGATGAGGTGGGCGCCCATGTCACCGAGTGCGCTGACGCCGAAGTTGGTCCAGCCGCGCCAGGTGAACGGGTGATACGCCGGATCGTACGGCACCATCGGAACGGCACCCACGAACAGATCCCAGCTGAGCTTATCGGGAATCGACGGCGCGACGGCCGGACTGGGCCGCGCGACACCCTGCGGCCACCAGCCGTAGGGGCGATCGGTCCAGACGTGGACGTCGCTGATGGGCCCGAGGATGCCGGCATCGATCACTTCCTTGATCTTGCGCGTGCCGTCGGACGAGTGGCCTTGGTTGCCCATCTGCGTGACGACCTTCGTGTCGCGTGCGGCCTTGGCCAGCGCGCGTGCTTCGAGCACGGTGTACGTGAGCGGCTTCTGGCAGTACACGTGCTTCTTCATCTGCATCGCCCGCAGCGCGATCATGGCATGCATGTGATCGGGCGTGGCGATGACGACCGCGTCGATGTCCTTCTGCTTGTCGAGCATCTCGCGATAATCGGCGTACTTGGCCGCCTTCGCGTACTGCTCCTGGATCTTCTGCCCGGCGGCGTACGCCGTCTGCGCGGCGGCGGTGCGGCGGGCCACCCACGCCTGCGCATCGGCCGCGCTCAGTCCGGCGGGCGGCGTCATCGGTCCCGGCGCACGGTTCCGACCCGCGATCGACTTCTCGACGTACGCCATGTCCACGTCGCAGACGGCGACCGTGTTTTCAGTGAGCATCTGGGCCCAGTTGGACATGCCCATGCCGCCGACACCCACGTAGGCGATGTTGAGCGTATCGCTGGGGGCCTGGTAGCCTCGCCCGCCGAGCACGTGGCGGGGAACGATCATCGGCGGTGCGACGAGCGCACCGAGCGCGAGAGTTGCACTGCCGGCGACGAAGTCGCGTCGGGTGACCGGTTTCGATTCCATGCGAGGGGCGTGGTGGAGTGCGTTTCCGGGGGAGCGCCGCGGGAGGGGCCGCGCTTGGACGCGGGTAATCTTTCGGAAGGACCACGTTTCCGGCACCGTCCGCCTGCGACGGGTTTCCCGGTGACGGTTCGTGAGCGCTGTGCAGGCCGGTACCCTGCGCTACTGCGGTTCGGCGGATAGGATGCGCGCGTCCGGCGTCGCCGCGTACGCAGCGCCCGCCCGACCACCGCTGTCGCCCTTCCCGCCCCCTTCCGCCGGTGCCCGGCGCCCTGTGGAGCCCTCGTGGATCTCGTCCCGGTCACCCATCTGACGGCAATCGACTATGCCGTGATGGCGATGTATTTCGTTTTCGTACTCGGCATCGGCTTCGCGCTGCGCCGCAGCACGAAGTCGAGTTCCGACTTCTTCCAGTCGGGCCGCTCCCTGCCCCCGTGGGTGACGGGTCTCGCCTTCCTCTCGGCCAACCTCGGCGCGCAGGAAGTGATCGGCATGGGCGCCTCTGGTGCAAAGTACGGCATCGCGACGGCACACTTCTACTGGATCGGCGCTATTCCCGCGATGGTGTTTGTGGCGCTGTTCATGATGCCGTTCTACTATGGCTCACGCGCGCGCAGCGTGCCGGAGTATCTCAAGCTGCGCTTCGACGAGAAGACGCGCACGCTGAACGCGCTCAGCTTCGCGGCGATGACGATCTTTTCGTCGGGCATCTCGATGTATGCGATGGGCAAGCTCTTCAACCTGCTGCTCGGGTGGAGCTTCGACGTGAGCGTGCTGGTGTCGGCGGTGATCGTGCTGGCGTACGTGTTCGCCGGCGGTCTGACGAGCGCGATCTACAACGAGGTGCTGCAGTTCTTCATGATCGCGTTCGGCTTCGCGCCGCTGGTGTTCCTTGGCCTCAATCAGGTCGGTGGCTGGTCGGGGCTGACGGCACGCCTCACGGAAGCGTCGGCGGCCGCAGGACATGCGCCCGGTGCGTTCACGCATGCATGGCAGGGCATGACGAGCGCGAGTACCAATCCGCTCGGTGTGGAGTGGTTCGGCCTCGTGATGGGACTCGGTTTCGTGCTCAGCTTCGGCTACTGGTGCACCGACTTCCTGGTGGTGCAGCGCGCGATGGCGGCCGACAGCATGATCGCCGCGCGTCGCACGCCACTGATCGCGGCCGTGCCGAAGATGTTCTTCCCGTTCCTCGTGATCCTGCCCGGCATGATCGCGCTGGCGCTGACCGGTGCCGCGGGTGGCATCATTCCGGCCAAGCTGGCGGCCGACGGCACGCCGCTGCTCAACTCGGCGGGCAAGGTGGTGATGGACTTCGACCTGGCCACGCCGATGCTGCTGATCAAGCTCTTCCCCGAAGGCATGCTCGGCCTCGGCCTCACGGCGCTGCTGGCGAGCTTCATGTCGGGCATGGCCGGCAACGTGACGGCGTTCAACACGGTGTGGACGTACGACATCTATCAGAGCCACATCAAGAAGGACGGCACGGACGCGCATTACCTGTGGATGGGCCGCGCAGCAACGGTGGGGGGCATCGCGCTCTCGATCGCGGCGGCCTACGTGGCCGGTGCGTTCAACAACATCATGGAAGTGCTGCAGCTGGTGTTCGCATTCGTGAACGCGCCGCTGTTCGCGACCTTCGCGCTCGGCATGTTCTGGAAGCGCGCCACGGGACACGGCGCGTTCTGGGGCCTGGCGGCGGGCATGAGCGGCGCGCTGCTGCACCACGGGCTGACGCTGCCGAACGGCTCGGTGCCGGGCATCAAGGGTGGCTTCTTCGGCCAGTTGCACATCTACCCGAGCGAGATGGCGCAGACGTTCTGGACCGCGATCGTGGCGTTCATGACCTGCGTGACGATCAGCATCGTGATCAGCCTGGCGACGAAGCCGCGCCCTGACGTGGAGCTCAAGGGGCTGGTGTATTCGCTGACCGAGAAGCCGCAGGATCAGGGGCTGACGTTCTTCCAGAAGCCGGCCACGTTCGCGGCGCTCGTGCTGCTGGCGACGCTGGCGCTCAATCTCATCTTCCTCTGACCGCGGAGCGATTCACATGAGTGCTGAAGGCTCACTCGATCTCCGACTGCCGATCGGCGGCCTCTTCGCCGTGCTCGGCGTGATGCTCGCGGGCTTCGGGATCGTCACCAGTGGCAACACCGAGATGTATGCGAAGTCCGCCGGCATGAACATCAACCTGATCTGGGGCGTGGTGATGCTCGTGACGGGCATGATCTTCCTGTGGCTCGCGAAGCGTGGCGCTGCGAATACCGATGAAGACACAGCGGCCCGTTCGTCATGAACGGGCCGGTGTCGTTTTCAGGCAATGCAGGAACTGCGCTGCGCTACTTCACGATGGCAGACGTTTCGAGCACGGTGGATGGGCCGAGCTTGAGGGCGTCGATACCGGCGCGGATTTTGGCGAGATCACCGACGACGACAACGGTGGCGGTGCCGGCGGGCAAGTACTTCTTCGCGACGCGCTGCACGTCGACCGCGGTGACGGCGTTCACGCGGGTGATGAACTGGCTCACAGAGGACAGCGGCAGCCCGAACGTGTCGAGCGTGACGAGTTCGGAGACGATCTCACCGATCGTCTCAAAGTTGCCGGGCACGGACAACGCCACGTAGGCTCTGGCGCGTTCCAGTTCCACGGCGTCGACCGGTGCATCCTGTATGCGGCGGAGTTCCCGGAAGATCTCGACGAGCGAGGAGTCGGTCACGTCGGTACGGACGCCGCTCGCGATGCGGAAGGGCCCGGGCACGGGCTGCCAGCCGAAGCGGGAGCTGATGCCATAGGTGTAGCCCTTGGTTTCTCGCAGGTTCGAGTTGAGCCGCGACGAGAACGACTCGCCGAGCAGCGTGTTCATGACGACGAGTGCGGCGTAGTCGGGGCTGGAGCGCGGCACACCGGGCGCGCCGATGCTGATCACCGATTGCGCGGCACCGGGCTTGTCGACGAGGAAAACCTTCGTGGAAGCATTGCTCACCGGCCGCACGGTGACGGCTGATACCGCGAGCGCTGCCGCGGCCGCCTTCCACCCGCCGAAGCGGGCGCCGAGCAACTCGGTGGCTTCGCTCGAGGTGATGTCACCCGAGACGATGAACTTCGCCCGCGACGGCACCAGGCTGCGGTCGTAGAAGCGTCGTACCGACGCGGAATCGAGGCGCGCCGTCGATGCGGAATCGCCGTCGGCGGGGTTGTGATACGGATGCCCCGTGGGGAACATGATCATGTTGAACGCCAGCGAGGCCAGTGCATTGGGCTGGTCGCGGCGCTGCAGGATGGATGCGGCACGGAGTGACTTCTGCCGGCGCACGTCGGCGCTGGTGAAGGCGGGGCGCTGCACCACGTCGGCCATCAGGTCGAGCGCCGCGCCCAGTGAGCGCTTCGGCACGTTGAGCGACACGTAGAATCCATCCCACGACGCATTCGCACTGAGACTCGCGCCGAGTGACGCGAGTGCGTTCTGCAGGGTTTTCACGTCGCGACCGCCGGCGCTTTCCGTCAGCATGCGTGCGGTGAATGCCGCGAGCCCCGGTTCGGCGCCATCGAGACGCGATCCGCCGGCAACGGCGAGCGTGACCTGCACCAGAGGCAATTCACGCTGCGGCACGACCTGCAGTGCGATGCCATTGGCGAGACGCGCGGTGGTCACGGCCGGTAGTGCGAGCTTCGGCGCCGGCGGCAGCACCGGAATCTTGTTGCGGTCGAACGCGGCCTGTGCCGACGCGACGGACGGCGCGAGCAGCAGGCAGATCAGAGCGCGGTGCATCACGGGGTCACCTGCTTCTTGGTGGCGGCAAGCGCGGGCTTGCCCTGAGGAACGACGGAGATCATCACGCGTGGCGCCTGCAGGTACGTGCGCACGACGCGCTGGATGTCGGCGGTGGTGACGGCCTGCAAGCGGTCCAGATCTTCCTGAAATCCGTCGGGGTTGCCGCTCTGGTAGTAGTACTCGTTGAGCTGGTCGGCCTTGCCGCTGACGGTCTGGATGCTGCGCAGGAATGCGGCTTCGATCACGTTGCGCGCCTGCTGCAGCTCTGCGGCCGTGGGCCCGTCGCTGGCGAGGCGCTGGATGTTGCGGTCGACGAGCGACTGCAGCGTGTCGAGCGCGACGCCGGGGCGTGCGGTGGCGATGATGCTGAAGTCGCCGTCGAGGCGCTTGGCATCGTTGTACGCCTGCACGCTGGTGGCAACTTCGCCGCCGTACACGAGGTCCTGCGTGAGCCGGCTGGTGCGTGCGCCGGCCAGCACGTAGGCGGCGAGTTGCAGCGCCGGCGCGTCGGCGTCGGTGGCCTTGACGGTGTGCCAGTTGAGGTAGAGGCGTGCGAGCTGCACGCGATCCTCGAGCGTGACAGCGGTATCGCGCACAGTGAACGGCGCCGGCGCGGGACGCTCGATGGCCGGTCCGCGTGGCACCGCGCTGAAGTACTCACGCACGATGGCGCGCACCGAGTCGGGATTCACGTCGCCGGCAACGACGATGGTGGCGTTGTTCGGCGCGTAGTACCGCCGGAAGAAATCCTTCACATCCTCGAGCGACGCGGCCGACAGATCGGCCATCGATCCGATGACGGTCCACGAATACGGATGCCCTTGAGGGTACATGAGCTGCGGCGCGATGTCGCCGACCATGCCGTACGGCTGATTCTCGTAGCTCTGCCGGCGTTCGTTCTTCACCACGTCCCGCTGCAGGTCCACCTTGGGCGTGTCCATCGTCGGCAGCAGCCAGCCCATGCGATCGGCATCGAGCCAGAGCATGAGCCGGAGCGCACTGGCGGGACCGGCTTCGTAGTAGTTGGTGCGATCCTCGGTGGTGGAGCCGTTGTTGTTCGCACCGGCGGCTTCGAGCAGGCGATCGAACTGCGGATACGGCGCATGTTCGGAGCCCATGAACATGAGATGCTCGAAGAGATGCGCGAAGCCGGTGCGGCCGCGCTTCTCGTCGCCCGATCCGACGTGGAACCAGGTGTTGACGGTGACCACAGGCACGGAGTGGTCCTCGTGCACGATCAACGTCAGGCCGTTTGCCAACGTGTCGAGTGTGTACGGCACGCGCAGCCGGGCTGGCTGCTGGGCGTGGGCCAGCGCAGGTGCGCAGAGCAGTGCGAGCAGGGCGGGAAGAAGTCGCTTGGTCATGACGATCGTGGGTTCGGGACATCAGATGCTGCGAGACAGCCAAACACCGAGACAGCGAACAGCAACTGCGAATCGCAGAACTGCACTGCCGCAGAACAACAAACATCCGCAGAACAGCGAACATCCGCAGAACAGCGAACTACCGGAAAATGCTGAACTGCTGGGCGCGATGGGGGCTTCGATTGCTCAGCGGCTGGATGGCTTTCCGACGTGCGCGTGGTCAGACACCTGCAGGGCGCTGAAGGCTTACGCCCCACGATGCGATCAGGGTTTCGTTCGGGGAGAGGCGCCGGAGGCCCCAGTGGGGGTGATTCAGGGCGTCGGTGGCACAGGTCATGGGTTCGATGGCGAGGCTGGTGCGACGCAGGTCGGGGGGGAGGGCTTCGCCGGTGTAGAGCACGACGTGGCCGAAGGCGGCGTCCATCCACACCTGTATCGTGCGCGTGCCGTTCTGCAGCGTGACTGTAGTGCGGCCGTCGGCGCCGGGCGATGGCGCGGCGAAGCAGTGATTGAAGCGGGTGCCACCGACGGGGCGCGGATTGCGGAAGTCGAGGTCTGCGTCACCGACATGGCGCACACGACCGGTCGGAATCAGGTTCTCGAACTCGAGCACGTCGGCGAACGGCAGCGTCAGCGTGTCGGCGTCCACCAGCGGCGATCCGACGGTGAAGTACGGGTGGAAGCCCATACCCACCGGGGCGTCGGCGGTGCCGGCATTCGTGATCTCGGCGATCGTCGTGAGACCATCGTCAGTGAGCGCGTAGTGCACGCGAATCGTCAGCGGAAACGGGTACCCCTCGGCGCCGGCGAAGTCGAGGCGGTACGACACCGCATGCGCATCGCTCGCCTCGGTCACCCAGTCCACCTTGCGCACGAATCCGTGGATGGCGTTCGGGCCATCCTTGTCGGTCAGCGGCAGCTGGTGGCGGACACCGTCCCAGTCGTAGCGGCCGCCCTTCACGCGTCCTGGAAAGGGGATGAGCACGTCCCCCTGCCCTCCCTGCTTGGTGCCGGCGCCACGGTAGCCCGTCACGACCGGCTCGCCTCGCCAGGTGAGGCCGCGCAGGCTGGCGCCGTGCGACGACGTGACCGCGGCCCAGTGGCCGTGGCGCAACTCCGATTCGGTGAGATCCGTCATGCAGGGAGAATAACTGCCGACCGCGACGCCCCGGCGCGTCGACAGGCTCTCGCCGGGCCGTAGCGGAACCGCGTGGCATGCGCCACCATTTCCCCGTTCGCGCCGACGCGGTCCACCCGGGGCCGCCCGAAAACGACCCGCACTGCACCAATGACCTTCCCACGAGCCGCCGGCGTTTTGCTGCACCCGACCTCCCTTCCCGGTGCCATGGGCATCGGGGATCTGGGTCCGGATGCGCACAAGTTTCTCGACTTCATGGCCGAGTCGGGGCTGAAGATCTGGCAGATGCTGCCGGTGGGGCCGACCGGCTACGGCGACTCTCCATACCAGTGTTTTTCCGCGTTCGCCGGCAACGGGCTGCTGATCCACCTGCCCGGGCCGGACGAGACGAACTTTCCACCGAACACGGTGGAATTCGAACACGTCATTCCGTACAAGCGCCAGCGGCTGCATGCGGTGATGTCGGCGTACGTGCCCGATCCTCGCTACCACGCCTTCGTCGCCGCGAACACCGACTGGCTTCCCGACTACGCACTCTTCATGGCGCTGAAGGAAGCGCATGGCGGTGTGGAGTGGACGAAATGGGAGCCGGGTGCGGCGCGACGCGAGCCAGCGGCGATGGCGTCGTGGAGAGCGAAGCTGGCGACGAGCATCACGCGGTATCAGGTGGAGCAGTTCTACTTCTTCACGCAGTTCCATGCGTTGAAGCATGCGGCGAAAGAGCGCGGCATCGAGCTGATGGGCGACCTGCCGATCTACGTCGCGCACGACAGCGCCGACGTGTGGGCCAATCGCGAGTGCTTCATGCTGGACGACGACGGCAACAAGCTGGTGCAGGCCGGCGTGCCGCCCGACTACTTCTCCACCACGGGGCAGTGCTGGGGCAACCCGATCTACAACTGGGATGCGCTGAAGCAGACCAACTACTCGTGGTGGGTGCGCCGCATGCGCGCCGCGTTCCAGATGTTCGACAGCGTGCGGCTCGATCACTTCCGCGGATTCGAGGCGTACTGGGAAGTGCCGGGCAGCGCCGTCACGGCCGAGAAGGGGCAGTGGGTGAAAGGTCCCGGCGCCGATCTCTTCGCGGCCATCGAAGCGCAGCTCGGCACGCTGCCCATCGTGGCGGAAAATCTCGGGCTGATCACGCCCGAGGTCGAAGGGCTGCGCGAGCAGTTCGGCTTTCCCGGCATGAGCATCCTGCAGTTCGCCTTCGGTGGCGACGGGCAGGCGCATGAGTTCAAGCCGCACAACTTTCCGCGAGATCGCGTGGCGTACACTGGCACGCACGACAACGACACGACGGTGGGCTGGTGGAGCTCCACCGGCGAAAGCGACTCGACGCGCACCTCCGACGAAGTCTCGCGCGAGAAGCAGTACGCGCTGAATTACCTCGGCACCGACGGCAGCGAGATGAACTGGACGCTGATCCGTGTGGGACTCGCGTCGGTGGCCAACACGGTGCTGATCCCGCTGCAGGACGTGCTCGGCACCGGCAGCGAGACACGCATGAACACTCCCGGAAAGTCATCGGGGAACTGGGCATTCCGCTTCAGCTGGGACATGCTGACGCCCGCCATGATCACGCGACTCCGCACAATGGTGAATATCTATGATCGCTGACGGCTTCGCGGTGCGACGTGCACTGCGCACAGGCTTTACGCTCCTCCTCGGTGCGGCGGGCTCGCTGCACGCGCAGGCACCGGTGATCGAGAAGGTCGATCCGCCGAACTGGTGGGGCCAGCATTCGATCAACCCGGTGCGTGTGCTGATCCGCGGCAGGCATCTGACTGGAGCACGACTCACCTGTCCGCGCCTCTCGTGCGCACGGGTCTCCGTGAATGCCGCCGGGACGTACGCCTTCGTGGACGTCACGATTCCGGCGACGGCAAGGCCGGGCAACTATCCGCTGTCGCTGCGCACGCCAAGCGGTGAGGCGCCGGTGCCCTTCACCGTTTCGCCGAAGCTCGCGACGACGGGACGCTTTCAGGGCTTCGACCAGAACGACGTGATGTACCTCGCGATGCCCGATCGCTTCGCGAATGGCGACACGACGAACGACGATCCCACCGTGTCGCGCGGACTGCACGACCGCAGCAAGACGCGCTACTACCACGGCGGCGACCTGGCCGGTCTGCGCGCGCGACTGCCGTACCTGAAGCAGCTCGGCATTACCGCCATCTGGCTCAATCCGTTGTACGACAACAACAACGCGCTCAACCGGAAGGAGGTGTACGACGGCCAGCCGATCACCGACTATCACGGCTACGGTGCCACCGACATGTACGCGGTGGACGAACACTTCGGCGACATGGCCCTGTTCAAGTCGGTCACGGATGAAGCCCACGCGATGGGCATCAAGATCATCCTCGACATGGTAGCCAATCACACGGGGCCCTATCATCCGTGGGCCTCCGACTCGCCCACGCCGACGTGGTATCACGGCACGACGGAGAAACATCCGAACAACACGTGGCAGACGTGGACGTTGCACGACCCCTATTCGCCGGCGGCGATGCGGCAGGAAACGCTCGACGGCTGGTTCATCGACATCCTGCCCGACTTCAATCAGGACGATCCGGAAGTCGCGCGCTACATCATCCAGAACACGCTCTGGTGGATCGGGATGAGCGGCATGGACGGCATCCGGCAGGACACGTGGCCCTATGTGCCGCGCACGTTCTGGCGTGACTGGATGAACGCGATCCGTCGCGAGTATCCCAAGG
The DNA here is from genome assembly GCA_043788935.1 of Gemmatimonadaceae bacterium. Taxonomy (GTDB): domain Bacteria; phylum Gemmatimonadota; class Gemmatimonadetes; order Gemmatimonadales; family Gemmatimonadaceae; genus JACMLX01. Next base: position 14,516 of record JAYWIJ010000167.1, on the reverse strand, counting down.
TCAAGGTGGTGGGGGAGGTGCTGGACGGTGACCCGACGTTCGTCTCGTTCTTCCAGGGCGGCAGGACGCAGTACGACGGCATCGACGACAAGGTGGATGCGCTGTTCGACTACCCGCTGCACTTCGTGCTGCGCAACGTGTTCGCCCGCGGCAATTCGGTTCGCGAAGTACCCCAGATGCTCGCGCGCGACTACCTCTACGCCAATCCGAACGCCCTCGTCACGCAGTTCGGCTCACACGATGTGACACGCTTCATGCACGAGCCGAACGCCACGACGGCTGGGCTGAAGCTCGCATTCACGGTCCTCGCCACCGTCCGCGGTACGCCGCTTGTGTACTACGGTGACGAGATCGCGATGCCCGGTGGCAACGATCCGTACAATCGCCGCGACTTTCCCGGCGGCTGGCGCGAGGACGCACGGAACGCTTTCGATGCCTCAGCACGCACGGACGTCGAGCAGGGCGTGTGGTCGCACCTGCAGACGCTGTTGATGGTGCGCTCCCAGCGCGCTGACCTGCGCACGGGGAGGATGGAGAACCTGTCGGTGGGCGATCAGGTGTGGGTCTACCGTCGCGGTCGCACGGTGGTGGCAATCAACAACGGGACCGTTCCAGCCACGGTGCCGCTGCCCGGTATGACCGTCGGCAATGACGTGCTGAAGACGTGCAGCGTCTCGGGCACGACGCTCAGTATTCCGGCGCGGAGCAGCTGCCTGTTCTGAGTCGCGCGCGTGCACGAACAGCATGGCTCACACGGGGGGACCGGGGGTAACGGGGGAACATCACCCCGGGCTGCCTCCGGTCCTCCCTTTTTTGCACCACAACTGCGCTTGCTGCATCAAAGGAGACGAGAATCTTACACACAAAGGACCAAGCACCCAGAGTGCAGAGCCCCCTGGTACCCCTGGTCCCCCCGTGTGAGCATCAGCGGTTTTCGAGCTCGCTGCGTACCCTCGCGATCACGGAGCCCCGTCGCCACGCGCAAACCGGAGCGTGAAGGTGGCGACACGCTCGCCATGTGCCTTGCCGGCGGTGATGTCGTTGCGGTAGTGGATACCGCCATACAGGCGTGACATGCCCGCTTCGTCGGACATGGCGCGGAAGTTCGCCGCGTCCGAGGGAAACAGGTAACCGAGCACGTCGGAAGCCGCCGCCGAGAACGTCGAGTGACCTGACGGATAGGCCGGAAAGTTGGGCAGGCCGATGTCGGTGCGGATCGCCGCATCGAGCTGAGAGGGGCGTGGGTTGAAGTACTTGTACTTCGCCTCCCAGCAGGCGACGGAGGCATCGTGCATGGCCATGTTCAGCAGTGCGAATGCGCGCGCGGCACGCACTTCACTGAACTTCGCGTCACGGATGTAGTCGGTGGCGATGTCGTTCCAGTGGCCGGGTGGGGTGTACGTGCCGGCGCCATCGTTCCACTTCTGCGCGATGGCGCGCTGCGCCTGCGTCAGATTCTCCGTCGTGCGACGCACCTCGGCCACGTCGGTCGTCATCTGCGCCGATGCGACGGGGTACGGCGCTGCGGGACGTGCCGACACCAGTTCGCCGGCGGTCATGTTCCAGGTGCGCACAGCTCCGAAGAGCGGCAGCATCGGAGGACGTGCGGGAGTCTCGAGACTGGTCCACGGTGTCTCGCCGCGCGCGCGTGCACTGTCGGCCAGTGCGGACCAGATCGTGGCGTTGCCGATGGCGTTACCCGTCCCGTCGGTGGTCATGCGTGCCAGGACGAGCGTGGCGACGGAGCGGCCCAGTGCGAGTCCCGCGGTGATGTCGCTGCTCGTCGCCTTACCCGATAGCAGCGCCGCCTCGCGCTGGTCGGCGCCACGTGTCGTGGCCTCCTCGACGGCGGCCGGGAAGAGCGCCTGCAGCATGGCCACCGTCACGCCCGCGAGCACCGCATCTTCCGACGGGTACGACGGCAGGTCGGTCGTGGGAGCGAGCGCGCGAACTCCGGCGTCGTTCTTCCATGGCGACGGGCGGTTGTACTGATACTTGTAGTGCCACGCTGCCTTCAGCGCTTCGTACTGTGCGACCGCGATGTAGCTGTAGGCACGCGCCGCGTACGGCGGATTCGCGAACGGAAACGCCGGATCACCGAAGGGATAGTTGGCGTCGGGGAAGACGTAGCTGCCATCGGCCTTCGGTGCAGGCGGCAGGTTGTACTTCGCGACGAGTCCACGCAGCACCTGATTCCATCGCAGCACGCCCCCGCCAGCCCAATACTCGATCTTCGCGCGCTGGTCACGGGTGATCGACGCCTGCGCCGTCCGGATGGCCGCGAGTTCCGCCTTGTAGGCATCGTTCGTGATCGCGGTCGGTGCGGCCACCGCGATTTGCGATGGTGCCGACAGCACGATCATCGCCCAGTTCCCGGCCGTCGCATCGACGCTGGCCGCCGCCATGGGGGGCAACGGTTCGAGGTCGGTGATGCTCTTGTCGCAGCTGGTCAGCAACGTGCCTGACGCCAGCACGGCGGCCAGCAACAGAGGACGACGACGCATGGCGATCGAACCTTTCTGCATGGTGGGCATCAGAGCTTCCCCGCCAGCAGCAGTCCGAGCATTCCGCCCGTAGCCTGCCCGACGTTCCGGCCGGTCAGCACGTGTGATGCCCCCGCGTGCACGATCACACCGGGCAGCTTGGGGAGCGTGTACTGCACCCGACCGTCGAGGCGCGTGAAGTTCATGCGATTGGACACGAAGGGCATGCCCTGGCGACGGATGTCGCCACCGCCGAGTGTGCGCTGCTGCGTGATGGTGACCGGAATCACCAGATCCTTGCGCTGATACCCGACGGTGAGCATGGCGTCGCGCACATCGGGCATGCGGACCTCGTTGCTCATGTAGAGCTGCCCGTCGGTGTAGTATGCGGGCCGGTTCAGCATCACGTTGCCACGACGGATGTAGGCCGCCGAGGCGTTCACGTAGACACCACGCTTCCCTTCCCACGAGAGCAGCCCGCGGGCGGTGGCGCGACGGCTCCGTGATCCGATCGACATGGGATAGAAGTCGGGTGTGTAGTCGCTGGTGGGCAGCGATGCCGACGCCACGCCGATCACGTGCAGCGTGCCGGCCGTGGTGAGCGGCGTGCTGAGGACGTTGTACTTGATGCCGACCGTGAGGTCCTGCGCGCCGCTCTGGCCCTGCAGCACGCCCTGACTGGCGCGGGTGGCCACGTATGGCAGCGACGCCAGCAGGTTCAGGCGCTTCGTGACGCCATAGGCGCCCATCAGCATCGACTGCTGCGTGGTGAGAGTGCCGATGTTCGCGTTGTCGCGCTTCAGCGTGCCTTCCCAGTACTGCGACCACTCTTCCCGCGTGTACACGAGCCCCGCGCAGACGATGCGCTTGTCCATGAAGATTGCGTCGTCGAAGCTCTGGGCCTCAGCCGCCACTGCGAGGGAGGTCACCAGCATCAGCGTTCGTGCACCCGCCGCCACCACCGCCACCGTGGCGTGCGTCATTCGTCCTGCACCGCGCATATCCGTGTGCCTCAATTCAGTCTCCAGGGAGCTTCAGCGTCACCATCCCACGTCGTTCCGAACGTTGCCGCACCCGCACCATCGCCTTCCCGGCAGACGCCGCAATCGTCAACGGTATTCACGCAGCGACCTCACGCACGCTCAGCGCGGCGCGCCCGGCGCTGGACGCTTCCGGCGCGTCGGCATCCTGCACGAACTGCACACAGATCGCCGCGATGATCATGCACACGCCGCCCATCATGACCACGTACAGCGCGGTGTTCGGGTTGTCGGCGCCGAAGAGCGCGCGCGTCAGCGGTCCGAAGAGGAGCGCGGCGGCGATCTCGGGCAGCACGATGAAGAAGTTGAACACGCCCATGTACACGCCGATCCGGTGCGCCGGCAGCGCGCTCGAGAGCATGGCGTATGGCATCGACAGAATCGACGCCCACGCGATGCCGACGCCCACCATCGACAGCAGCAGCATGTACTGATCGTGGATCAGGTACACCGAGAGCAACCCTGCCGCACCGCAGAGCAAGGCCACGGTGTGTACCGTCTTCCGGCTGGTGGCGGCCGCCATCCGCGCCAGAAAGAGCGCGACAATGAAACAGGTGATGGAGTAGAAGGCGAACGTGAAGCCGCCCCACTCCATGCCACGCGCGTACAATTCCGACTGCGGATCGGTGGCACCGAAGACGTGCCGCGCGGTGGCGGGCACGAAGAAGAGCCACATGCAGAACAGCCCGAGCCAGGTGAAAGTCTGCACGAGCGCAAGTTGCTTCATCGTCGCGGGCATCTCGCGGATGGCGTCGCCGACCTCACGCAGCAGGGCGCCCGCGCCCAGCCCTTCGCGCTTCATCTTCTCGAACGCCGCCATGTCCTCGGGCGGATACTCATCCGTCGTGACGACGGTCCAGATCACGGCCAGCAGGAATACCACGGCACCGAACTGGAACGAGTACTTCACCGTCAGCGGGATCCCGCTGGCCGTATTACCAACGACACCCATCTTGCCGAGCACGAAGGGCATCGCGTTGGCGAAACTCGCGCCGATGCCGATCATCAGCGATTGCATCAGGAAGCCGGCGGTGCGCTGACCGGCGTTCAGCTTGTCGGCCACGAATGCGCGGAACGGCTCCATCGAAATGTTGATCGAGCCATCCAGAATCCAGAGCAGGCTCGCCGCCATCCACAGAGAGCCCGACGTCGGCATGATGAACAGTGCGATCGAGGCGAGGATGGCACCCACGAGGAAATACGGGCGTCGGCGTCCGAGACGATTCCACGTGCGATCGCTGAGTGCGCCGATGACAGGCTGCACCAGCAGGCCGGTCACCGGCGCGGCCAGCCACAGCAGTGGCACCTCGTCGGGCTTGGCGCCAAGCCGCTCATACACGGCCGACATGTTCGCGAGCTGCAGTCCCCAGCCGAACTGGATGCCCAGAAACCCGAAACTCATGTTGAAAAGCTGCCAAAAATTTAGGCGCTTTCGCTCCATCCGGGGCATCCTGCATGCTGGGGTGATATGGTCACCGGACTCGACTCGTCCGGTGCCCGAGGCAGGCGCCGCCGTCGGGGTACCAAAAAGTTGAGCACCGTGCTGAGCGTTGTGAAGCGCCGGACCGGAAATTCGATGCGCACGAACAGGGTGGACCGTGTATTTTCTGCGTCATGCCTCCTCTTTCCCCGTACCGATCCCTGCCGGTCGAGCGCCGCGTTGCGCTGGTGACCTACGAACTCAAGACCCAGAAGGACGCCCGCGCGATCTTCATCCAGCGTCTGGTGGGCCGCGGCGGCGGTTTTCGCCCCGCCTCGTTCCAGAACTGGCCGGCCGAACGCCTCGCCACGGAGGTCGTGCGCCTCAAGGTCGAATCGGCGCAGGACGAGCTGGGCCTGATGCAGACGCTGTACGTCGATCTGGAGCCGGCGATTCAGTCGACGTTCCTCGACGCGGCCGGCGTGAAGCATGTGAACGGTCGGATCGACGAGGACGCCGAGCCGCCGTTCTGCTCCGAAGAGGCGACGGCGAAGGCTGCTGACACTCTGCTCGCCGCGCACGGTGAAGACGGGATGCGCTACCTCCGCACGATCCACCGCTATGCGTCGGAGTCGTGGCCGGGCCTCGATGCGGTGATCACGAAGATCGACGCCGCGTAAGCAGCGCAGATCGTCACAGGTCGTGCTGCGCGCGTACGCGAGGCACGACCCGATTCACATACCGGGCATGTTCATGCGCTGGCCGCCTGGAGCGGGCACCGTGCGGAAGGGCACTGCTGGCCGCGTCAACTGCACCGGTTGCGCACCCTGCACGATGCGGTACTGCGCGTCGAGCGCCACGGATGGATACGACGTTTTCGTTCGTGCACGGTCGGGCCACTCCACCCGCACCTGCACGATGCGCGCGGCTTCACCAAGGCCGACGTGCAGCTCCAGCGGCCCGGCGCCGAACGAGGCCCCGGTGCCGATCGTGCGATGCAGCGTCCACGTGCGGCCCGACGCATCGGCGACGTCGACGGCCACGTGTGCACCAATGGCCGAGCGATTGGCGCTGGTGCCCTGCAGCGTCAGCGTCAGCCAGTGCGTGCCCGTCCAGCCGGGATTGTGGAACAGCACGCTGGTGGAGATGTCTCCCTCGTAGGCGCCACCGATGCGTGCGTACACATCCTCGTCGCCGTCGCGATCCATGTCGGCGAACGCGATGGCATGTCCTTTCTGCAGATGCCCGAAGCCCCCGGGCAGGGTGACCTCCTCGAAGCGCGTGCCGCCGACGTTGCGGAACATGCGGTTCGGAATCACCGAGCGCAGATCGGGATTGCCGGTCCCGATGTAGAAGTCGAGGAACCCGTCGTTGTCGAGATCACCGAAGTTCATGCCCATCGCGAAAATCACCTTCCGTCCGAGACCCGCCGCGACGGTGAAATCCTCGAAGGTGCCATCGCCCCGACCGCGGTAGAGCTTCGAGTCCTCGAACGTCACATCCGTCTCGCCGATTCGCACCGACAGCGGCAGGCCGAGGTACTCGCGCGCCACCATCTCGTGCATCGCCGAGTTCACGTCGTAGCTCGGCACGAACAGGTCGAGATGCCCATCGTTGTCCATGTCGAAAAAGAATGTGCCGAACGATGCCAGCGGCATCTGCACGCCCGCCGCCGCTGCCGTCTCCTCGAAGCGCCACGACGTCGCCGAGGAGCCCCCGCGGTTGATGTACAGACGGTTTTTGCCGTAGAGCACCGACAGGAACAGGTCGGGCAACCCATCCTCGTTCACGTCGCCCCACGTGGCTCCCTTCACGAAATCGTCGATCACGATGCCGACCGGCGCCGCCATCTCAGTGAACGTGCCGTTGCCGTTGTTGCGGAACAGCCGTGACGGATGTGACGGCCCACCGTTGATCTTCGCGTACGACTCATAGCCGACGAAGAGATCGAGGTGACCGTCGCGATCGAAGTCGGTCCACGCGGCGGTGTTCGTCGGGCCCGATCCGTTCAGCCCCGCCGCGAAGGTGACGTCGTCGAAGCTGCCGTCGCCACGGTTCCGCAGGAGCGACAGCGGCCAGGGGCCACTCTCCCGCATCCACGCACCGCGCATGATCAGCACATCCACGTCGCCATCGTTGTCGTAGTCCGCGTGCGTGCTGTTGAGGCCTCCGACGATACCCGTCAGACCGGCCTGCGGCGTGCGTTCGTCGTAGCCCCCGCGACCGTCGGCCATGAAGATCCGCGCGGGGTTGGCGATGCCCCAGCCGGTGGTGAAGACATCCAGGAGGCCGTCGCCGTTGAAATCCTCGACGTTCAACCCGCCGGCGATGCCTGCAACACCCAGCCCCACTTCGTTCGCCACGTTGCGGTAGACCGGAAACGCGGCAGTTCCCGCGGACGGCGCGAGCCCGCTGATCAGATACTTCGCCGGCACACGCTGTGGATATTCACCGAGTTGCAGGTACGCGAGATTGAGGAGCCACTGCGAGCCGCGATCGTCGGGATATTGCCGCAACAACTTGGTATAGCGTTCGATGGCTCCGCGCGCGCCCTGCGTTTTCGTGTGCCGCGCACCGCCCGCCAGCGGCAGGATGCAGATGTTCGCAGCCGGATTGTCAAGACAGTTCTGCTGCTCACCGAGTCGCATGTAGGCCACCGCGGCCAGGTCGAAAAACGGCTTCTGGTGCGGCGCGATGCTGTCCCAAGAGATACCGGCATCCCTGATCAGCGACTCGAGGCCGTCGATGGCCCGCGAGGTCAGCCCCTGCTTCAGCTGCTCCTCAGCAAGCTGAAAGCGCGTCGCCATGGCCGGATCGCCGGTCTGGCCTGCGAGTGCTCCGGACAGCACAGCGGCACGCGCGGCATTCAGGAAGGGATTGTTGTCCGACAGGCGCATGGCGCGGGCGTTGAGCACGGCCAGCGATTCAGCCATCTGACGCGTGCCGCTGACGATCGTCGCGGTAGCTGGCGATGCGCCATCGCGCCCGCCGCATGCGATCAGCAGCGTCGAGGCCAAACCGAATGCGGCTCGAACCAGCACTCGGCTGCGCAGCGTGTGATCAGCGCGCTCAGTCACGTGCAGCGTACCGCGCGGTACCGGGCTTGAAGGTCTTCCAGCTGTGCCAGAACTCCTGACTCGCCGTCACCGGCTGCAGCGCGCCCGCTGCACCACGACCGGTGAACGCGTAGCGCGTGTCTCCCGCCACCAGCGAGTCGCGATCCACCGTGACGGTCACGTTCGTATCGGGGCGACGGAAGGCGAAGAAGCTGGCACTGTCGGGCCCCATCGCCAGCACGATCGGCACACCACCGACGACATCGTTGATCACGCGATCGCGACGCAGCTGCCGCCAGTCGTACGCCTTCGCCTCACCCTGCAGATCGATGCCGACGACCCACGCCTTCTCGCTCCACGGAATGGTGTCGGTACCCGTGAGACCACCACGCTTGGTCCCGCGTTCGTAGGCGTAGTCCTTCGCGTACTCGTCGGTGAAGGCCGGATCATCCCCCTGCATGACGAGCGTTTCCGGATGCAGCCGCTGCCACTGCTGCAGCGTCACCTGCACGCTCGGCAGCTCGGGCATCGCCACGCCCTTGCGCGGGCCGATGATGGCTTGCCCGTTGGCCTGTCGCCACCAGCTCTTCGTCGTGGCGTCCTCGAACATGGCGTTGAAGTGGTCCATGCCGACCAGCCGGAACGACTCGGCCGCGCCGTTGACCGTGGGGCGAAACACGCGTCCCGTGCGACACACCGTGCAATAACTCACCAGCACTGGCGTGCCCGCGACGGTGTCACGCACCTGATGATGATAGCCGATGAACTGCAGTGGATATGCGCGCGCCTGGCCATCGACATCGATGCCGACGACGAGCCGGTCGAGCGCAACAGTGTTCTTCGTCATCGGCGCCATCACCAGCTTCGCGGGTTGCCGGAAGATCTGGTCGGCGGCCATGCGAAAATTCGTGGCGTAGGCGAGCACCGCGACCACCGCGAGCGACGCCGGCACCAGCCATGCCGTGCGCGGCCCGCGTCGTGACCACGCACTGCGCAGGCCGACCACGACCAGCGCACCGCACGCGGCACGCAGCGCCCATCGCCAGGTGTAGAGCGCATACGCGATCTCGATGCTGCGCATGCGCTGGCTGCCGGGCAACGGCATGATGAAATACACGAGCAGAAACTCGAGCACGGCCAGCGCCGCCGTCCCGATCCAGAACAGCCAGCTCACCGCACTGCTCCCATCGCTGCGAGTGCGAGTGCCACGCCGTTCGTCCAGCCGAAGCCATCCTGCGTGGGATACTCACCACCCCCCGCCTGCTTCGTGAGATCGAGCACGTCGTACTTTTCGGTCATCTTGCCGGTGGCGGCGTAGGTACGGCGCCCCAGTGCCAGCCAGCGATCACGCGCCACATCGGCGAGATCGCCACGTCCGTAGCGCCGCACGCCTTCCATGCCGATCCACTGCAGTGGCGGCCAGCCGTTGGGCGCATCCCACTGCTGTCCTGAGCGGATCAGCGTCGTGACGAATCCGCCCGGCCGCAGGAAATCGCGTTCCAGTCGCGCAGCCACGGCAGTGCCCTGCTCTGCCGTCGCGAGACCGAAGTACAGTGGCGCCGCAGCGGCCAACGTGGGGCGATCGGTCACGCGCTCACCGTTGCGCCAGCGCACGTCGTAGAAGAAGCCGCTCGACGGATCGTATGCGGCCGCCAGCAACGCGCGCTTCCGGATGTCAGCCGCCTTGTCGTACTCCCGCGCCACCTCGGCATCCCCCGCAGCATTGCGCACACGACGGAACGCCGCGATGGTCTTCTCCATGTGGTACATCAGGCTGTTGAGATCCACCGGCACCAGGTCGATGGTCTCGAGCGTCTTCAGATCGGTGGTGTCCCGCATCCAGCGGCTCGAAAAATCCCAGCCACTTTCGGCGGCTGCGCGAATGTTGCGATAGAACGCCTCGCGCCGTTCTGCCGGCAGTTGCTGACCCAGCTCGTAGTCCTCGCGATACGACTCAGGGCGCGGTTCGGGCCGATCGTCCCAGTAGCGATTGAGCAGCGACCCATCGCGCATGCGCACCGCCCGGCGATACGCCGTCCCGGGCTTGAGCGAGTAGCCGCCTTCCATCCAGAAGCGGTGCTCCGCTTCCATCGCGTCGAGATACCTGAGTGCGCCCGCCGTATCCGTCGCCGTCGCATACAGCCCCACCATCGCCGCGAAGTACGGCGGCTGGCTGCGGCTCAGGTAGTAGGTGCGATTGCCGTTCGGAATGTGCCCTACGCCGGTGATCAGCTGCGCGAAATTGTCGAGCATGTTGCCGACGAGATCCGTGCGCTTGCTCTCGATCAGGCCGAGCATCGTGAAGTAGGAATCCCAGTAATACACCTCGCGAAACCGACCGCCCGGCACCACATACGCCTTGCGCAGCGGAATCAGTGTCGAGCGTGCATCGGTCGCGTCGGCAGCGCGCGTGAGCAGCGGCCACAGATCGCGGATGTGCTGCTCCATGCCGGTCGTGACCGTGCTGCCGGGAGCCGCAGCGATGGCGCCGGACACCTCGAACCACCGCGTCGCGAACGCACGCAGATCGAAGCCCGGCTGCCCCTTCTCGACGGCGTACCGCGCCACCACTGCCGCCGGTGCCTCGAGCGGACGCGCATCGACGAACGTCTTCGAGTCGGGAAAGAGTCGCGCCATCTGGACGTCGTGGAACAGCGGGCCCAGATCGCGCGCCACGTCGTACCCGGCCACCTGCACCGGGTCCTTCCTGATCTCGAGCGTGGTTTGCGTGACCGTCTTGCAGGCAGTCAGCATCGCGCTCATCGACAGCGAAATCACGGCCACGGCAACACGCGACATCAGTGTCCTCCCACAGGCGCTGTACGCGCACCGCCGTCACGCGGCGGTGCGACGGTCACGAAGGCGCAGGCCACCGCGGCGCAGCCGAGCAGCGCACCCGCCAGCCGGATCACGTTGGCCGGATTGCCACCCAGGAGTGGTTCGTAGAAGAAGGGCATCGTCACATTCTGAATCAGCATGGGGATCACGATGAACATGTTGAACACGCCCATGTACACTCCGACCCGATCCTGCGGGATCGAATCGGACAGCATCACGTACGGGTTGCCCATCATGCTGCCCCAGCAGAGACCGATTCCGATCATCGGTAAAAAGAGCAGCGTGCGGCTCTGGATCGACGGAATGGCCAGCATCGCCACGCAGGCCGCCGCGAGCGCGATCACGTGCATCCACTTGGCACCGATGCGCCGCGTGATGGGCACCATGGCGAACGCGGAGATGAACGCGACGAAGTTGTAGAACGCACCGACCTGTCCCGTCACCAATCCCGCCTCGCGAAAGCCCGGGGAGAGCGGATCCTTCGTCTGGAAGAGCGTCAGTGCGAGCGCCGGCGAGATGTAGATCCAGTACGAGAACATCGCGTACCACTGAAACACCTTCATCGCGGCCATCTGGCGCATCGTGGTGGGCATGTCGCGGAACGCCCCGACGATCTCCTTCAGCGTGTGGCTGATCCCTCGCGGCATGGCCTCGATCCGCGCGCGCTCGTCGGGCGTCAGCGGCAGCTCGGGTGTGGTCTTCACCGACCAGAGGATCGACAGGATCGAGAACGCAGCACCCATCATGAATGCGAGCATCGTGATGGTCGGAATGCCGCGATCGTTCACCGCGTCACGGTTCATGCCCATGAACACCAGCAGCGACGGCGTGATGTACGACAGCGTCTGGCCCAGTCCGGTGAAGGCACTCTGCGTCAGGAACCCGAGCGACGTCTGCGATCCATCGAGCCGATCGGTGACATAGGCGCGATATGGCTCCATCGTGATGTTGTTCGCCGCATCGAGGATCCAGAGGATCCCGGCGGCCATCCACAACGATCGGCTGAACGGCATCGCGAACAGCGACAGCGAGCAGAGGATGGCGCCGATGAGGAAGTACGGGGTGCGGCGGCCGCGCGGGCTGAGCGTGCGGTCGCTCATCGCTCCGATGATCGGCTGCACGAGCAGGCCCGTGATCGGCCCGGCGAGATACAGGAACGGGAGGTTGGCCTCGTCCGCGCCGAGGTACCGGTAGATCGGGCTCATGTTGCCTTGCTGAAGCCCGAAGCTGTACTGGATTCCGAAGAACCCGATGTTCATGTTCACGATCTGCCCAAAGCTGAGCTTCGGGCGGGGGACGCTGGACATCGGTGGTGCCTCGTTCGCGTGATCGGGGCGGCAGGCAGAACCGGCCGCCTGTACGGTGACCGTGCCAGTGTACGCACCGGGCATGGCGGCGACCAGCGGCAATCGTCACCGGCTCTGCGGCTGCGGGCCCGCCGTCGGCCGTCCGCGACGCTTGCCCCCTGGCTGCTGGGCATGTATGACCCATCAGCGACTCTCCAGCACACACGCGCCAGAGGCCCTCCTGCCGACCTTTCCGCACTACCCCGATGCCGTCGCGCTGCTGCGGAGCCTGAGCGGCCCGCGCGGCATCCACGCCTCGCAGGCCAGCACGGCGAACTACCGCGCCATCTTCTCCCGCGACGGGGTCATGGCCGGCATCGCCGGGCTGCTGCTCGATGACGAGGTGATCATCGCGGGCCTCGTGCGCACGCTGGGGGGCCTGCGCGACACGCAGGGCGCCGAGGGACAGGTGGCATCCAATTTCGAGCTGCGCGATGGGCGGCCCCCGCACGTGAGCTTCGGCTCACTCGCGCCGCGCATCGACGGCGCCACCTGGTACCTGCTCGGCGTGGCGCTGGCGGCGCGCCGCGGCGCGATCAATCCCGATGATTTCGAGGCATCCGTGCGATCGGCAGTGCGTGTGCTGGATGCGCTCGAATACAACGCTCGCCACCTGATCTACATCCCCACCGGCGGCAACTGGGCCGACGAGTACATCTACGACGGCTACATCCTCTACGACCAGGTGCTGCGGGCGTGGGCCCTGCGCCTGCTCGGCGTGACGTACGAGGAGCATGGATGGGTGGAGAAGGCGGTGAAAATCGCGGCGCGGATCGACGAGGCGTTCTGGCCCGAGTCGCGCACGGAGGCGTGTCATCCGGTGGCGTCGTTCACGCCGGTCGGGCGGCGCGACATCTTCGACCTGGCGGCGTGCAGCCTGCTCGCACTCAGCGATCTGGCGCCGACGATGAGCGCCGCAGCATTGCAGTGGATTTCGACCACCTTCGTCGACGCGGGACGACTGCCGCCCGCGTTTCATCCCGTGATCGTGCCGGGCGATGCCGACTGGGAGCCGCTCAGCCGCTATCACCTGCACGGCTTCCGCAACCGACCGCACGAGTATCACAATGGCGGCATCTGGCCGATCTGGCTTGGCTGGCTGGCCTTGGCGCTGGCGCACACCGGTCGCACGCAGTCGCTCGGCCAGCTCACGACGCTCGCCGCAGCCCACCTCACACGCACACCGGTGTACGGCTTCGAGGAGTACTTTCACGGCCAGTCGGGCGAATCACTCGGCACGCCGCAGATGGCATACTCCGCGACGGGCATCGTCTTCATGGAGCACGCCTCGCTCGACGTCACCCGCGCCTTCTTTTCGACATGAGCCCGACGCACACCGCATCGCCCGACTCGCAGTTCATCGAACGCGCCGAGCGACTGCTGGCGCTGCTGCGCACCGACTTCGGAGTGCCACCTGCGACGCGTACGGTGATCGCCGTGGCGGGCGAATCGGGCAGCGGCAAGTCGGTGACGGCTGTCGACCTCGCGGCCGTGCTCAACCGCGAGGGAATTCGCGCAGCGATCATCCATCAGGACGACTACTTCATCCGACCGCCGCGCACCAATCACGAATTCCGCGAGCAGGACATCACCAGTGTCGGCCCGCAGGAAGTACAGCTCGACCTGATCGCGCGGCACATCGCGGAGTTCCGCGCTGGCGCCGAGTCGATCACCGGGCCGTCGCTGCGGTATGCAGAAAATTGCTTCGACACCCAGACCATCGCGCTTGACGGCTGCAACGTGCTGGTGGTGGAAGGCACCTACGTGCTGCACCTCGACGACATCGACGTGCGCGTTTTTCTCGAGGCGACATACGAGGACACCGCACCGGCGCGCCGCGAGCGCAACCGTGACATCGATGCGCCGTTCGTGCAGCAGGTGCTGCAGATCGAGCATGGCATCATCTCGCAACAGCGTGCGCGGGCGGACATCGTGATCAGCCCGGAGTATCGCATCGGGCGGCGTTCGGGCTGATTTTCGGTATCGTGAAAGACGTGACGCGCAGGCGATGCGGTCGGTGCGCTGTAATGAAAAACTGCAGCTCACCGAGGCACGGGGGTACGGAGGTACGGAGTCGTCCACAGCAGAGCGCTACCGTCGGTCCAACCTGTGGTGACGTATTGGTAGGAACTGCCACAGCGAGCGCAGTTCCCCCACCAATCGATCATCACCGTGCGACAGCGTTTGCACCGCCGCACCGAACGCCCTGTGCCTCTGCATCTCCGTGCCTCCGTGCCTCCGTGCGATGCAGTTTCTGGACGCCACGAGCCGAAAGCGAAATGCGGATTTGCAGGTTGGCGTGAAATTCCTGACGATCAGCGCTTCGCGAACAC
>JAYWIJ010000166.1:0-2842 GCA_043788935.1 Gemmatimonadaceae bacterium | reverse complement strand
ACCGCTGTTCGACCTGTCGCCGTTTCATCTGACTGGCGTTGAGTCGGATCACGACGTGACGCTCGAAGCGCTCGGCCCGGATCTCGTGCCGGCGTTGTCGGCGCAGGTGACGCTGTTCTGACCGCGGAGACCGGTAAATGCACTTCGCGGAACAGCTCTGCCGCGCTGTTCCGCGAAGTGTTATTGCCGTTCAGCATCCTCGCTGCTGCGTGTGAGCGGCCGTCAGTCGCGGAGGCGTGCAGCTCGGTCACTGCTTGCGAATCTCTGCCGCCGTCGAGCCATGCGGCCCGGCATACCGCTTCTCACCCGCTTTCAGCGCGACCTGCAGCACGTTCTCGGCTGGCGGCAGCGGACAGGTCGCGAAGGCGGTGAACGCGCAGGGCGGATTGTACGCGCGATTGAAGTCGAGCAGCGTATACCCCGCGCTGTCGGCGACCGATGCGTACATGAATCGGCCGGCAGGGTAGGTGCTGTCCTTGCTCGTGGCATCGCGGAAGATCACGAAGTACTGCGACGAATCACGCCCCTCGAACGTGGCGGCGAGCCGGTACCGCTGACTCCCGACGGTGAACTCGAGGATGCCCGGTGACGCGTACTCGTCCACCTGCCCGATCACGTTCAGAATGCGCACGGTGCGGGGCGACGCGTGCGGAACCAGTTTCGCCAGGACGCGCAGCGACGTGTCGAGCGGGAAGTAGTCGAGCCCCTTGAACTCGCGACGCAGCACGTAGGCGCTGTCCTTCACGCGCAATGCCTGTCGCCCGGCGCGTTCGATGATGCGATAGGTCACGGTGCCCGCGCGCAGGACCACCGGTTGTGCGGCCTTGTCATTCTGCAGCACGACACTGTCCACGCGCGTGCTGTCCACCAGTGCGGTGACACCCTTCGCGGCCACGTAGCGATAGCCCGAATCCGTGCGCGTGAGCGTCCCGAATCGCGCTGGCGTGTTGTCGGACGGCAGCAGAATCGTGCTCGACGCTGGATCGCTGCCGATCACGTACGACGCGCTGTCCAGCCAGAAGAGCCCGGCCAGTGTGCTCCATCCGTCGGGTCCTGCGATCGCATCGAGCCGCTGGCCGCGCCACGTCTCCGTTTCGGACGCGTACGAAGCCGAGTCCACCGGCGACTTCACCGTGCCCGGTACCTCGCCGCGGTTGCAGGCCGTGCTGAATGCGAGGAGGGCGGGGAGGAGGTGGCGTGCACGGAACGATACGGTCATGCGCGGGCTCCGGATGATGTGCGTGTCCTCGATCGTCCCTGAAGGGGTAGTCAGGCGCGCAAGCCTCGTCCGGCCATCAGGGTCGGTCGCCCCGGCGCTCAGCGGCGGGCATCGTCGTCGAGGATGCCCATGCGACGGGCTGCATCCACGGCGGCGATGCGTGTGGAGACGTCCAGCCGCGAATAGACGTTCTTCACGTGCGTCTTCACCGTGTTCACCGAGAGCGTGAGCACCTGCCCCACCTCACCCAGCGTGTGGCCCTGCGCCAGCAGACGCAGCACTTCGGTTTCGCGGACCGTCAGTGCGGCCGGTGGGATGCTCGGTCGCGACGGCGCGCGTTGCAACGGCGTGTCGCCGCGGAAGTACGCCAGCACCCGGCGCGCGATCGCCGGTGACACCACGGGAATGCCGGACATTGCCGCTTGCAGGCGACGCTGGACCGTCTCGATCGGCTCGCCTTTCAGGAGATAGCCCTGTGCACCGGCTGACAGCGCCGCGAACAGATTCGTGTCGTCGTCGAACACCGTGCGCGCCACGCAGACCGTCGGCATCTCGTGCACGTCGGCCGTCGGCGCGGCTGCACCCATCAGCGTGCGGATCAGCGAGATCCCGCTGCCGTCGGGAAGGCCGAGATCCACGATGGCGAGGTCGAACGCGATGCGCGCGATCCAGCGCTCCGCTTCGGCGATGGTGCGCGCCGTCCGCACACTCGCGCCGACGAACACCGACACGGCCGCCTCGGCCTCCGCCTGCATCGCCGGATCATCCTCGACGATGAGTACGTACTGGACGATGCGTGTTGCGGAATCGTCGCTCATCGCGGTTCCAGAGCCTGTGAGAGTGTGGCGGTGAGAATCACTTCCGTTCCCTGTTGCGCGTCGCTGCGCGGACCGATGGTGGCCGTGCCGCCCAGTGCGGCGGCACGTGCCCGCAGATTCGGCAGGCCGTCGCCGGTGCGTGTGAGGTCAGGCGCGAAGCCGCGACCGTCATCCACGACATGGCAGTGCAGCACTGCGTCATCAACGGCGATGCGCACGCTCACGTGCCGTGCGCCACTGTGCCGGATCACATTGGTGATCGCTTCCTGCATGAAGGCCGTGAATGCATGTCGCTGTCCGGCATCCAGCAGGTGCGCGCCGACATCGACGACCGGCCACTCGATGCCGATCGACGCAGTTGAGAGCCGCTCCACCGCCACGTATCGCGCGTCGGCGACGCAGTCGGACAGCGGTGCCGCCGTCACCGACTCACCGCTGACCACGCTGCGCATGCCGCGTACCGCGCGCCGGATCTCGTTCTGCACCGCCACCATGCGTGCGCCGTCGCCGTCGTTCGCCTCGTGCGGCGCGAGTCCGGCCAGCAGCGGCGAACTCACCGTGTCGTGCAGGTCGCGGGCGATGCGCGTGCGCTCGCGGGCGACCCCGATGTCGTACGCCTTGCGGCTTTCGTTGGCCGATTGCATCAGCGACACCAGCGTGCGTGCCAGCTGCGCATCGGATGGCTTGAACAATCGCTTGCCACCGCCGGCATACGTGAGGCGCAGGGCGGGGGACGACGCCACCGCGGGGATCGCCAGCTCCTGTCCCTGTGCGACGAGCTCCACGTCATCCGTCACGCCGCCGC
>JAYWIJ010000165.1:0-10123 GCA_043788935.1 Gemmatimonadaceae bacterium | reverse complement strand
GCCTTCACCGGTGCGGGATTCGGTGGTGCCGGCGCCTTTGCAGCCTTCGTCATCGCTTTGGGTGCGGACTTCGCTGCGGGCTTGTCTGCGACTGTCTTCGGCGCAGGCTTCGGGGTCCGAGGTGGCATGCCGTCGTTCCGGTGCGGGGTCACGCGCCGACCTGCGGAGATCCGCGGGGCCTGTCGCTGAAAATTACAGTGAGACCACAGCTGGTAACCGCAGCCGCCGAAACTGTCAGCGAGCACTGCCGACCCGGCACGCGCAAGGTGCGCAGCATCGGGTCGTAATTCCAGTAGGCACGAGCAGCGAACGGCGATGTCGGGACGGAATTGCTGCATGCGCGTCTATGCCCCGACTGCCCGACTCAACCAGTTCGCTCTAGTTTAGGTTACGTGACCAATCAAATCCCCAGCCGGATCGCCGGCCTGCAAGAGCTCGCGAGCAATCTCTCGTGGAGCTGGAACCGAGAAGCGCGCGCCCTGTTCGCCGCCATCGATGACCGTTTGTGGCTCTCGACCCGCCACAATCCCGTGACCTTCCTGAAGCGCGTGTCGCAGGAGCGCCTGGAGGCCATGGCGACCGATCGGGCGTTCTTGTCGATCTACGACGAGGCGATGCACTGGTCGCGGAACGAGGGGCAGTCTGACGCCACCTGGTTCGGCAAGACGTACCCGGAGCTGAGCAAGTCGAAGATCGCCTACTTCTGCGCGGAGTTCGGCCTGCACTCGTCGGTGCCGATCTACTCGGGCGGTCTGGGCGTGCTCGCCGGTGATCATTGCAAGACGGCGTCGGACCTCGGCCTGCCGCTGGTGGGCGTCGGCCTGCTCTACCGGAACGGCTACTTCGACCAGCGCATCAATATCGATGGCTGGCAGGAGAACATGGATGACACGTTCGATCTGGCGAGCACGCCGATCACGCCCATCCTGCAGGCCGACGGCAGCGACCTCACCGTCTCGGTGATGCTCGCGGGCCATGAAGTGCTGGTGCGTGCGTGGCGGCTGATGGTGGGCCGCGTCCCGCTGATCCTGCTCGACACCGACATGCCGGCCAACCGACCGGAAGATCGCGAGCTCCTGAGCCGCCTGTACGCTGGCGGTGTGGACCTGCGGCTCCGTCAGGAGTGGCTGCTTGGCGTCGGTGGTGTGCGCATCCTGCGAGCGCTCGGCATGGAACCGGATGTGTGGCACGCCAATGAAGGCCACGCGAGCTTCATGTTCGTCGAACGCCTTCGCGAACTCGTCGCCAAGGGCGTGGATCTGGCCACCGCGACGACGAAGGTGCGTCGCGCGTCGGTGTTCACCACGCACACGCCCGTCCCCGCTGGTCACGACGTGTTCCAGCGCGCCGCGGTCGAGGCAGTGCTCCCGCCGGTGTGGACGGAACTCGGCATCGACAAGGACGCCTTCGCAAACTTCGGGTTCCATCCGCACTACGGGAAGGACCAGTTCCACATGACCGCGCTCGCGGTGCGCTTCGCGTCGAAGATCACGGGCGTGGCCAAGCTGCACGGTGAAGTATCGCGCGAACTGCTGCATCCGATGTGGCCGAATCGCGCCGTGAATCAGGTGCCGGTGGGTCACGTCACCAACGGCGTGCACCTGGCCACGTGGATGGCCAATCCGATCATGTCGACGCTGGACACGCATCTCGGCAAGGGCTGGGGCTTCCAGCTCGAGAATCCGGATACGTGGAACCGGATCATGAAGGTGCCGGACGCCGATCTCTGGGCGGCGCACTCCGAGCTGAAGGACGTGCTCGTGGATCGCATCATCGAAAAGGCACGTCGCAGCTTCGCACGTGGTCACAAGGAAGCCACGCAGACGGTGGGTTCGGGCGTGCTGCTCGACCGGCACAGCCTGATGATCGGTTTCGCACGACGATTCGCGACCTACAAGCGTGCGGACCTGCTGTTCCACGATCCCGAACGCCTGCGTAAGATCCTGACGAATCCCGATGCGCCGGTACAGCTGGTGTTCGCCGGCAAGGCGCATCCGGCCGACGGTCCGGGCAAGACGGTGCTGCAGCGCGTGTATCAGTTCACGCGTGATCCGCGCTTCGAAGGTCGCGTGGCGTTCATCGAGGATTACGACATGCACATCGCTCACCTGCTGGTGCAGGGCGTGGACATGTGGATGAACCTCCCGCGTCCGCCGCTCGAAGCGTCGGGCACCAGCGGCATGAAGGCGGCGCTGAACGGTGTGCCGCAACTCAGCACCATCGATGGCTGGTGGGCGGAGGGCTGCGATGGCACCAACGGCTGGTCGGTGACGGCGCCGAACGACGAGTCGAAGGACGCCGAGTCGGCGAACAACGTGTACGAACTGCTGGAGCGTGAGGTGGTGCCGCGCTTTTACGAGCGCACACATCGCGATGCCATTCCGACCAAGTGGCTGGCGACGATGAAGCACAGCATCCGCCAGGCGGGACGCTTCTTCACCGCCGCGCGCATGGTGCAGCAGTACACCAACGAGTACTACGCACCGGCCATCATCGGCGGCGATTTCCCTGACGATCCGCCGACGGCGTGACGTCGGTCGTCATTCACGCGCACTGCTACCAACCGCCGCGCGAGGACCCGTTCACGGGCCTCGTGCCGGTGGAGCGCTCGGCAGCACCGTTTCACGACTGGAACGCGCGCATCACCGATGAGTCGTATCTCCCGCTCGCGAGTGCCCGTGACCTGACGGCGCGCGCCCGCATCAATCTGTTCGAGTGGATCAGCTTCAACGTGGGGCCGACGCTCGCGATCTGGCTCGAGCGTGAAGCACCCGCGGTGCTGGACGCCATGCGCCACGGCGACGCGCGGTCGGCCGAACGACTGGGGCATGGCAACGCCATCGCGAGTTCATACAACCACGTGATCCTGCCGCTCGCGTCGCATCACGAGCGGCAGCGCGAGATCTTCTGGGGTCTGCACGACTTCCGCATGCGGTTCGGGCGCGAGTCACGCGGATTCTGGTGTCCCGAGACGGCCATGAGCGACGATACCTGTCAGGCGCTTGCCGAAGCCGGTGTGCAGTTCGCGATCGTCGCGCCGTATCAGATCCACGGTGGCGCGCAAAACGGGCAGCCCCGCCGCTGGCATGGCGCGAAGGGTCACACGCTCACGCTCGCGCCGTATCATGGCGAGTTGAGCGGATCGATCGGCTTCGGTGACCTCGCGCAGCACGGCGAGCGCCTGGCCGGTGCGCTGGCGCATGTCGCGAACGAACGCGGCATCGCCAGCATCGCCACCGACGGCGAAACGTTCGGGCATCACAAGCGCCACGGCGAAATGGCGCTGGCTGCCGCGGTGGGCACGTTGCGGCGCACGCAGGCGGCAACGGTCACCAACTTCGCGGCGATCATCGCGGCGCACGACGACTGGGAGGATGGGCAGCTCGTGTCGCCAAGTGCGTGGAGTTGCGCGCATGGTGTGGAGCGGTGGCGATCGAACTGCGGCTGTGGCGCCACGCACGAGTCGGGGCAGCGTCAGGAATGGCGCGGTCCGCTGCGCGAGGCGCTGCGCTGGCTGGCCGAGTCGCTCGACGCGGCCGATGGCGACGATCCGGAACTCACGCCGCCGCGGATGGCGCGCTACGGCATGTTCACCAGCTGCGGATGGTTCTTCGACAAGTTCGAGGGCCACGAGACGCGGCTGCTGTTGCGCATGGCCGCATTCACGATGGCGGGACGCAAGGACGCCGAGCAGCTCGAAGCGGGGTTCGTAGCGCGATTGATCCACGCCAACTGCAACGATCGTTCGCTCGGCAACGGCGCCGACCTGTGGTACCGCGACTACCACGCGTTGCTCACGACCCCGGTGCACGCCTGATCGCGTGTGCCGCGGGGCGCCAAAGCGTCAGGTTCGACTCGACAGCACGGCCGGGGCGCTCGCGCGCGTGAACAGCAGGGTGCGTCGCGCTCCCCGCCCTTCCACTTGCACGATGTTCACCTGATCGGCATGCGTTTCCGTCAGGATCCGGTTGCGCACACGCAGGCCCTCGAGCGAGCTCACGCCGCGCACCCGGAAACAGGCGAAGTAGAGCTCTCCCTGCCGACGGATGCCGCACGCCTCCAGCGCGAGTACCCTGCCGCTGGCATCATGCACCTGCAGCTGCGACTGCACGTATCGCGTGACCTCGATTGCACGGACTGACGAGTCGCGCGGCACCGCGCGCCCGGCATGACGCGCGACGGACGCCGAGAAGTCATCGGCAAAACTGCGCACGGTGAACGTGACGCCGGTGGGTGAGGCCGTCACGACCGTCATGGTGGTATGGATCTCGTGCGCCATGGCGGTGGACGGAATGACCATGACGCCGACGGCCAGCGCCATGCGCAAACCGCGCATCGACGCGATCACGGAAGACGCTCCACCGCCCAACCGCCCGCGACGACTGCAACCACCGCGGATACCACGACGACGCGCAACTGGAACGCGCGAGTCCCGTCGGTCCGACGGAGGCGCCCGAGCAGCGCATCGAGCAGCAGGAGCATTGCAGCCGACGCGCCAAGCACGATCACCTGCCCGATCTCGATGCCCACGTTGAAGCCAAGCAGCGGCACCGCGATGTCGTCCATGAACAGGCTGCGGAGGTATCCGGCAAAACCGGCACCGTGCACCAATCCGAAGATCAGGGCGAACACCGGGCGATGGCGAGACGACTCCCCACGCGCGGCACGCTCGCGGAGCACGATGTTCTCGATGCCGGTGGCGACGATGGTCACCGGGATCAGGAACTCGACGATCGCCGACGGCAGCACGAGCATGTCAGTGACGGCCAGCAGCAGCGTGATCGAATGCCCCACCGTGAACGCGCTGATCACCGCCAGCGCCGCGCGCCAGTCGCGACCGCGATAGATGGCGGCCAATGCAACGAGAAAGAGAATGTGATCGGCGGCGTCCCACGCCACGATGTGCCCGAAGCCAAGCTGAAGGAACGCCATGAATTCCGACATGTTCACTCACCTCGCGCGACGAGCGCATCAGGCACACCGATACGGCGTGCGTGGTCCCGCAGCAGCGGATCGGGAGTGCCAAGGCGGAGCGCCTGACGCATGGCTGCCTGCGCGTCCGTGCGACGGCCGGCTTTCTGCAGCGCCCATGCGTACACATCCCAGCCGTACACGTCCTTTCGCTCGGCGAGTTCTGCTTCCGCCTTGGCCAAGACCTCCGGAACGCGGAGATCATGATCGAGCAGATAGAGACTCCACGCGCGGTGATAGGCGCCAGGCTGCATGCTGACGGCCACTTCGAGTGTGCTGAAGTACTCGGCGGCCTTCGCGCTGTCGCCCTGCGCGGCATAGGCGTCGCCGATGAGCCCCAGTGTCGCGGGGTCGAGTTGCTGGCCAATGGCCTGCTCTCCCCAGCGGATCGCATCAGCATGATCCTCGTTGGCCGCCGCCAGGCGCGCCATCGCGGACATCAGACGCGGATCCCCCGGCTCGACGTCCAGCCCGGCGGTGAAGGCATCGGCGGCGGCCCGCAGCCGACCTGCGCGCAATTCGAGATCGCCGACGCGCAGCGCAAACCACGCCTTCGTTTCCGACGGCACATCGCGTCGTGCCATGGCGGCGGCGCGCGCGTCGATCAGCAGCCGTCGCGCTTCCGGGACACGACCCGTGAGCTCCATCCACCGCGCCAGGCGCGCCGCAATCGTCAGCGAGCCACGGTCACTCCAGACCGAACGGAACATGCGTTCCGCGAGGGCGTCGTCACCCAGTTCCATGGCGACCTCGCCCAGTGCGGCGCGATACTCGGGCACATCCGGTTCGCGAACCACGAGGCTTTGCGCTGCCGCGCGCGCCTCGGTGAAGCGATGCTGCGCCAGCAGGATCGAGACGAGTGTCGCCGCGGTGTTCGCGTTGCGCTGCGTGCGAAGCGACAACGATCGCCGCGCATACCTCTCTGCCTGCACATAATCCTCATTGCTGCCGCCTTCGCGCGCGCGCTGCAGATGCAACGCGGCCAGCTGACCCAGTGCGATGGCACTCACCGAATCGGCGTCCAGCGCCTGACGCCAGACACGAATCTGTACGTCACGATCGGCGCGGTCCCGAAAGCCGGTCGCCACTGTGGCGGTCCGGCTCTGGGATGCAGACGGCACACGGGTGAGCGCAACGGCCGCTGCGATCGTGACCAGCAGCACCAACGCGCCGGTGCGCCACACCCGTGCCTTATTCATCGCGCGTTCTCGAGGTACGGGAACGTCGTCTGGTACGTGCGGACACTCGTGCTGACGTTGTCGGACGTCAGTCCTGCCACGACCGAGGCATTCGGATCGACGACGCGACCGAAGATCGCCCCCAGACCGGCATCCACGACGTCGTCCTGCAGCTTGCGGCCGCCGTACCCGGCCGCCAGCGCCCAGCTCAACCAGCCAGCGCTGGTACCTGCACGGTTCGGATAGACCATCAACATGTCCGGCACCAGAACGGCGGCGAGCGTGTTGGCAATCGTCGGTCCGCGATTGAACGCGTTCGTGAACGCCTTGATCTTCTCGGGGAACGCGTTCGCGACGTCCGTGGCCGGAGCGGTGCTGTTGTGCAAGCCGTGATCGCGCTTCATGAAGAAGACTTCGCTCACGAGCGGATTGCCGAGGCGCTCGACCTGATTGAAGGTGCGCGCCACATTCGGCGAGGTACCACCACCGTTCTCGTCATCCGAGCAGGCAGTGAGTGACGTGATGGCAAGCGCGGCGACGACGGTGCGCGCGAGGGTCGTGAAGCGCATCGAAGCGGCTCCGGTAAGGCGTGAAGTGATGGAGGAATGCGCGATCATCGGCTGATGGTGCTCCAGACACCGAACTTTGCATCGCTGGCGGTGCTCGCCACCAATGCCGACTTCGGCAGCTCGATCGCGATGGCCAGCGAATTGAACGGCTTCAGGAAATCCACGCCCGGCGTGCGGAACGAGCCGGCCGGTGCGCCGTTCTGCACCGACAACGGGCCGGTGCTCGGACGGCGGTCGGGGATGATGTTGAAGAACTGTTCGAGATCGATCACGAACGGATCGGCCTTGAGGCCAGCGAACACCTGAATGCCCGTCACGCTGCCCGACGTGGATCCAACGCGGCCCGTGACGACCGTACCGCCCGTTGCCAGCATCGTCTTCGTGCCGGTCATCGGCGGGGCCACCGGACCGCGCACCGTATAGCGCTGATCGGCACCCACGCCATTGTCGAACGTCACCTGGAATACGAGATCCTCGACCGCGTCGCCGGTGTTGTCGACCTTGATCTGATACAGCAGGTTCGGATCGAACGACGCGGTGTTGCCCGCGATCGGGCTGGACGTCGTGACGAGGAGTGCAATGCGATCCGGCGTGGCGCCCGGAAAGGCGTAGACGTCGTTGATGTCCATGCGCGGATTCAACTCGACTTCAGGCGTGTCCTGATGGTCAGACGCGTATACGCGCTGCGTGGCGACGATGGCGACTGCGGCGGCGCCTATGGTTGCCAATGCGCGAATCGGACGCGCACGGAAAAACGTGAACTTCATGCTGGACTCCGGTGGTCAGGTGAGCGAGGCGGCGGACTGCCGTCATCTCGCTCTACGACACCGGTGCAAGAACGGATCTCAGGACACTTCCACGGCTCAGGCCGGCCGAAAGCGCTGCCGCTGGACGCCCAGGTGGTGCACACGCAGTTCCACGACATCGTCGGGCATGAGAAACACGGGCGGTTTCATTGCCATGCCGACGCCAGGCGGAGTACCCGTCGCGATGAGGTCGCCTGCCTCGAGCGTCATGAACTGCGATAGATAGTGCACGATGAAAAAGGGATCGAAGATCATCGACGCGGTCGACCCCGTCTGTCGACGGACGCCATTCACATCGAGCTCGAGCGACAATGCGTTCACGTCGTCGATCTCGTCGGACGTCGCAAGCCACGGCCCGGTTGGCGCGAAGGTGTCGCACGATTTGCCCTTGGTCCACTGCCCACCGCGCTCCACCTGGAACTCCCGCTCCGACACGTCGTGGACGATGCAGTACCCGGCGATGTGCACAGGCACCTCGTCGACCGACGCGAGATAGCGTGCGTCGCGCCCGATCACGATGCCGAGCTCGACCTCGTAGTCGGTCTTCTGCGACAGGCGTGGGATCAGCACGTCGTCGTAGGGCCCGACGACGGTATTACTGCCCTTCATGAACACGATCGGTTCACGCGGCAGTTTCGCACCGATTTCGGCGGCGTGATCGGAGTAGTTGAGGCCGATGCACACCACCTTTCCCGGCCGTGGAATACAGGCGGCCCAGCGGGCATCATCGGGCACATCGGGCAGTTCCGGCGCAGCCTCCAGCCACACTCGGAGCGCTTGCAGCCCGCCGCCACGAAAGAAGGCCGGCGTCCAGTCGCTGAACAGGGCCGAGCAGTCCTTCCGAACGCCATCGATCATCACGCCAGGTCGCTCAGCGCCGGACGCGCCCCATCGGATCAGCTGCATGTGCGAATAGGGAAGAGAGTGGCGGCTCGGACAGCCGTCGCGGTGACAGTATCGCGGCCGGCAGCAGGACGTAAGCGCCGAAACCGAGAGCACAAAGACGTCCTGGCTGGCGAGCCCGGGCTTGCGGGACGCATGTTCCGGTGAATACTCCCGCCTGCCACGCGGCCCTCGTCCGCCACCGACTCACTTCACCGCCGTCCGATGCCGCTTCAGTACGTCGATCCATCCCTCCGTCGCCATCGTCATGGCTGGTTCTCGAAGCCCGTCGGTCTGGACATGCCGATCGTGACGTACGGTCATGCCGGTCCGCCGCTGCTGCTCTACCCGACGGCTGCTGCCGACTTCCTCGAGAACGAGCGATTCTTTCTGGTGAAGGCCGTCGAGCCATTGCTGCTGGCCGGACGCCTCCGCCTCTTCTCGATCGACAGCATCAACAGCAACGCGTGGATGAACCGCGACCTGCCCGTCTGGCTGCAGGCGGAGCGTCAGGCGGGCTACTCCCGCTACGTCGAGCACGAGGTGGTGCCGTACATCCGGCACATGTGCGGGGATTCGTCGGCTCGCGTGATGACGGCCGGGGCCAGCTTCGGCGCATTCCACGCCGTGAACCAGTGCCTGCGCCGCCCCGATCTCTTCGCGGGCGCGATCGGCATGGCCGGCTTCTACGACCTGTCGGTGCGCTACCTGAAAGGACTCAACGACGACAACAGCTATCGCAACAATCCCGCGTGGTATGTCCACGACGTGCAGGGTGAGCACCTCGACCGGCTGCGGCAGATGGTGAAGCTGGTGCTGGCAACGGGTCAGGGTGCCCACGAAGCGCCGGATGCGTCGCGGCGGATGTCGGGTATCCTTGATGCACGTGGCATCCCGCACTGGCTGGATGTCTGGGGCACCGACGTCAATCACGACTGGCCGTGGTGGCGACGCATGCTCCCCTACTTCCTCGAACGCCTGGGATACTGACGATGCGCCGACCGACCGTGGCGATGCTGTGTGGCGTGGTGCTGTGCGCGACGGCGACCGCCGGCGCGCAGACGGTCGCAGCGGCGCGGCGGCTGGTGCTGACGCACGCGAACGTGATCGACGGCACCGGCGCCGCGCCGCTGCGCAACGTCACGGTGGTCATCAACGGCACGCGGATCGGCAGCATCGGTGCGGCCGCGGTGACCGGACCCGGCGCCGACACGATCGACATCGGCGGTCGCTGGATCGTCCCGGGCCTGATCGATGCGCACACGCACATCAACTCCACGGCGGGCATGAAGCGCGCGCTGGAATCGGGTGTGACCACGGTGCGCAGCGGCAACACGCCGCACTACGAAGACGTGGGGCTTCGTGCGCTGGTGCGTCAGGGCACGATACCCGGGCCGGAGATGCTCGCGGCCGGCGTGTTCGTCACGCCGAACCTCGGTGAGACGGTGCTCGCCGATCCGCGTCTGGCGGCGTATGCGGGCGGTGTACTCACCCCCGCGCAACTCGCGGCCGTGGTCAACATCAACATCGATCGCGGCGTGGACTGGATCAAGACACGCGCCACCGAGCGTGCCGGTCTCGCTGATCAGGACCCGCGCAAGCAGGTGTACGACGAGGTGCAGCTCAAGGCGATCGTCGACGCGGCGCGTGCCCGCGGCGTGAACGTGCTGGTGCATGCGCACGGCGACGAAGGGGCGTACGCCGCGGTGAAGGCGGG
>JAYWIJ010000164.1:0-2862 GCA_043788935.1 Gemmatimonadaceae bacterium | reverse complement strand
CGTACCCGTGGTTCTACTCCGGCGAACCGTCGAAGGAGATCCGTGAGCGCTGGCAGTGGACGTACCCGATCATCTTTTCGCCCGTCGACAAAAAGTCGCTGTACGTGTCGTCGCAGCGGTTGTGGCGGACGATGGACGGTGGCAAGACGTGGGCGGCACTGAGCGGTGATCTCACGCGCCACGATCCGATCACGCAGGAAAAGTCTGGCGGCCCGATCACCGGCGACATGAACGGTCCCGAGGTGTACGGCACGATCTTCTCCGTGGCGCCGGGCAAGACCGATCTGAACGTGATCTGGACCGGCTCGGATGATGGGATGGTGCACGTCACGCGCGATGGCGGCAAGTCGTGGACGAACATCACGCCGAAGGACATGCCCGACTTCGGTCGTGTGAGCCAGATCGACGCCTCGAAGTTCGCACCCGGCACGGCGTACATGTCGGTGCGCAAACCGCTGCTGAACGACTTCACGCCGTACATCTGGAAGACCACCGACTTCGGCCGCACCTGGACGAAGATCGTGACCGGCATCCGCGCCGATGCGTACGTGCACGCCGTGCGTGAGGATCCGACGCGCAAGGGGCTCCTGTACGCCGGGACGCAGCATGGCGTGTACCTGTCGTACGACGATGGCGCGAACTGGCAGTCGCTGATGCTCAACATGCCCGACGTGCCGGTGTCCGACGTGATCGTGGAAGCGAACGAGCTGGTGATTTCGTCGCATGGCCGCGGCTTCTGGGTGCTGGACAACATCACCCCGTTGCGTCAGGCGACGCCGGAGGTCATGGCGAAGGAGGTGCACCTCTTCGCGCCGCCGGCCGGTTTCCGCTCGGGCGCGGGGCTGACGATCAGCTACCTGCTGAAGAACGAGACGAAGCGTGCCACGCTCGAGATCCTCGATTCGACGGGCACGGTGCTGCGCACCATGATCGCCGACACGACGACCGGAACGGCCACACCCGCACGCGGTGGACGTCGACGTGGCGGCAGTGCGATGATCCCGGCCCGCGCGGGCATCAACCGTTTCGAGTGGGATCTGCGCACCGAAGGTATCGCGTCGTTCCCGGGCATGATTCTCTGGGGCGCCGGCACCGCGGGTCCGGCCGTGCCGCCGGGTCGCTACACCGCACGCCTGACGGTGGACAATCGTGTGGCGACGGCTCCGCTCATCGTGAAGCGGAATCCGTGGATCACCGATGTCACCGATGCCGATCTCGTCGCGCAGTATCAGTTCGGGAGTCGCGTGCGCGACAAGGCGACCGAGGCCAACAAGGCCGTGATTGCGGTGCGCAACATGAAGGCGCAGCTCGCCGACCGGCAGACGAAGGCCGCTGATGATGCGGCGCTCAAGGCCGCCGGCGGCACACTCGTCGCCAACGCCTCGGTGGTGGAGGACAGCGTCTATCAGGTGCGTAACCAGAGCGGGCAGGATCCGCTCAACTTCCCGATCCGCGTGAACAATCGTCTCGCCACGCTGCTCTCGATGGCCGAACGTGGCGACGGTCGCCCGACGACGAACATGCCCGAGATCTTCGGCCTGCTGTCCACGCAGCTCGGTCGCTACACCACGCGCCTCAACCAGATCTGGGCGACCGATCTGACGGCCGTGAACAAGGAGCTGGCGCGCCTGCGCCTCGCACCGATCGACCCGAATTGCGCGAAGCCCGAGGGATGCACGGCCGTCCCCTGAGCCTCACCCGTCACACACCCGTCGCCCCGGAGATCGCATGACGGATCTCTGGGGCGCGAGTGCGTCCACCACTTGGGCATCGGCACTGGACCGCTATCCGGACGTGGTGGCAGAACAGGGCGTGCGACAGCTCGAACCGCTGGACACGTGGTATCGCACCGAGCTGCCGGCGCTGATCGCCTCGCGCCATCCGCCGCACGTGACACACGACGAGTTGGTGCGCGTCACCGAGTGGAAGATGCACCGCGGTGTGTGGCGCGCGCCGAATCTGGTGCGTGTGAAATCCAACGACCCGGCGCTCGTCGTCGACGTCAGCACGCGTGGCCTCGCATTGGTGCCGCACCCGACAAAACCGATCAGGGAAATCGCGACACTCGACGGCGTCGGTCCGGCCACGGCATCGGCCGTCTCGGCGGCCTTCGCACCGGAGACCTATCCCTTCTTCGATGAACTCGTCGCTGCGCAGATTCCCGGCATCGGTCCAGTGGCGTGGACGCTCGGCTACTACGCCCGTTATGCCGACGCACTGGGAACCCGCGCTGCTGCTCTCGGTGGCCAGTGGACGCCAGCGATGGTCGAACGAGCGCTCTGGGCGCATGTGGGCGAGCCGACATCGTGACTGCCATGACTCCAAAATCCCATCGCGCGTCCTCCCGCCGCGTCATGTTCGCCGCGCTGCTGGCCTTCGCCTCGGTCGGCCCGGCACTGCAGGCGCAGGCCACAGCCACTCGTGGACACGCCACGGCAACGCCCGGCGTCGACGCGGCGCGCCTCGCGCGGCTCGACACGCTGCTCGACGCTGCAGTCGCGGATGGCAGCGTCACCGGTGCGGTCGGGCTGGTGATGCGTGACGGCCGCGTGATCTACGAGCGGGCCGTGGGCTGGGGCGATCGCGCATCGTCGCGGCGGATGGCACCGGATGCAATGTTCCGCATCGCCTCGCAGACCAAGGCGCTCACCAGCGTCGCCATCATGTCGCTGGTCGAGCAGGGTAAGCTCTCGCTCGACGATCGGGTCAGCCGCTGGCTGCCGACGTTCGCGAAGACGACCGTCCTCGCCGATGGCGCCAGCACGCCCGCGCCGGCCCGCCGCCAGATCACGATCCGTGATCTGCTCACCCATACCGCCGGCATCTCGTACGGCACCGATGCGCGCGTGACCGAACAGTATC
>JAYWIJ010000163.1:0-10316 GCA_043788935.1 Gemmatimonadaceae bacterium | reverse complement strand
ACAAGGTGGTGAACGATCCGATCCTCAAGTTCTTCGTGATCGGCATCACCGCGTACGGCATGTCGACGTTCGAAGGCCCGATGCTCAGCATCAAGAGCATGAACGCATCCTGCACGCCGGCGTAGATGCTGTAGCTCTTGAACGCGCCAGCGGGCAGCGACAGGTTGTTGAAGATGTGCAGAATCGCGACGGTGATGATCGACGCGAGGTAGAACCAGAGGGCGACGTACAGGTGACGTTCGCGGCGCTTGATCAGCGTGCCGATGAAGTTCACCGCGAACACCACCCAGATCACTGCGATGGCGATGTCGATCGGCCATTCCAGCTCGGCGTATTCCTTCGCCTGCGTGAAGCCGAGCGGCAGGGTGAGGGCGGCGGCGAGAATGATCGCCTGCCAGCCCCAGAAGTGGATCCTGCTCAGCGTGTCGCTGAACATGCGCGCCTTGAGCAGGCGCTGCGTGGAGTAGTAGCAGCCGCAGAAGAACGCGTTGCCGCCGAAGGCGAAGATCACCGCGTTGGTGTGCAGCGGGCGGAGGCGGCCGAAGCTTGTCCACTCGGTGCCGAGGTTGAAGATCGGATTGGCCAGCTGGAGCGCGATCAGCACCCCGACGATCATTCCGATGGCACCCCACGCCACGCAGGCCACCATGAATTTCCGGACGACGTCGTCGTCGTACGAGAAAGCGTCGAGGGCTGTACTCCCTCTGGTAGCCGGTTGCGCGGTGACAGCAGCGGTCATCGGCATGAACCTCTTTCAAAGCAGAAGGGACAGCCACAGCGCGGAGCGCGAAGTGACTGTCCCTAATCTTTCCCTGACAGCTCAGCTGCAATGTCGGGGTAACCCCCGTTTTCGAGGTCATGCACCTGACAGCTGCGTCAGGCAAATGCCTACAATCGCACTTCCTCGTCGAGCAGGCCGAGCCGCACGGCGAAACGGACGTAGTCAGGTCGGTGCGCCAATCCGATTTTTTCCTGAATGCGTTGCTTGTAGGTGTCAACGGTTTTGGCGCTGATGTTTAGTTGCGCACCGATGTCGGGCCCGGTGTAGCCGGCGGCAATCAGCCGCAGGATCGTTCGTTCGCGGTCCGACAGCGACTCGTACTGCGTCTGCTCGGCGGCCCGGTGCTCCCGCTTCTTGAGTTCCTTGGCCAGCGCCCGCACCGCGCCCAGCTGCAGGTACTGGTCGCCGCGCGCCACCATGCGCACCGCATCGACCAACTCGCGGTCCGCGGCATTCTTGACGAGGTAACCGCTGGCGCCCGCCTCCAGCAGCCGCACCAGATGCTCGTCCTCGGCATGCATGGTCAGGATCAGGATGCGCGACGGCGACTGCAGACGCTGCAATTCCCGCGTCGCGGCCGCGCCGTCCATGCCGTCCATGCTCAGGTCCATTACGACGACGTCGGGCTTCAGCCGCATGGCCGCGTCCACCGCCTCGCGGCCGTTGCGCGCCTCGCCGATCACCGTGATGTCCGGAGCAGTCCCAAGCACGGCCTTGAGCCCGTAGCGGACCACAGCGTGGTCGTCCGCCAGCAGCACGGTGATGACGTCATTATCCATGATGACCTCCAGGTCTGGCGCCAAATTGCATCCACGCTACCCGCTCCGGTGTCAGGAGATACCGGACACTTTTCCGGGCGACGCGCCTTAGGATTGGGCCGATGCAGACATCCTCCGTACCCGATTACGTCCTCGCTCGCGTCCTGCACATCGCATCGGACGCGATCATCTGCCCGGACGAGGCGCAGGTCATCTCGTACTTCAACGACGGTGCGTCCCGGATGTTCGGGTATACCGCCGAGGAAGTGATCGGCCGGCCACTCTCGGTGCTTCTGCCCAGCCGCTTCCACGCCGCGCATGCCGGCCACGTGAGGCACTTCGGCCACGGGGATTCGTCCGCCCGCCGGATGTCCGAACGGTCGCCGATTTTCGGGCTGCGGAAGAGCGGCGACGAGTTTTCCGCCGAAGCGGCCATCGTCCGGGTCGAGAGTGATCACGGCATCCTGTATTCCGTCGTCATGCGCGACGTCACGGAGCAGCGACGCAGCGAGGCGCTCGTCCAGCGAGCCCTCGCGGAGTCGGAGAACGCCGTCCGCGACCGCGACGACCTGCTTGGGCTGGTCTCGCACGATCTGCGCAATCCCGTCAACGCGGTGAAGATGCTGGCCTCGGCGCTGCTCCGCATTCCGAGTGATGCCAGCGCCACCAAGCTTCCACCGGCCGCCTCCGAGCACGCCAGCGTCATGCTGCAGGCCGCCACGCAGATGGACACACTGATCCAGGACCTGCTCGACGTGACACGTCTGGAGCGGGGGCAACTGCGGATCGCACGCCGCCCCGAAGCGATCGCCGCACTCCTGGCCACCACCGCCGACCTGCTGGCACCGCTGGCCGCCGCACGTGGCGTGACGCTCGAGACGGAGCTCGAAGCCGGGCTGCCTCTCGTGAACATCGATCCGGACCGCATCGCACAGGTGCTGTCCAACCTGGTCGGCAATGCCGTCAAGTTCACGCCGCATGGTGGACACGTGAAGATGCGCGCGCTTCGGCAGCCCGGGAGCATCCTCCTCATCGTGCAGGATACCGGTGTCGGCATCGCCGCCGAGGACCTGCCGTTCGTCTTCGACCGCTTCTGGCAGAGCAAGCGCACCGACCGCTCGGGAGCTGGGCTCGGCCTTGCCATTGCACACGGCATCGTGCGCGCGCACGGCGGAACGCTGTCACTCGAGAGCGAGATCGGGCACGGTACCTCGGCCTTGCTCACGCTGCCGGCGGCTGGTGCGGCAGAAAGCAGCTTGAGGGCGACGGTCGGCGGCTGACAGACGTCGGCTCGTCGCGCTCCGGCCACGCTGTCCACGATGGCCAGCAGACTCGGCAGCCCTTGCGCCCGCGTCTTGCAGCTGGGATCCCGCGGCGTCGGCAATCGTTGATCAGGAGCCGACCGCATGCCCGCCGCGCCAAATGACTCTTCTGAAACAGGCTGGATGTGATGACGCGTGTTGCCGTGCTGGGAATGGGGCTGCTGGGCAGCGGCTTCGTGGAAGGGCTGCTGGCCCGTGGGGGAAGCACCATCGTGGTGTGGAACCGCACACCGGAGAAGTGCGCGCCGCTGGTGGCGCTGGGAGCCACGGCTGCGGAGTCCGCCGCCGAAGCGGTGCGCGGGGCGGAGCGGGTGCATCTGGTGCTGCTGGACGACGACAGCGTCGATGCGACGATTCGTGACTGCCAGGCGGCGCTGCACCCGGATGCCACGATCGTCGATCACACGACGACGCAGCCGGAGCGAACCGCGGCGCGCGCGGCCACGCTGGCGCAGGCTGGCATCCGCTACCTGCATGCGCCGGTCATGATGGGGCCGAGTGCAGCGCGGGATGCCAAGGGCATGATGATGGTGGCCGGGCCCGAGGCGTTGGTGGCGCCGGTGCGCGAGGCGTTGTCGGCCATGACGGGGGAGCTCTGGCACGTGGGCGAACGCGCCGATCTGGCCGCAGCCTACAAGCTCTTCGGCAACGGGACGATGCTGTCGGTGGTCGGTGTGCTCGCCGATGTGATGCGGCTGGCCGACGGCGCCGGGGTACCGCGGAGCGGGGTGCTCGAGATGCTCGCGAAGATGAACCTGAACGGTCCCGTCGGTGGTCGCGGGAAGATGATGGTCACCGGCGAGTTTGATCAGAGCTTCACGCTGGAAGTGGCGCGCAAGGATTTGCGCCTGATGCTGGAGACGGCGGGCGCGAACGCGGTACCGATGCTGTCGGCCCTCGCCGCGCGCATGGACGACAGCATTGCGGCAGGGCAGGGACGTGAGGATTTCGCCGTGATCGGCGCACCGGAAGCGCCGGTGTCAGTCTGAGTTGGTGTCGCTGGCGCAGGCACCGTCACGGAGTGCACCGAGCTTCGCCTCGATGGCCGGATCGCGCAGGATGGCGTCGGCGATCGAGGCGATTTCGTCTGCGCGCCGCCATTCAGCTTCGAGGTCAAGCAGTTCGCCGGCGAGCCAGCGACGTTCGCTGTCCTCGTGGACGAGCATCTCCAGAGCAAGCCGGCGGGGGCGGTGGATCAGCCGCAGTGCCGTGGCTTCCACATTCCAGTCGCTCCGCCCGCCGAACAGCAACGTCCGGAAGTCACCTGCTCCCTGATCGAGGTACGAAAGGGATTCACGCACGTCCCTTGCGCGTGCCCCCGCTTCGTGCAGCAAGGGCAGCACGTGCCGCAGGACACGCCCCTCATCGACTGGGTCGACGCGGGTGAAGTGTGAAGGAAGGACGACGCCGCTCAGCGGAAGACTGTCCCTGCTGCGGCGTGCGTTGGGGAGCATCCGAAACACGTTCTGGATCCCGCCAAAGAACGTGTCGTCTTCGACACGCTTCGGCATGATGGGCAACCAGAGCTGCAGTGACCCGTCGTCACGCGGATTGACAGCGATCTGCTGCACCATGTAGCGCGTCACGTTGGTGATTTCGGTTCCCGTGAGCAGTCGCGATTGTGTACGGCCTTGCACGTACCGGTGATGCGCGTACATCGAGAGGTACATCACGCCCATGCCGGAAACCGCCACGATCCCGCTCCACTCGTTCAGCACCGGGAGCAGCTGTGTGAGCGTGACGAGTGCCGTGACGGGAAGCACTGTCCTGGCGTAGGTCCATCGCCGCTGCACGAGGCCTGATCCATACCGCCACGCCGCCATCTCCGGGCGCAATGCTCTGCCGACGCGCACGAGATCAGTTCCTTCACGCGTCTTTGCGAGCCCGATTTCTCCTGTGCTCATGCGCTGCGTGGCCCCGCGGTACAATTGCTCACCCGTCTCGATCGCCTCCCACCGCGACTCGAACGGCACCAGGTTCCAGCGCGCACAAGCGCCGCAGATCACCCATAGGCGACCGGTCGCTGCGTCAAACGCGATCCGTCGGCCGACGGGTAGCGTCTCGATCAGGTCATTTCGGCCGAGATCCTGCTGGCAGTGAATGCAGTGGGAATACATCACACAGTGCAACCTAATCGCGGGCGGCTCACTCGACAGACGGCCAGTACGACGCAGGGCCCGCAGCGTCATCGCCCGCCACGGGCCCTGCACTCATCCGACGTCTCCGTCTATTTCCTGAACGTCGCTCCCGCCAGCAGCGCCACCGCGCCGAACGTCGTCTGCGCGGCGTTCAGCCCGAGCCGGAAGTCCTTGTCGGTGAACGTCGTGAAGACGTCCGTCGGCTGGTGCCAGTGCGGGTCCCACCCGCTGCCGACCATCGTACCGCGCTCGTTTTCACGCAGACTGATCGCCGCCACCAGATCCTGGAACGGGCCGGAATCGGTGTTGGTCATGTGCGGCCCGACCTGCGCGGGATAGTCGGTCGCGAACTTCTCGTTGGACGCGTGCAGGAACCACGCGAGCGTCGCCGACTGCGAGGCCATCTTCGAGTTCGACTGGAACTCGATGTTCACGTCGGCCTCGGGACGCTGCTCCGGCGCGATCGAGCTGTCGGGGCGGGGCATGCCATGGTCGAACATCATCATGTCGTGCTGAATCATGCCAAGCCACTTCGGCTCAGGGTATTTGCCCGACCCGGCGGGCAGTTCCTGACCCTGCAGTGCCTGCCGCTGTGCGACGTACGCGCGCGCGCCATTGAGGCCGGTCTCTTCGTTGTTCCACAAAATGAAGCGGATCGAGCGTTCGGTGGTCACGTCAGGGCTGCTGAACACGCGCGCGAGCTCCATCACCAGCGCGGTGCCTGACCCATCATCATTGGCCGCTTCGCCCCAGCCGATGCCGTCCATGTGCGCACCAACGATGTACATCTCTTCCGGATGCGTCGTCCCGATTTTGGTGCAATACACTTCCTGACGCTCACCCGGCGTGCTCGGCTGCGAGTTGAGGGCGCGAAGGCGGGGATCGGTCTGGCGGAGTGAGTCGGTGTTGACGCCAGTCCGCGTCCGCATGCCACGCGACCGCCCACCACCCTGCTCGCGACGGATCGCAGCGGGCGTACCGGCCGGAATCGGTCCGCGTGCGACAGGTGCCGGCGGCTGGAAGTCATAGGTGATGCGCTCGGTGTTGGTGCAGCCGTAGCTCTTGAGCTGCGCCTCGATCCAGTCCACCGCCTGGCGATTGCGATCCGTGCCCTGCCGACGATCGCCGAAGGCGGTCAGCCCCTTGATCGTCGCCTTGTATCGATCAAAGTCGAGGCGCGAGACCATCGTACGGATCATTGCGTCGGCGGAGTCCGAGGCAGCGGGAGCGCTCTGGGCGCCGAGCATGGCGGGCGTCGACACGCAGACCAGTGCGGCCGCTGCAGCAACACGAACGAGGGACAGTTTCATCGGATGGGTGAATCGGATGGGTGAATCGGAATATCACAGCCTGAGCCTGCGGTACCTGCCTGAGCGAAGCTGCGCTGATTGTCGTCGTGTCGCCAGTCGGAATGCGCCCGTTGGAATGCGCCTGTGGAGTGCGAGGGCACCTCTCATCGGGTACGTCGCGCTGGCGTGAACCGCTGGGACGTCTGGAGCCGGTCGCCGCGACACATCGTCCCCAATACTCCATCCCCGATGCCGCCCGCGCCGAGCAATTGCGCTGGTCTTCAGGGCCGGGGATTGACGACGTGCTGACGGCGGTCAGTATTTTCGTCGCATGAAAGCCTCAATACTCCTGCTCGTGCTGGCGGCGGCGGAAGCAGCGATCGCGCAGGCACCGATCGCGCAGGCACAGATCACGCAGGCACCGATCGCGCAGGCACTGCCCGCGCCGTGTGACTCTGCCGCGCTGCGCACGCCGATCGGGACGCAGACGGACACGCTGCGAGTCTTCCTGCGACGGGCCGACCTGTCGTCACCGCTGCCGTCCGGCTGGGCGCTGAGTGCACTGGATGGTGTGCGGCAGGCGTTTACCTTCCCGTCACAGATGAGTTTTGCGGCGTACGTTGGCGGCACAGCGCCGGGCACCGCCGTCGCCACAGCACGGTCAACGCTGCTCTTCGACGCCCGGAAAGACGGCACGGTGCGCATCGGCGGGATGCTGTCGCGCTCAGGCTCTGACCTGCTCGACGCGAGCCTCGCAGCGGCAATCCGGGCTGCCGGGGAGCAACGGGCCTTCGCGCCGCTGCCTGCGGGACAGAATCGTGACATGGCGCTGGTCGCGGAATTGTACTTCGGCATCGGTGACTCGCTCCGCGCCGGGATGGACGTCGCCGCGCTCCAGCTCCCGGTCTATCGGGACTTCACCGGCCCGGTGC
This sequence comes from Gemmatimonadaceae bacterium, assembly GCA_043788935.1. GTDB lineage: Bacteria > Gemmatimonadota > Gemmatimonadetes > Gemmatimonadales > Gemmatimonadaceae > JACMLX01. Next base: position 3,096 of record JAYWIJ010000163.1, on the reverse strand, counting down.
CGCCGAAACCGAGCGAAGTCGTGTCGCCGGATGAGTCACTCGTTCAGGCACTCGCGATGGTCGGTGGCGACGGCAGGGTCAGGAAAGGCCACGTGGACTTCTACTCGGCCCGATACCCCCGATTCGCAGGCTATCTGATCCAGCAGCTCGATCGTCTCCGCAGTGTGCCCGCCCGAATCGCCGGCTGCGCGGTGCCGACACTCGTGCTCTTCGTCCTCGAGCCGCCTCGGTAGGCTGACTGCCGGCGAGAGTCGGAGGATCCGATCGGTGCCGATTGCGTCACTTGCTTCGCCTGAGGGATTGCCTGACGTTGTGCCCGGCGTATTCTGGATGAGTGCGTTTGAACGGTCTAATCGCCGCTCAGTCAGATATATCAAGTCGAACGGCACCTCTCTCCGGCTGATCCCGCATGACTGCTCCAGACGGTCCCGACGTCACCGCACTGTTGGCCGATCTGCGCGACGGTGTCGCCGGCTCGGCTGATCGACTGGCGGCGGTTGTTATGGTCGAATTGCACCGAATTGCGGAAAGCGCCATGCGGCGCGAGGCCGATGGACACACACTGCAGCCGACCGAGCTGGTGGATGAGGCGTTCGTGCGATTGGTCGGGCAGCGTCAGGCCGCGTGGGTGAATCGCTCGCAGTTCTTTGCCGTCGCGTCGCAGACCATTCGCCGGATCCTTGTCGATCACGCGCGCCATCGCCAGCGGCAGAAGCGCGATCACGGCGTGCGTGTGACGCTCGATGAAAAGGTTGGCGAGGCGCCGGAGCGCTCTGTCGATCTGATCGCACTCGACGAAGCGCTGGCCAAGCTCGAGTCGGTCGCGCCGCGACAGGCGCGTGTCGTGGAACTGCGCTTCTTCGGCGGCCTGGACATCGACGAGACGGCGGTCGCGCTGGATATTTCGCCCGCGACCGTGAAACGCGACTGGACGTTCGCGCGTGCGTTCCTGCTCAAGTCACTCGACGTTTCAGCGGCGTGACGCACAATGCCCGAACCTGAACTCACGCCCACCCGCCTGGCGCGTCTCGAGTCGTTGTTTGACGCGGCGCTCAGCCTGCCGCTGACCAGTCGGGAATCGTTCATCGCGGAAAGTGTCACCGATGATCCGGCGCTTGAAGCCGAGTTGCGTGCATTGCTCGATGCACATGAGCGCAGTGATTCGGCCTTTGCGAGCCCGCTGCATTCAGGCCCCGACGTCGGTGATCGATGGACCGGTGAACGACTCGGCTCATACGAAATCGGTCGACGGATCGGCGCCGGCGGCATGGGCACCGTGTATGAGGCAGTACGCGCCGACGATCAATACCGGCAACGCGTCGCTGTCAAGTTTCTCCGCCGCAGCGCTGAAGGAGGCGTGGCGGTCCGACGGTTCCGCGCCGAACGACAGATCCTCGCCAATCTTCAGCATCCGAACATCGCATCGCTGATCGATGGTGGAGTGACGCCCGACGGCGTGCCGTATTTTGTCATGGAGTGCATCGACGGCGAGCCGATCACGCAGTGGGCCGATGCACGACGCTTGCCGATTCCCGAGCGCCTCGAGCTGTTCAGACAGATGTGTGCTGCCGTGCGCGCGGCGCATCAGAAACTCGTGGTGCATCGCGATCTGAAGCCGGGCAACATTCTCGTCACGCACGACGGCGTGGTGAAACTGCTCGATTTCGGCATCGCCAAGCTCCTGCGCGATGAACAGGTGGTGGATCTGCCGACGGCGACGCAGGTGGGCCATCGCGCATTCACGCCGGACTACGCGTCGCCGGAGCAGGTGCGTGGCAAAGCGGTGGATACGACGGCCGATGTGTACGCACTCGGCGTGGTGCTGTTTGAACTGCTCACCGGTGTACGACCGTTCGATCTGCGCGGCAAGTCACTGGCGGAGATGGAACGGATCGTCTGCGAACAGCCGGCGCCGCGGCCGAGCAGTGTGCTCTCGGCCGATCGCTGGCGCGAGATCGGAGAGCGTTCCGAGGCGCGTGCGCGACGCAGCATTGAGGGGGATCTCGATGCCGTCGTGCTGATGGCGCTTCGGAAGGAGCCGGAGCGTCGGTACGGCTCGGTGGATGCTTTCGCGCGCGATGTCTCGAATCACCTCGACAAACAGCCTGTCTCGGCGCGTCCGGATGGTGTTGGGTATCGGTTTGCCAAGTTCATTCGGCGGCGTCGGCTCGAAGCGGCGGCGGCGGGGATCGCGGCATTGTCTCTCATCGGTGGTACGGTCGTCGCGGTTGGTCAGGCGCGGCGTGCGGATGCGCAGCTGGCTGTTGCCGAAGAGCAGAGCGCGCGCGCCACGGAAGTGTCCCAGTTCCTCGCCACCATGCTCAACTCGTCCAATCCGGAATCGTTCGGCAAGGATATCACGATGCGTGCGGTCTTGGATTCCGCAGTGCTGCGTGCTGACGCGATGAAGTTGACACCGGCGCTTGAAGCAGAGATTCGCGACGTCATTGGCGGCGCATATCTCGCGCTTGGCGAAGTCGGCGTCGCCGATGCGCAGTATCAGCGAAAGCTGGCCGTGTTACGTCGCGCGCATCCCGATGGCGACAGCAGCACCGCGATCACCTACTCGCAACTCGCGCTGGTCAAGGAAACAAACGGCGAGCTCGCCGCATCGGACTCGTTGCTCGGTCTGGCGGAAGCGCTGTTCGTGCGGTTCCCGCAGTCTGATCCATACAAACGGAGTGTCACGCTTGAGAATCGTGGACGCATGCTTTACAAGATGGGCAAAATTCCGGAAGCGTTGTCACGATTCAACCAGTCGCTGGCGATCGGGCGGGAACACTTCGTGGACGACGATTCCGCGATGGCATCGACCTATGTGAACATCACGGTCGTCTCCACTGAGGCGGGTGACCTTGTCGGCGCAGACTCGTTCTCGCTCGCAGGCATCGCGCGATCTCGACGCGCCAAAGGAGAGTCGCACCCGGTGTACGCATCTGCGCTTTCGATTCGCGCCGGCATTCTGGAAGTGATGGGTCGGATGGAAGAGTCCTCGGCGGTGTACCTGGAAGCGATCGCGGCTCAGGCACGCATCGTTGGGACATCCCATCCGGCGTACGCGACCAGTGTGGTGAACTACACCGATCACCTCTGCCG
>JAYWIJ010000162.1:0-42736 GCA_043788935.1 Gemmatimonadaceae bacterium | reverse complement strand
TGCGCTGGCTCAGCACCCTCGGCACGAGTGCGCAGGCGGCAGTGAACGTGAACGAGACGCTCTTCCTCACAGCCGGCGTGCGCGCGGAACGTAACGACGGCTTCACGGCCGCGAGCCGGTTCGTGCTGCTGCCGTCACTGGGCGCCTCGCTCGTGCAGCAGGCCGGCGACGCAACGTTCAAGGCACGCGTGGCGTACGGCGCCGGCATGCGGCCGGCGCGCAATCCGATGCGGGAGACGACGTGGCGCACAGCCGGCGCCGGCATGTTTTCGAGCAGCCTGCAGCCGGAAAAGCAGGAGGGCGTCGAAGCCGGATTCGACTTCTACTGGAAGCGCAACTTCTCCCTGCAGCTGACGCGCTTCGATCAACTCGCCTCGTCACTGATCCAGCAGGTACCGGTGCTGGAGAGCGGTGCGGCCTATCCTGACACGGAGGTGGGTCGCCTCGGTGCAGCGCGCCATCCGCGTTACGGCTACGCGCTCGAGAATCTCGGCGCCATCACGAATCGCGGCTGGGAGTTCGCCGCGCGGCAGAGTGTGGGCGCACTGAGCGTCGCGGGCACGATGTCGCTGGTCCAGAGTCGCGTGACGCAGGTGGCACCTGGCTATGCGGGCGGCCTGCAGGTGGGCGACCGCATGCTGGCCGTGCCGGCGCGGACCACCGGCGTCGCGCTCACCTGGTCGCCGCCACGCTGGCAGCTGCAGGTGGCTGGCACACAGGTCGCCGACTGGATCAACTACGACCGTCTCGCGCTGGCGTCCACCTACCTGCGTGGCGGGATGTCGGCGCGTGGGCTGAGCGGCGCGGCGCTCCGTCCGTACTGGCTTCAGTACGGCGAAGTCACGCGCCTGCGAGCCTCGCTGGCGCACGACCTCACGCGCGGCCTCTCGTTGCGGCTGATCGGCGACAACCTGTTGGACCGCCAGCGCGGTGAACCGGACAACGTGACGATCGTGCCGGGCCGCACCCTTACGTTCGGGATCGCCGCGCGCTTCTGACGGCAGGCGGTGGTCACTCGCGGCTCAAGGGCGCGACACGTTGGAAGAGACTCAGAAACTCGCGTTGCGCGCCGATACTGCCACGTGCAGCCGTCGCCTGGTGGCTGCGCGTGTCCCGGGCGCACCCCTGGAAGGGTCCTGACAGATTGCATGCAACAGTCGCTGCTGTACGCGAAGTCGCTCGCGCTGCTGATGGAAGAACTCGATTCCGGCAAGGACCTGACGATGGTCCGCAGCGGGTTGCTGCGCCTGCGCCGCTTTTCACGATCGCACGGTCTCGTGCTGGAGTGGGACGACGCACGGCTGTCGATCGACGGGGTGACGTTGCCCCGCCCTGTTCCCGCGCTGGAACGACTGACGACCGCAATGACGACGCACTCCGTCGCGCGGATCATCATCGAGTCGGGAGCCGTGCCGCGCGAACTGTTGATGCTCGCGATGCTGCTGGTGCGCACCCGCGCGAAGGACAGCCAGCTGCCCACGCTCTTCGAAGATATCCGGGACGCTGCGCTCTGGTACGTGCAAGCCTATCCCGTGCCGCGCGCCACCGCACCGACGCAGGGGCCACGGCACACCGCAGATGTGGCACTCGAAGCACCCGATCAGCTGGCCGCGCGCACGGCGGAACTCCGGCAGGAAGCCAGTCGTGCACTGCAGGCACAGGACGCCGCGTCGCTCGCCAGCGTGCTTGGGGCGATCACCGCCGTCGAAGCGGCGGTCATTAACACGACGCTGCGTGTGCCATGGACCGAGGCGTTCGACGCGGTCGCCACGAACGACGCAGTGCGATTGCTGGTGATCTCGTTACACTCCTGCGGCGACACGATCGGCTCGTCGATTGCGGTGCTCAAACGATCCGGCGATGCGGGTGCGGACATTCTCATCGAGCAGCTTGCGGCGTCCGATTCGATGGATGTGCGACGCGCCTGTTTCGACGCGCTGGTGGAACTGCGACGGGGGACGGGAGCGCTGCTCAAGCTGCTGACCCACGAGCAGTGGTATGTGGTCCGGAACGCGGCCTGCCTGCTCGGCGCGATCGGCTCGCGCAGCTCCGAGCCGGAACTCACCGACTGCATGTCGCACGACGACGAGCGCGTGCGTGCCGCCGTCGTGACGGCGCTGATCCAGATCGACACGCCGACGTCACGCGCCACGGTGCGAAACGCGATCAAGGACCAGTCAGCCGAAGTGCGGAGGCGGGCCGTTCGCGGCTTCCTCGCCGACCCGGGTGCGCCGGCGAACGTGGAGAAGCTGCTGCATGCGCTGGAACGAGAGAAGGAGCTCGACGTGCAGCTCGAGTTTCTCTACGCCATGGGCACACTCGCGACGCCAGATGCCGTGCAGCGCCTGATTCGACTCTGCTCGGCTGACGGCAAGTGGCGGCCGCCGGAGTTCCGTATCGCGGCCGCCGAGGCGCTCGCCACCGCGCGTCTCGGTGCGTCAGTCCCGCTGCTGCGCGCGATGCTCAAGGACCCGGACATGCATGCACGCGCCGCCGCACGACATCTGATTCGCGCCGTGAGCTGACGACGAGCAGGAGGCGCCGGTTCAGGGCGCCTTGATCACCAGCGCACCGCCAGCACTCCGCGCCGGGTCGACATTGCGCACCCGCACCACGCGTCGCCGGCCGCGCGAGGGCCAGATCGCTTCGACGTCCACACGCTGCATCGACGGCAGCCCGAAGTGCACCGGCATGTCGTTCTGCGCGTTGTATCCCGAGCCGGTATCCATGAGCTGCGTACCGAGCAGCGTGCGGGTACCGGCCGCATACACGCGCACTTCCGCCCCGGCACGCGTCGCACGGCCCTTGGCATCCACGACCTTCACGAACAGCCCGCGCCGCGCCGCGGCTGCGTCCAGATCGTTCCGCAGCACGAGGTGCATACCGGTGGCCTGCGCGCCGGTGAGTGCGAGATCGAGATCACCGTCGCGATCGATGTCGAACCAGAGCACACCGTGGTCAGCTTCCAGCGAGCGCACGATATCAGGGGTGACATCAGCGTACCGCGTGCCGATGTTCCGGAAAAGAAAGTCCGGATAGCTCTTGCCGCCGGTCACGGTGCCGTTCACGTACAGGTCGAGCAGCCCGTCATGGTCGATGTCGGCGAACGCGCAGGCGTCGTAGCGTCCATCGGCGGCAATGCCCCACGCTGAAGACACATCCTCGAACGTGGTGCCACGCTTGAGCAGCAGGCCATTCGGGCCGTAATTCGCGAAGAACAGGTCGAAGTGACCGTCCCGGTCCATGTCTGCAGCACAGGGCCGCACGGTGCCGTTCGTTGCGAGCTTCGGCGCCCGACCTCCCCACGCGACGCCGATCGCGTCGGCGACGTCGGTGAATCGCGCGCCATCATTCCGGAAGAGCGCGTTCGCATCGCCGTCCTGATTGGCGACGAGATAATCGAGATCGCCGTCCTCGTCGGCATCCAGCCACAGGGCGCCGACGCTCTTGCGTAAATCGGCCAGTCCGAGGCTGTCGCTCACGTCACGGAATACGCCGCCGGTGTTGCGGAACACGGCATTGGCGCGATCACGGAACGCCACCGACAGATCGAGATCGTCGTCACCGTCGAAATCCACGAAACTGAATTGCCGCACACCGCCCGTGGCGATCGCGACACCCGCTGCGGTGGTGACATCGGTGAACGTGCCGCGATCATTGCGATAGAGCGTGAGCACCGACTGGTTGCCGGGCGCAAAGCCCACCAGCAGGTCGGGATCGCCGTCGCCATCGTAGTCGGCCCACGCTGCAGAGCGCACGGCACGCGAAGCGTTCACACCGACGGTCGCCGCGACGTCCACCAGCGTGCCCGCATCGTTGCGGTACAGGCGGTTGGGCGTCCCGCCGAATCCAACGAACAGGTCGAGATCACCATCGCCGTCATAGTCTGCGACGGTATTCGTGAAGCTCGTGCCGAGTGCGAGGACGTCCGGTTGCAGTGCCGTGAAGCGCGGGGGCGCGGGCTGGAACATCGCCGGCACCAGCAACAGCGGACCCAGCAGCGCAAACCGACGGTGCATGAGGTGGAAGGTCACGAGAGCGTCCGCGTCACTGCTTCAGGGTCGTGGACGCACTCGCAGCAACGCGTTCGACCTGCTCCATCACGCGCAGCAGGTTGCCGCCCCAGATCTTCGCGATCTGGTCCTCGGTGTAGCCGCGCCGCACGAGTTCCAGCGTCACGTTGAACGTCTCGCTCGCGCTGCGCCAGCCGTCCACGCCGCCCCCACCGTCGAAGTCGGACGAGACACCGACATGGTCGATGCCGATCATCTTCACCACGTAGTCGATGTGATCGACGTAGTCGGACACCGTCGCCGGTGCGTCGCCCAGCGTGCGACGCGAGATGATCTCTTCCTGCTTCGCGAGGTAGGCGTTCTTGCGCTCCGTGGGCAGTGCATCGATCTGTGCGGTCACCTCGGCACGCGCCGTGGCCGTGATGCCGTATTGCATGCGCAACGCCGTGATCGCGTCGGTACGAATCTGGTTGCGCTCCGCATCCTTCTTCGGGTCACACTTCACGTAGCCGTTGAACGCGACGAGCTGGATCACGCCGCCGTTCCTGCCCATTCCGCGAATCTGTTCGTCGTCCATGTTGCGGCTGTGATTGCAAATGGCGCGCACGCCGCTGTGGCTGGCGATGATCGGCGCGCGCGACAGCTCCACCGTCTGCATCATGCTCTGCTTCGACGGATGCGAAATGTCGATCATCATGCCAAGCCGGTTCATCTCACCGATCACCTGACGGCCGAGCGGCGACAGACCGTTCCAGCGCCAGACACCATCGCGCTCACCGGTGTTGGAATCGGAGAGCTGGCTGTGACCGTTGTGCGCCAGCGACATGTAGCGACCGCCCATCTCGTAGAACTTGCGCACGTTGGTGATGTCGGCACCGATCGGAAATCCATTCTCGACACCGATGAACACCACCTTGCGTCCGCTGGCGTAGATCGAGCGCGCCTCGGCCGCGGTCGTCGCGAGGCCCACCCGCTTCGGCGCGAGCTGTTCGGCGAAGCGATGCACCGCGGCGAACTTCTCGAGCGCCTGTGCATTGGCACGGGCAAAGGCAGCGCTGTCGAGCTCCGGCGTCTGGCCGACGTAGACGATCAGGAATGCGCCATCGAGACCACCCTCCTCCATCTTGACCAGATCCACCTGCGTGCGCGGCAGCCGGGTGGCGTAGTTGAGTGTGTCGGCGCGGAAGTTGGCCGGCGCGATATCCACGTGCGTGTCGATCGTGAGGACGCGATCGTGAATGCCACGCGCACGTGCGATCATGTCGGCGTCAGGCACCGGCAGCGTGGCGCGACCGGTGGCGCAGCCGGCGAGGCTGAGAAGCAGGGCGAAGCGGGCGCGCGACGAAGGCATGGTGCGGGCGGGAGTGAGTGGGTACGGCGGGCAGGCTGCCGAATACAACAGCCTCGTCGAGGTTTGCGCACCGTGCCGGTGGACCGTTGAGACGCGGTGCGCGTCGGCCCACTTTGCGCGCATCACGTCGGCGGGCCGCCGTTCCCCTCCCTGCCGTACGGCCCCGCGCACGCGAGGCTTCCGTCACCCGCCATGCCCATGCGCCGCACCCTCGAAGTTCCGCTCGACTCGCTCGACGCAGCCCTCCTGGCCGCCCCCTACGCCGACCGCCTCGAACTCTGCGACGATCTGTCCAGCGAAGGGTGGACGCCCCGGATGGAGCTGATCAGTGCCGTCCGCGATCGGATCGACAGGTCCCGGACGCAGATCGTCAGCATGATCCGTCCGCGCAGCGCGAACCTGAGTCCGAACCTGGACGTGGCCGCGTTCACCACGACGCCGCAGATCCTGACCGACAGCCTGCGGGAGATCGAGGCCAGCGCACGGGCCGGCGCCGACTCGGTGGGCATCGGCTTGCTCACGCCCGATGGCCACGTGGACATGGAAGCCTGCGGTCAGATGGTCACCGTGGCGCGCGAGTGCGGCATGATCGTCGCCTTTCTCCGCACCTTCGACCTGCTGGCCGATCGCGCGCGCGGCATGGCCGATCTGACGGCACTCGGCATGACCCGCGTGCTGACGGCCGCCGTCCCGGGCTGGGACGCGTCGGTGCGCCATCTGGGAGAGCGCCTGGAGGTGCTGCGGCAGGACACCGACATTGCGGCCCGTGCGGCGAAGGCGCTCGGCGTGACGCCGGTGGAAGTCGTGCCGGGAGGCGGGGTGCGCGCGGTGAACGCTCCGGAGTTCCTGACCGTCTCGGCACACCTGCATGCCTCCTGCCGACGCGACGGCCGCATCTCCGTCGAGGAACTGGCGGCGATCCGCAGCGTACTGGATGCAGGCTGAACGGTGGCGCCGGCAGGAGGACACCGGTTGTCCACGTCGGCCGTACATCACTAGCGTTCGTCGGCTGGGCCAGCGCGAGGCGGCCCGCCATCAAATCCTCGAGGAGTGTTTCGCGTGATGAAGAAGTTGATGCTGGCGGTTGCGATGAGCGTGGTGTCGCTCAGCTCCGCCGCGGCGCAGACGGTGACGGGTGAGTGGGACGGAGCGATGAACACGCCCGGCGGGCCGCGGCCGATGAAGCTGGTGTTCGTGCAGCAGGGCGAAATACTGACGGGCACCGTGAAGCGCGCCAGCGGCGATGTGCCGCTCGAAGGCACCGTCAAGGGCAATGCCGTGAAGTTCCGCTACACGATCAACTACAACGGCGGGCAGGTGGCGATGGAAGTGACCACCACGCTCTCCGGTGAAGAGATGAAGGGTTCGGTGGATATGAACGGAATGGCACAGGAGGAGTTCACGGCGAAGCGCGTTGGCGGCGCGACTCCTGCGGCGCCACAGAAGCCAGAGACACACTGATGTTCGCTTTGCCGCGCGGTGCCATTCCTAGCACCGCGCGTTTCACATCTGCGGAGAGCACTACGATGAAGCGACTGCTGCGCACGTTGGCCCTTCCCCTCGCGGTTGCCGCGACCGGCAGCCTCTCGCTCGTGCCCACTGCCCTGCACGCGCAGGGTCTGATGGCCGAGATGCACACCGACGTCGGTGGCGTGCAGAAGAAGATGATCGACCTGGCGAAGGCCATTCCGGAGAGTGCCTACGGCTGGCGCCCCGCACCGGGCGTCCGCACCGTGGGCGAAGTCTTCAAGCACGTCGCCAGCGACAACTACTTCATTCCGATCGCGATGGGGACACCCGCGCCGGCCGCGACGGGGATTTCCGGCACCGACATGAAGAGCGTCGGCGTGTATGAAGCGCGTCCGCTGACGAAGGATCAGGTGGTGGCTGAACTCGAAGCGTCGTTCAATCACCTGCATGGTGCGATGCGGACCACCACCGATGCCAACCTCACGGAAACCATTCCGTTCTTCGGCCAGCAGTGGAGCCGTCAGAAGGCCATGATCCTGACCGTCACGCATCTGCACGAACATCTGGGTCAGGCGATTGCCTATGCGCGCAGCAACAGCGTGGTGCCGCCGTGGAGCAAGTGACGGCAAGCACTCGCTGACAATTGATGCCCCGGCACACCATGTGTCGGGGCGGTGTCGTCTCAGGCCAGCGTGCTCCACGCGTGGAATGCGATGTACCCGTTGACCATGATCAGCAGCGCGGCCGGCAGCATCTGCTGCATCGAGTCGCGGTGCTGCAGCCGGGTCAGCAGGCCGAGCACCATCAGCAGGGCCAGTCCTGCGCCGCTGACGATCGCAAGCTGCGGCACGAAGAACCCCGCCACGAGTCCGAGCGAACCCAGCACCTCGAGTGCGCCGGTCACCAGTCGCAGGTGTCGGAGGCCGAAGCGCTCGAAATCCTCACGCATGCCCCCCGCGAACAGGCACCAGAGACCGAAGGACAGGAACACGCCGACCGACAGGACGTTCGCCACCGTGTACAGGAGGGTCATGTGCGGTCACCGACGACCGCCCCGTGATCGGCTGGCATTCGATCACCTACAGGGAGGCATGCCCCATGTCGCTGGACACGTTCGCGCACATTCTGCAGGTGATCGTAGGACTCGGCCTGCTCAACGTCTGGCTGCTGCGCGCCCGATTGGCCACGTCGTACCGCGGTGGACAGGCGCAGACGCTGCGTCAGGAATTCGATGCGTACGGACTGCCTGCGGCGGCGTTCTATGTGGTCGGGACGCTCAAGATCGCGGCGGGCGTGATCTTGCTTGCAGCGCTCTGGCTGCCGATGCCGGCTCGACTGGCGGCGACGGTTGTCGCGGGGTTGATGATCGGCGCGCTGCTGATGCATGCAAAGGCGAAGGATCCCGCGCGCAAATCGGTGCCCGCCGCGGCGATGCTGGCGATGTGCACCGGCATCGTGGCGCTGCTGTGATCCATGCGTTCACGCGAGCGTGATTCGTTGCGTTCCGCAGCGACGAACCACGCAAGGCTGCGACACTACGGCTTCGAGGGTGTGGTGTAACCAGGCGGCGCTCCGTCCGGATGCAGTCTGCAGACGGGCGGCTGCTCGATGGAGTATGTCAGGTTGGCGATGCGCCACGCGGTGCCCACCTGCACGAGCGTGAACTGGTCGATGCCGCAGTGCGACCACTTGCCATTGGCCCACAGATCGTAAGGCAGCCACACCGAGGCTATCGTTCCGGCGATCCGCACGTCGGCGTCGAAGCCACGCTCGATGATCGGTGGGCGCCTGCCGGCCGCGCGCTGCGACGCCGCCGTGCGCATGATGAAGACCGGTACGCCATCGCGGTCACGGGCGGCGTACACCTGACCGCTGTCCGTCATCACGTTCGACAGCGCGACCATGTCTCCGCTGTTGATCGCGGCCATGGCCGAGTCGACGACGGCGAGGACGGCGGCGTGCGCGGGGGTGCGTCGAGCCGCTGAAGCAGACGCCAGCCCCGGGGCCACCTGCGCGTGCGCGGCCAGCGCCGGGAGCATCACCACGCCGGCCAGAGCGGCGAGCAGCCGGGTGACACGATGGGAATCATGCGGAATCGTCATGGGGCGCAATATGGCGCCGGTCGATCGTACCTGCGCCAGTCATGACGCACGTCGCGTGAACTTGTTGGGTGTTCCACGGGGTGCTACGGTCGGATCATGGATATCGCCCAATGCCAGACGGTGGACCGCCTGTTCGACCTGCGGAATGCGCAGCGCCTCGCCCGCAGGGTGCTCGTCGCGTTCATCTCGATGGCGGGACTCGCCGCGTGTGGAGACGCACCGGCGCCTGACACGCGCCTGCCGGTCCCGAATGCCGCATTCTGTGCGCAGGTGCAGGCGCCCGGCGACCCGCTGTCCTCGTATCTCGCTCCCGTCAGCTCGTTGATGCGGTCGCACACCGGCGTCTTTCCGCTCGAGGAAGGTGACGTCTCGATGATCGCGCGGGCGTGGCTCACGCAGTCCGCGGAGCGAACGATCGATGCCCAGTACTTCATCTTCACCGGCGACAACGTCGGGCTGATCGCCGTGGATTACCTGCTGCGGGCGGCCGATCGGGGCGTGCGCGTGCGGCTGCTGGTGGACGACTTCATGCTGGAGGCGGAGGGCAAGGCGCTGCTGGCGCTGGACGCGCACCGGAACATCGAGATCCGGCTGTACAACGCCACCACCAACATCGGCAAGAAGCTGCCGGCGAAGCTCTTCAACCTCACCACCGACTTCCGCGGCTTCAATCAGCGAATGCACAACAAGACGTTCATCGTCGATCGACGCGTCGTGATCACCGGTGGACGCAACATCGCGGATGAATACTTCGACTACGATCACGCCTACAACTTCCGCGATCGCGACGTGCTGCTGATCGGCGGTGCATCGTCCGACGTGCAGCGCTCCTTCGAGGAGTTCTGGGCGAGTGCGCTGAGCACCCCGGTGGCGTCACTGGTGCACGACGACGCCGCGCCGTCCGACACGGCAGCGGCGTATCGCTACCTGCACGACTACGCCTGCGATCCGCAGAACTTCTGGCCACAGGTGCGCGAGCGGATTGCGGCGGTGCCGACCACCTTCGATCATATTCGCGAGTCGGGTGCGCTGGTCTGGTCGGACAGCGTCACGTTCGTGACGGATGCACCTGGCAAGAATGCCGGCACCGATGGCATCAGCGGCAGTGGACGGAGCACCGAGGCGCTGATCCAGCTGGTGAAACACGCCACCTCATCGGTCACGATTCAGTCGCCGTATCTCGTGACGACATCGGTGAGCCAGAACCTGTTTCGTGAGGCCGTCGCGCGCGGTGTGAAGATCCGTATTCTCACCAACAGCCTCGCCTCGACCGACAATCTCGATGCGTTCAGCGGCTATCAGCGGGAACGCGCCGCGCTGCTGGCCATCGGCGTGGAGATCTACGAGTTCAAGCCCGATGCGGCCGTGCGTCGGCAGGTGATGTCCGGGGCGTTGCAATCGACGCTCGACTATGCACCGATCTTCGGGCTGCACGCCAAGTCGATGGTGGTGGATGACCACATCGCCGTCATCGGCACGTTCAACCTCGATCCGCGCAGTGCGAATCTCAACACCGAGTGTCTGGCGGTGATCCGCGATGCGCGCATCGCTGGCGATCTGGCGCGTGCCATGGCGGTGGACATGCAGCCCGAGAACGCCTGGCGAACCACGGCAGCGTTCAATCCGGACGGCGAAGTGGGGCTGGGAAAGCGGCTGAAGGTGTGGTCCAGGCGCGTGGTGCCGAAGGGCGTTTTATGAGCGCCGGTCTCAGCTGATCGACGTCGTTCCGTGACATGACCGTGATCGGCCGGTCATTTACGGCCTGCACTCTGTGCTGGTTGGAGCCGGATCGCCGCTGCACGCCTGCCGCCGACACCGGCCCCCCCCACCCACGGAGTCTCGTTTCATGAAGCGATTGATCGTCGCCTCGCTGTCCGCTGTTGCATTGGCGGCCTGTTCCACGGACAACGCGCCGCTCGCGCCGGCCACCGAGGTATCTCCGTCCGTCGGACGCGGCACCACCGTGATCGTGACGCATGGCTACGCGGCCGGCAAGGGTACGCTGCGTGCGGCCATCGACGCAGCCAACGCCGATGCCCGGATCACGCACATCGAGATCAAGCCGGCCAACATGACGATCACGCTCGACGGCAGCGTGACGTACACCGGTACGCAGTCGCTGACCATCGTCGGCAAGCGCACCACCATCGACGCCTCGGCCGTTGCGGGCTCGGCGCTCGTTTCCACCAGCGGTGCAGACCTCTCCATCGAGTCGCTGACGATTCGCGATGCCGGTCAGCAGGGCCTCGAGGTGCAGATCCCCATGATGCGGACCGGCACGGTCAGCGTGCGCCTGCACGAGTTCGCGGCGATCGGCAACGTGGGACATGGCGTGCTGATCAACGAGCAGAAGCAGCCGGATACGGATGCACCCGACTTCGATCCGAGCGGGTCCGATGCCTCCCTCGCCGTACAGGTGTCGAACTCGCGCTTCGCCGGCAACGGCAACAGTACAACCAGCGTGATCGACCGTGATGGCTTGCGTGTGAACGAAGGTGGCCTTGGCGACCTGACGCTGACGGCATCGAACGTGATCGCCGAAGACAATGGTGCCGACGGTATCGAACTCGACGAACGTGGTGCAGGCGATGTGCTGCTCGATGTCAGCGACACGCAGATCCTGCGGAACGGTGAGCGCTATGACGTCGATCTCGATGACGGCTTCGACGTCGACGAGTACGACACCGGCGGCATCATCGGCACCGTGGTCCGCACGAAGGCGAACGACAACTTCGAGGAAGGTCTCGACTTCAACGAGAACGATCTCGGCGACCTGCGCGTGGACCTGACGGATGTCGAAGCGAGCCGGAACCGCGAAGAGGGCATCGACTACGAGGAAGACGATGACAACGCAGTCGGCACCGGCGGCGGCTCGATCGAGACCACGATGATCAACGTCATCGCGGACGGCAACGGTGTGGATGGCGGCGACGGCGGCGTGAGGATCCGTGAGAAGCTGGAAGGCAATCTGGTCGCGACGCTCACGAATGTCCGCGCAAACGGGAACGTGGCGCGCGGCATCTCGATCCGTGAGGATGCGAACGGCTTCCTCATCTCGACGGTCGCGCAGGCCGAAGCGAAGGCGAACGGCAACAACGGCATCGAGTTCGACGAGCGCGGCAGCGGCGACCTCACGGCCGAGGTGCAGCAGTCGGTGGCGATGGGGAACACCGGCGTGGGCGTCCGCGCCAATCAGGCCACGCCGGGCACCGGGAAGCTGACTTTGACTGCGGTGACGCTGTCGGGGAACACGGCTGGCAACACGGGCGGCAACGTCTCGCCGATGATCGTTCCGTGATGCGCGAGCCGGTACGGCCTCTGCCGGGCCGACCGCTGCGGTAACTCGTGTCGCATGAACGAAGAGAGCCCGGTCATCGCTGACCGGGCTCTCTTCGTATGCGTGTTGGCGTGACCACACAGAGCGGGAGACGGGACTCGAACCCGCGACATCAAGCTTGGAAGGCTAGCGCTCTACCAACTGAGCTACTCCCGCAGTCCCTGAAGCCTACCCACCAAGGCCTGCGGCGACAAGCCGACCTATATCAGCCCAGCGCACCAGACATGTCACCCCCGCCACGGAGGGCCCTCCGCGACGGGGACACCCAAGACACAAACGACCCGCCGCCGCCCTCGCGGGCAACGACGGGCCGCTGCGACCGGCACCAGGATACCGGTCAACAGTGCATTACATCTTGGGCGGCATCAGGACGGTGTCGATCACGTGGATCACGCCGTTCGAAGCAGCGACGTCGACTGCCGTCACGGTGCTCTTGCCGTTCAGCACGACCTTACCGTCCACGACTTTGATCATGACCTTGCTGCCCTCGACCGTCGCGGCCTCGGTCAGCGTCGTGACCTGCGACGACGGCACATTGCCGGCGATCACGTGATACGTCAAAACCTTGGTCAGCGCGGCCTTGTCGGCCAGCAGTGCCTCGAGGTCCTTGGCCGGGATCTTGGCAAAGGCTTCATCGGTCGGTGCCAGCACCGTGTACGGGCCTGCGCCCTTCAGCGTCTCGACGAGACCAGCAGCCGTCAATGCCTTGGCGAGCGTATTGAACGTGCCGGCGGCGACTGCCGTCTCGACGATGTCCTTCGCGCCGGTGGCCGCAGCAGCCATGGCAGGAGCCTCGGCAGCAGGTGCGGTGGCGGGAGCGGCCGAATCCATTGCGGCGGCGTCATCCTTCTTGGCGGAGGAACAGGCGGCAAGTGCGACGAGCGTGAGAGCGCTGATGGTGCGATGCATCATGAGAAATCCTAGAGAAAGAGAGCTGCGGTGACCGTGCTGAAGACTGCGAACCCTACCCGCATCCACCGAATGCGCGACGGTGTCCAGAAGTGCCTTCGCAATGATTGCGCCTGCGGATGCACCACGAACCCGGCCACAACGCACGCATGAGGCCGCATGCATCCACAAATACATTGCAGGAAGCACCGCACGCGGCTGTCTCGTGCGCAGCACGCCGCCTTCTGCCGTCACCGGCCTCTGCCAGAGTCTCATGTCGCCGTCGTCCAAGACCGCTCCATCCGCCCCGACGGACACCCTGCGCATCGTGATCGTCGGCGCAGGGCTGCTGGGCGGCTCGCTGCTTGCCGCTCTGCAGGCACGACGGTCCGCAACGACGACACCGCTCCATCTCTCCGCAGTGACCTCGCGCACCACACGAGACGCACTCGACGCACTCGGCTGGTGCGATGCTCTCTTCGATCACGCCGACCTTGGCGACGCGTGCGCTCGTGCCGATCTCGTGCTGCTCTGCACACCGCTGCTCACGATTCGCGCACAATTGAACGTCATCGCGGCGCACCGGCATCGCCTTGCCGCACACGCGATCGTCACCGATGTCGGTTCGACGAAAGTCGACATCTGCGCGCATGCCGTTGCCTTGTTTGCTGACGAAGAAGCGGGCGCACCGCGCTTCGTGGGCGGTCATCCGATGGCTGGCTCCGAACGCTCGGGCCTCGACGCCGCCGATCCGATGCTCTATCAGTCCGCGCTGTGGGTGCTCTGTCCGCCCATCGGGCTCGATGCGGCGCGCCTGACATCGCTGCGCGGCGTCATTCAGTCCGTCGGTGCGCGCATCGCGGTCGTCGATCCAGCCACGCACGACGCGGTGGTGGCGCGTATCAGCCACGTGCCGCAACTGGTGTCATCCGCGCTGGCAGGTTGGGCGGGGAGCGACGACCACTTGTCCGCCACGGCACTCACACTCGCGGCCGGCGGTTTCCGCGACATGACCCGACTCGCGCTCTCATCCGCCGATGTGTGGCAGGACATCGTCGCCACCAACCGCGCGCCGATTGCCGATGGCCTCGACGAGCTGGCCGAGCGACTGTCGACACTCGCGACGTCGCTGCGCAATGATGCCGCACCGCGTGCATTGCAGCAGCTGTTCGCATCTGGACGCGACTTCCGGCAGAGATTTCACATGCCGCGCAAAGGCATTTTGCACGACCTGACGGAATTCGTCGTGCGCCTCGACGATCGGCCCGGACAATTGCTCGCCCTGTTCACGCCGTTGGCGCAGGCCGGCATCAACGTGCAGGATCTCGAGATCCTCAAGGTGCGTGAGGGAGAAACCGGCACCGTGCTGATGGGCTTTGCAACGCCGGAGCTCGCAGCCGAGGCGCGCGGCGTGCTCAGCGCCTCCGGATTCGTGCTGTTCGAACGGTGACCGTCCTACCTCGATCCTGATCTGCGTGCCGGCGCGGTGCGACGATCGCCCTTGCCGGCCACGCTCACGATCGTGCGATAGATCATCTCGGTGCCCTGCTGCAACCCATCCACGCTCACACGCTCGTCGTTGCCGTGCGTGCGCCGCAATTCGTCGTTCGTGATCGGATACGGATAGATGCCGTACACCGGGATGCCACGTGAGCGCCACGCGTACGCATCCGTGCCTGCCTGGAACAGATAGGGCGTGACTTCGGCGGTGGGCCACTGCGCCTTCGATTCGCGCGCGAGCGCCTGGTACAGTTCCGTGTCGACCGACGACGGAGCACCCGACGGTCCTGATCCGCCCACGCTCTTCACCGTGATGCGTGGATCGTTCACGAGACTGGAGATGAGCGCGACCATCGACTCGGGCGTGGTGCCCGGGATCACGCGCAGGTTGAGTGTGGCCTCGGCGCTGCCGGGAATGACGTTGGTGCGAAACCCGCCGCTGATCAGCACCGGTGCGATGGTGTTGCGCATGATCGCGTGCAGCAGCGGATCACGTGAGATCACACTGTCGGCTGCGCTCACTTCAGCCGGCGTCCCCTCCACCAGCTGGCGAAACATGCGGCTTTCCTCGCCCGTGCTGGTCGCACTCAGTGTGCGAAAGAACTGCTTCGATTCAGCCGTGAGCTGTACGGGCGACTCGTACGACGCCACGCGCGCGATGGCCGCGCTGAGGGAGGCGATGGCATTGTCTGGCAGCGGCATCGACGAATGCGTGGACGTCCCCTTCGCGGTGAGCGTGATCCCCAGCACCGACTTGTCGGCCGTGGAAATGCTCACGTACCGCACGCGGCCATCGTCATTCTTGATCACCCAGCCACCTTCGTTGAGCGCGAACTCCGCGTCCATCGACGCCCAGTGATCCCTCGCCAGCCACGACGTGTTCATCGGCGCGCCTTCCTCATCGGCTTCCGCCATGAAGATCACGTCGCGCGAGAGCGGCACCTTGCGCTCACCGAGTCGCAGCGCGGCGATCGCGAACACCGCCAGCCCGCCCTTGAAGTCGATCGCGCCGCGGCCATAGACATGACCATCGCGGATGATGCCGGCGAACGGGTCCAGCGTCCACTTCTCACGCTCGACGCCAACGACGTCGGCGTGGGCGGCCAGCAGCAGCGGCTTGCGCGACCCGTCGCCCCTGAGACGCGCGATGAAGTGCACCTTGGCCGAATCGGGCGTCGGGATGATCTCCACCGTGAAGCCTGCCGCACGGAAGCGTGGCGCGAGCAGCTCGGCCAGTGCCTGCGTGCGACCCGGCGGGTTGCTGGTGTTGATCCGGATGATCTCCGAGAGCAGCTGTGCCGTGGGATCGACGGTCTGCGCACACACCGTCGTGCCGAGCAGCGGCGTGACCAGAACTGCACCGACGAGCACACGAAACATCCACGACGACGGCCGCATCCACATCCTCCGCCAACGGTGAACCCGCAAAGAACCCGCAGCAGCATCGGTCCGGGCAAGACAGCATAACGCGAGACGACACAGCCGCGGAAGAGCCAACGGCAAACGGCACAGCCCTGTCGGTAGCTGTGCCGTTCGGCTGCTGGTGTCAGTGCGATGCTACTCCGGCACGACGCGCTTGAGCAGCGTACCCGCCGGAATGTTCGTGGACTGCTCGACACCGTTGATCAGCGCCAGCTGCGCGATCGGAATCACCGACGGGTTCTGCTGGTTGAACTGCACGATCGTCATCGGGCTCCGCGTCTGGACCAGTCGCACGCGCTGTGGCTTCACGTTCAGCAGGCGCGTATCGGTCACACGCTGGAACGACCCGATCACGTTTCGGAACAATCCATCGTATGTCTGGATCTGCTGACGTGGCGTGATCGCCAGCAGCTGGTACGTGACGTTGTCCTGCTGGATGTACGCGACGTAGCCCGCGAGCTGCGATCCGTCCTGGTTCTGCGCGACGAACTGCGCGATCGCCGCAGGATTGCCATTGATGGCATTCGAGCTCGCCTGCCCCATCTGCACACCCTGCTGCTGCGAAAACTTCTGCAGTGCTGCGGTCGGTGCGACGTTGCCCGCCAGCGTCAGTGCAATCTGCGCATCACCCTGCGCACTCACCCCGACGACCTGTTCGGCACCGTTCTGCGTGCGCCAGCCCTGCGGAAAGTCGAAACGGAACTTCAGCGTGGGATGAATGAATGCTGACTGCTGGAAGTACCCGTTGCGCGGATCCTCGCCGTACACCATGCCATCCAGTCGGCGCAGAAACCCTTCACGCTCCACCTTCGCGTTGGTGAAAGGCGCACCTGCCGACGCGATCCGCTCCTGCGTCTTGGTGACGCGATTACCCGGGTCCGGGTGCGTCGACATCCACTCCGGCGTGCCGCGCGAACCCTCCCCACCACCCGAGAGTCGCCCCAGCGTCTTGAACATCTCCGCCATCTCGCTCGGTGCGTAGTTCGCCTTCGTCATGTAGCGGAAGCCGAGTTCGTCGGCCTGGATTTCGTCGTCACGGCCGAACTTGAGGAAGAGCAACCCGAGTCCCTGCGTGGCGGCCTGACCGAACTGCTGCAGTTCAGGCTTCACCACCATCGCGCCGATCAGGCCGATCTGAAAGATCTGCTGCTTCGACATCTGGCTCACCGAGTGCTTCGCCGTCACGTGCCCGATCTCGTGACCGAGCACCGACACCAGTTGCGCCTCGGAATTCATGTGCGTCAGGATGCCACGCGACACGAAGATCGGCCCGCCGGGCAGTGCAAAGGCGTTCACGATCGGGTCGTCGACGACCGTGAAGCTCCACGGCAGATCAGGACGTTCCGACGCCTTGGCGAGGCCCATGCCGAGCGCGGTCACGTAGCGCTGCAGGCCGGAGTCGGGATAGATGCCCATTTGTTGTGAGGCGGCCTTGGCCCCCTCCTGCCCCATGGCGATCTCCTGTCCCTGCGGAATGAGGGAGAGTTCGCGCTTGCCCGTGGCCGGATTGGTCGCGCAACCCGTGGCCAGGGAGAGTGTCGCGAGCAGCGCCAAGGCAGGACGTGCCAGTCGCGTCGCGGTCAGTCGGTATGCAAACATGTGGTGTCTCGGTCAGGTGAGCCGGTGATGACGCCTGAAGACGTCGCAGTGCTGCTCAGGTGACGCAAGGTCCATATGCGTCACGCACACCGCAACGTGCGAGAATCAGGCCGGAGCAACTTTTCCGCCCCTCGACCCGGAGGCGACCTGCTCGCCAGCGGTCGCCCCGACGCCCGGAACCCGGCGACGCCTGAGGCATCGCCGGGTTCCGGGAAACGGTGATGCGGCGTGACGCGGGAGGCCGTAGCCCCCCGGCGAGGCTCACACAGTCATTCCGCGACGACGCGCCACGCCTGCCATGCCAAGCACGCCCGTCGCCATCAGCGCATTCGTGCTTTGGCTCCGGTACGACGTTGCATACTGTCGCAGCCGCTAAAGTCCAGTTCGGCCGATCACTTCGTCCAGAGCGCGACCGTGCCGCATGGATTGGAGGTCATCGTCATCAGTTCCGACGGTACGCCGCCGATGCCGTTGTAGACCTCGATCCCCGCCAGATCCATCGGGCTGACGAGGTCGTCCACTCCCGACCCGGCGCGGGCTGGTACCTGGGCACCGTTGATGAACACGGCGAGCTGGCAGTTGCTTCGGCCCAGCAGCACGCCGGAGCGGAACCCGTTCCGCGCCACGCGAACGCCGGCCAGCCCTTCGAAGAGATCGGAGGTGCGCAACGTGCCGCGGCGCTGGATTTCCGCTTCCGTGATGATCCTGCCCCATCCGGATGGCTTGGCGGCGCGCGACGCGAAGCCGCGCAGTCGAGCCGGCACGCTCTCGGCCCGCACCACCACAAGGCCCAGGTTCTGCCCGGCGAACTGGCGGAGCACGATACGGAGTCGCGTGCTGCTGTTCTCGTTCAGGTCCGCGAACGCATAGGTGGGCTGATAACCCACGCGCCGCACCCGTACGATATGCCGCTGCGGACGAAGGTCGCGTGCGACGAACCGGCCGGCGGAATCGGTGGTCGTTTCGGTACCGGCGGTCACCACATCCACCGAAACGCCGGCCAGCGGCTTCCCGGTGTCGTCCACGACCACACCACGCAGCGTACGCGGCTCGGTGGGATCGTTCACGACCTCGACGCTCACATCGGGCATGGTATCCGACGTGACGTTCGCCTCGACCTCGCCGATCAGTTGCCCATTGCGTGCGAACCTCACGATGATGCGGCCGAGCGGAACCGGCGACAGGCGAAAATTCCCCTCGTTGTCCGACAGCGTGCGTACCGTGCGATACGAGACCTCGACGCGTGGCAGCACGCGGCCGGTGGAGTCACGGATCGTTCCACGCAACGACGGTGTGCCCTGCGCCGCCAGCGGCAGCGCCGCGAGGCACAGCAAGCTGCATACGAATGTCTGGAGGCGCATGATCGGGCTCGTGGTGGATGGTGGAGTGTCTCCATGATACCATCCCCGCGGGAGCGAAGGTCCGGTGGGTCGCCTCTACTGCCAGCGGAAGATCCTGAGTGCAACCGCCAGGCTCACCACGAGATACGCCACCAGCACACCGAGTTGCGGCGCGACGGCCGCGAGACTCGCGCCCTGCAGCATGATCGCGCGCATGCCATTGACCAGCGCCGTGAGCGGCAGCGCCTGCACCACCGGTTGAATGGCCGCAGGAAAGTTGCTGGACGCGAAGAAGACGCCCGAGAAGATCCACATCGGCAGCATCACGAAGTTCGTCAGGCCCGACACGCCTTCCACCGTGCGCGCCCGCGACGACACGAGCAGTCCGATGCCGCCGAACGCCGCCGAGCCGACGAAAGCCATGATCACCAGCGACATGATCGCACCGCGGATCGGCACATCCAGTACCCACACACCGAAGCCCAGCAGCACCACCAATTCGAGACCGAGGAACACCAGTCGGGAGAGCACGAACGACAGCAGGTATTCGAGGCGCGACATCGGCGTGGCGGCCAGCCGCTTCAGCAACTTCTTGTTGCGCTGCGTGACGATCGCGAACGCAAGACTCCAGATGCTGCTGCCCATGATGTTCATGGCGAGCAGCCCCGGGAGAAAGAAATCGATGTAGCGGGAGCCACGTTCGCGAATGGTGACGTCGCGGAACGGCACCACATCAGCGCGGCCCCGCGCACGCTGCAGCAGGTCGTCGGCAATCTGTCGCGCGGCCCGCCCCTCGGGTCGCGCGGGATCGTAGCGGTATTCCACACTGCCGTCGCCATTCGGCACGACGACCAGCGCAGCCGTTCCGGTGCGCAGCACCTCAGCGGCACTGTCCGCCGGAATGCGGCGGGTGCGCAGCGCTGCGTCCTTCTTCCCCGCCGCTGTGCTCAGCGCGGCATCCACGCGCAACGCGGCGCTGTCCGGCGTGGCGGGCATGACGACGGCAACGATTGCCTGCTCCGGCGCCTTGTCGCGAAATGCGATCGCGAGACCGCCGGCCAGCAGCAGTGGAAACACGAATGTCCAGAACACGGCTTCCGGCTCACGCGTGAACTCGCGAAATCGTGCCAGCGTCAGCTGCTTGAGTGAAGCGATGCGCATCGGTCAGCCGTCCCGCAGGTCGCGTCCGGTCAGCGCGACGAACACGTCCTCGAGCGTCGCACTGTGCGTGCTCAATTCGGTCCACTGAATCCCGCGCTCGTCAGCCATCGCCAGCAGCGAAGGCAAGACCGCCTGCACCGACGACACGCGCAACTCGTAGCCGCCGGTGGTCTCCCGCCCACCCGTGACGCCGCCGATCGCCAGCAACGCATCGAGTGGAACCGAAAGCGCAGCCTCGGTCGAATCACCCACGCCAAGGCGGATCACATGCTCCGCCCCCAGCGACGCAATGAGTTGCCGCGGCGTACCAAGCGAGATCACCGTACCCCGATCGACGATCGCGATGTTGTCGCAGAGTCGCTCGGCTTCGTCCATGTAGTGCGTCGTGAGCAAAATGGTGCGACCCTCCTGCTTCAACCCTTCGACGAGCTCCCACAACTGCCGCCGCGACTGCGGATCGAGCCCGGTGGTGGGCTCATCGAGGAATAGCAGCTGCGGATCACCGACGAGCGCGCAGGCCAGTGCCAGCCGCTGCTTCTGCCCACCCGACAATCCACTCACACGCGCCGTCCGCTTCTCACCGAGCTGCACGAGATCGAGCACCGCCTCCACCGGGCGTCCCTGTTCATAGAAGCTCCGAAAGAGCTGAAGCGTCTCGATCACCGTCAGCTTGTCGGCGAGCTGTGTCTCCTGCAGCTGCATGCCGATCCGCTCGCGCAGCCACTGCGCATCGCTGTCCCAGGAGCGTCCCAGCACACGCACGCTGCCAGCATCCGCAGTGTTGAGGCCTTCGCAGATCTCGATGGTGGTCGTCTTGCCCGCGCCATTCGGGCCGAGCAGGCCGAAGCATTGGCCTGCCGTGACACGGAGGTCGAGTCCATTCACGGCGAACACGTCACCGTATGCCTTACGCAGGCCGGTGACTTCGAGCGCGAGGATCGGGGGGGCAGTGGCAGTCATCGGCATTGCGGGGAATGTTTCTAAAACTAGCACCGGCCGCTGCCCACCTGCACGGCGGGGCGCAGCAACGTGGAGCACATGAGATACGACCGTGACAGGAGAAACGACCGTGGAGGCCGACCGCAGTTGACAACCTCCGCGCGCATGTGGCATTTGCTCTGTTCTCTCTCAACGGCTTCGTCCATGTCACGGTTCGCCCTGCTCATTGCAACGCTGCTGCTGCCGACGGTCACACCGATCGCCGCGCAGCGCACTGCCAGCCGCCAACCATTCGATCTGTCGCTGTATCCCGGCGTCGCCCCCGGTGCATCGCGGTCGGTAATGGCGGAGTACACCGAACCGCCGAAGCCCGGTGGCGTGATGATCATGTCACACGTGCGCGACCCCGACGTTCGCGTGTTCCTGCCACCCGCTGCGCGCGCCACCGGCGCTGCCATCGTCATCATGCCGGGTGGTGGCTACGGCATCCTGGCCATCGACCACGAGGGCTATCAGGTGGCGCGCTGGCTCAACGGCATCGGCGTGGCCGCGATCGTCTGCAAGTATCGCGTCTCGGTGAAGGAGCCGGGCGCATATCACTATCCCGTGCCACTGCTCGATGCGCGTCAGGCCATGCGTCTCACGCGCGACCATGCCGCCGAGTGGGGCATCGATCCGCGACGCGTCGGCGTGATGGGATTCTCGGCGGGCGGACATCTGGCCAGCATGGTTGCGACGATGGCCGATGACACGCTCGGAGGTGAATCACGTGCGATGCGACCCGACGCGCAGCATCGTGCCGATTTCGCCGTGCTCGTCTACCCCGTGATTTCGCTGCACGCACCGTTCGCGCATCGCGGGTCGGGCGACAACCTGCTCGGCGCTGCGGCAACCGATTCGATGCGTCGCAGCTACTCCACCGAGCTGCGCGTCACGCCACACGCGCCGCCCACCTTCCTCGTCGCCACGCACGACGACGACGAGGTGCCGGCGCGCAACGCCATGGCGTTCTACGACGCGATGATCGCACACGAGGTGCCGGGTGAGCTGCACGTCTGGGAGAAGGGTGGTCACGGATTCGGCATGATCACACCCGGCGCGCCTGTCGCTGCGGAATGGCTGCCGAAGTTGCGCGACTGGATGCGCGGACGGGGGCTGCTCTCGCGCGCACGCTGATCCACAGCGCGCCACGCCAGACTACGGCTGCACCATCACCGGATCGAGTGATCAATATCAGGGGGAGTACCTGCCCATGCCACGGCGCTCGCGGCGCGGCGTGCTCAAAGCATCCGCAAAACACGAAGCCCCGCCGACCGAAGTCGTTGCGGGGCTTTGCGATGGTGGAGGAAGGATTCGAACCTTCGAAGACCGGAGTCGACAGATTTACAGTCTGTTGCCGTTGACCGCTTGGCTACTCCACCGACAGGTACCACACCCACACGTGCCTCGGTCGCCGACGTGCCAGCGACCGGCAGAAGCTGACGGCGAGAATCGAACTCGCAACCGCCTGATTACAAATCAGGTGCTCTGCCAATTGAGCTACGTCAGCCAACACCGACTGCCGAGCCTCAAAACGTAGCCCCGACACCCCGGCATTTCAACCGGCCGCAGCGGAAAATCCGCCGCGGGTCAGGCGCGCTTCCAGCTCGTCCCCTCCGCCCCGTCCACCAGCACGATCCCCTCGGCCGCCAGTTCGTTCCGGATCCGGTCGGACTCGGCGAAATCCCGCCGAGCCCGGGCGGCGGTCCGCGCGGCGATGGCCTCAGCGACACGCGCGGCCAACGCATCATCCAGGCTCACCGGCGACGGCACCACGTCCAGCACACCGTTTATGACGGAGAACGCCTCGCGGGCACGCGCCAGAGCCGCCGTGTCGGTGCCGCCCTGGTCGAGCAGCGCGTTCACGCGATTCACGAAGCCGAACAACGCCGACAACGCCTGCGGCGCATTCAGGTCGTTGAACAGCGCAGCCCGAAAATCCGCTTCGGCTTGCACTGCGGCACCCGACAGTTCCGGCGGTGCGCCAGTCGCCGACGCCAGACGCTCGGCCATGTCGCCGACACGACGCGCCGCGCGACGCGAGCTCTCGAGTGCGTCACTGCTCAGGTTGAGCTGCTGGCGATAGTGCGTGTTGAACATGAACAGACGAGCGGCCGCACCATCCAGCCCCTCCTCCTGCAACTCGTTCACTCCCCAGACGTTGCCAACACGCTTCGCCATCTTCGCGCTGTCCACGAGCAGGAACTCGCCGTGGCACCAGCACCGCGCGAACACGTTGCCCGTCGCCGCCTCGCTCTGCGCGATCTCGTCCTCGTGGTGCGGAAAGATCAGGTCCACCCCACCAGCATGCAGGTCGATGGTCTCGCCAAGGATGTCCATCGCCATGGCGGAGCACTCGAGATGCCACCCGGGACGCCCGCGACCCCACGGCGACTCCCACGCCGCCTCCACGCGCTCGTCTTCTTCCTTGGCGGACTTCCACAGCGCAAAATCCTGCGCGTTGTCCTTCGTGTACTCGTCCTGAGAGACCCGCGCGCCCGCCTTGATCTCGCGCGTGTCGAGACGCGACAACCGCCCGTACGCCGGGAACTTGTCGATCGCGAAGTACACCGACTGATCCTCCGCCTGATACGCCACACCCTTCGCGATCAGCCGCTCCACGAGCGTGATCATCTGCGGGATGTAATCCGTGGCACGCGGATAGTGCTCCGCCGGCTGGATGCGCAGGTAATCGCGATGCGCATGAAAGATCTCCACCACCGGATCGGTGACCTGACGGATCGTCAACCCACGCTCGTTGGCGCGCTTGATGATCTTGTCGTCCACATCGGTGAGGTTCATCACCTGCTCGACACCCCACCCACGCAGCGCCAGCGTCCGCCGCAGCAGATCCTCGAAGAGAAACGTGCGGAAGTTGCCCAGATGCGCCGGGTTGTACACCGTGGGTCCACACGTGTACATGCGCACCCGGTGGCCGTCTGCCGGTGCGAACGGCTCGACCTGGCGCGTCAGCGTGTTGTAGAGAAGAAAGTCGCTCATCGATTCGAAACAGGGACGGCGGAGTCGGTCCGGTGACCGAACGACATCTGCCGCACCGGACATCACACCACCCGGCGCGCACGTCCCGTGAACCTACTGATCCTCGGCGACCCGTGCCACACGCGTGCCGGTGCCCTCAGCGACCATGCGCGCGGGTGCCGACCACTGCACCGGCAACGCATCCGGTCGCGTGAGCGCAGGCCGCAACTGGCCACCGGCCAGCTCGAGCGTCCACCACGGCCAGTCACGTCCGGTGACCGGCGCCGCCACCAGCGCCGCACCACCCGCTTCGAGCCACGGCTCCAGCAGGTGCACCAACGTCGGCACGTCCACCGGAGGCGCATGCTCCACCAGCGCGGCATCGAGAATCACCAGCCCGGGCGGCATGTCGGGACGCGACCGAAGCTGGCGGGGACAATCCCCGGCCGGGGCGTACCGCACGTCGATGAGGCCACGCTCCCCCCAGCGCACCGTACCGCTGTCGCAGCGCGCCACACCGGCGGCAATCGCACACAGCATCGAGCGGGCGAGCGGCAGCGCCCCGGTGATTGCCAGTGCCTCCCCAGGCAGGAGCTGCAGCGACACACCAGCGAGCACCGTCACACGCACCCGACACTGCCCGGCACCCGCCGTGATCACCTTCCGAACGTTCCTGAGCGAGAGCAGCGGGACGACACCCTTCGACATGCGACACTCCGTGGCTGATGGACGAGGCCACGATGCACGACGTGCGCGCTCGGGGCGAACCCGGAACGCGCACGCATCGTCGATTCACCGCAGCGTCACGAAGCCTTGAGCAGCCGCTCGTGATGGAAAGCGAGGATGGCATCGGCGATCGGCGACGGATCGAAGCGCACCGGATCGGTCGCCGGCAGGCGGGTTTCCGCCATGCCGCGCTCGATCGCATCGCGCGCCGCTTCGTCGGTCAGGTCAAAGGTGTTCATGGCAATCGCGATCGTCGGTGCATGCCGCAACGGCGTGGTGACCAGATCGTGCATCGCGATCAGCTGCTTCAACGACGGAATCTTCACCCAGTCGTTGTTGCGGATCGTCACGCGCGACGGCTGTGTGCATAACACCAGCGCATGCGGCAGCGAACCGTGAATCAACCCGTACGTGACACCCGAATAGCTCGGGTGGATGAGACTTCCCTGCCCCTCCACCAGCACGATGTCCGCATCTTCGGCCGACTCGAGCACGAGGCGCTCCGCCGCACCACCGATGAAGTCTGCGACCACGGCATCCACGGCGATGCCCTTGCCGTCGATGAAGATGCCCGTCTGCCCCGTCCCCGCGAACGCCACGCGGACGCCTTGCTCGCGCAGTGCTTCGCGCACGGCGAGCTGCGTCGTCATCTTGCCGATGTTGCAATCGCTGCCGACGGTGAGCACCACCGTCGCCTTCACGGTGCGCACCTTGCCGGTGGACACCGGCAGATCCGCCGGCGGCTTGCGCACGTCGTTGATCGACACGTTGTGCTTGCGAGCGAGGGCGGCGAATTCCGGATCGTCGCCGATGAACACATGCAAGCCGCTCCACACATCCAGTCCAGCCTCGATCGCCTCGCGAATGATCGGCCGCCACGCATCCGGCAATCGACCGCCCGTCGGTGCAATGCCGATCAGCAGAATGTTCGGCTGCATCGTCATTCCCGCCGCCACCGATCCCACCACCGGAATGGCGCCGCCGAAACCAAGGATGTCGTTGACCGTCTTGCCCGCCGAGACCGTATCCAGCACCGCGACCACCTGCTCCGGTGTGAAGCGGATGCAGCCGTTGGCGGTCTTCGACGTGAAGGGGCCGAAAGCACCTTCTGCGAGAATGAGATAGCGTGGCGTGGTCGGCATGCCGCAAAGCTAACGGGCCGCTGCTATCGCTTGTAATGCACGTCTGCGATGTGCCGCTGCTGTTGAAAACCCTGAACCAAACGTCAGCCCAGCGCCACCCGCTCAGCGAGTGCAATGAGGTCAGGCGCCTTGCCCGAGGGTAGCGTGACGCCACCCTGCGGCGCCGGTACGCGCAGCACCATTGGTCGATCGACCGGCAGCGGACGGTCGGCGGCGCCTTGGTAAATGCGATTCACCAGCACACGTCGCACGATGACGGTCAGCACCACCAGCAGCGGCACTGCGACGATGAGACCGACGGGGCCCAGCAGTTGCCCGAAGATCAGCACCGACATGATGCTCAGTACCGGCGGCAGCTTCACCTGATTCTGCGTGATCAGCGGCAGCACCAGGTTGCTCTCGATCAGGTGAATGACCGTACCGAGGATGATCACGCTGATCACGCGCCACGGCTCGCCGTCGCTCGCGAGTACGAACACCGCAGGCAACACGGTGCTCACCAGCGTGCCGAAGAACGGCACGATGGCCACCGCACCGGTGAAGATGCCGAAGGTGAGCCAGTACGGGACGTCCAGCAGCGCCAGTCCGAGCGCCGTCAGCGCAGCGAGAATCACCATGCCGAGCAGCTGTCCGGTGATCCACGAGCGCAGGTCGCGCGCGATCTCGAGCAGCACGTCGCGCACCAGCTCGCGCTGTGTCGGCGGAAAAAGAGCGATCAGCCACTCGCGATAGTCCGCCGGGCGACGCGCGAGATACAGTGACATCACCATCAGCGCAAATCCGTCGATGGCAAGGTGCAGCAGGCCGAACACCTTCGGCAGCAGTGTCTCGATCTGCGAGCTGGCCTGTTCGTACAACACCGACAGCGCCTTGTGGTCTTCGGTCGCCAGGTACGCCTTCAGCGGCGGAATGCGATCACCGAGCCGCGCGATCTGATTTTCGAGACCCGTGATGTAGCGCGGCAACTCGAGCGCCAGCGCACGTGTCTGTTCGGCGAAGGGTGGGACCAGCAGCGTGACCAGACCCACCACGCCACCCAGCGACAGCAGCACTGACGCCAGCAGCGCCAGCGCAGACGGCATACGCAGCCGTGTTTCGAGCAGATCGGCCATCGCGCGCAGGAACAGCGACAGCAGGACGGCGATGAAGAGCAGCAGGAAGATGTTGGCTGCCTTCACCACCAGCCAGAGCAGCGCCCCGGTCACGATCGTTCCGAACAGCAGCGGTGCGAATCGCTGCCGGGGTGCTGCCTTCACCGTGTTCACGACCGGCAACTCACGCCTTGCCGGTGTCGTCGAGGTGCTCGAAGTCGGCTTCGGTGATCGCCGAGCCCTCCGACGCGCCCTTCGGCAGTTGCTTCGCCGCCGGTGACGTGCCTGCCGCGAGCATGCCCATCTTCTGCTTCAGCTCCAGCAGTCGGGCTTCCGCGCTCAATCCACCCGCCGCCTTCTCCAGCTGCTTGAAGTCGGAGGTGAGACGATCGCCCGAGAACTCCTCCTCGATTTGCGCGCTGGCGGTGAGGCGGCGCTCGTTCTGCTCGATCTTTTCTTCCATGCGCGCGAACGCTTCGAACGCACTCTTCTCGCTGAGGCCACCCATGGTCTGCTGAATCCGCTGCTGTGCCTCGGCGCGACGGGCGCGGGCGAGCAGCAGGTTCTTCTTGCGCTTCGCTTCCTCGATCTTGTCGTTCAGGTCGCGCAGCAGCGACTTGAGCTTCTCGGTCTCGGCGGCGTGCGTCTGCCAGGTGCGCTGCAGTGCCTCGGCGTGCTCGGCGTGCTCCTGCTGACGCATGAGCGCCTGCCGTGCGAGATCGTCGCGATTCTGCTGAATGGCCAGCATCGCGCGCTGCTCCCACTCCTGCGACTGCTTCAGCTCCTGTTCCGCCTGATCCCGCAGGCGCTTCTCGTCGGCGATGGCCGCGGCCACCTGCTGCTTGGCTTTCGCCAGCTGCGAGCGCATGTCGAGGATCGACTGCTCGAGGAGCTTTTCCGGCTCCTCGGCCTTCGAGATCAGGTCGTTCAGGTTCGCCTTGATGAGCGACGAAAGTCGGTCGAAGAGTCCCATAGGATCAGTGAACCTCGCGGAACAGGGCGAGCTCGCGCACATGCGACGCGAGGGCGAGCGTCATGCTCTCGTAGGCAGCAAGGAATTCCGAGAAATCCAGGTTCCCGAGTTCCAGCGCTTCCGTGAGGATGATGTCGTTGGCGGAAATGCCATACGCACCGTGAACGAGGTCGGTCGCGTTCAGTTCGAGGAGACGACGGGAGAGCCGGGCCGCGGTGTCGAGGTCCGACGGGACGGGCATGACGTTCATGCGCATGAGCAACACCGGCGGCGTCATGTGCACGACCACCTGTGCATCAGGCGTACCGCCGGGGCGGACCACGAACATGCCCGGTTCGACTTCAGAATAGCTGGCACCTTCTGCGCCCAGACGGACGAGAAAGCTCTCCAGATCGTCGCGATTGACCATGTGGTGCCTCGGGTTAGGGGCCGATCTCCCCTACGCGGGCAGAGTCAGCATGTTTCGGTACGACACGCGAAGCTACGACGGGGCGGAGAGTGACGGCAACCGCCGCCCGCTCCGCCCCGCCAATATGTCGTGACTGCCCCGCCGGTTTACTGGTCGGCGCGAACCGTGACCGAACCGATCGTGGTGCCATCCGTCGTGACGGTGACCAGGTGACCCGTGATCACGTAGACGTACGAGTTGCCGTCGTGATCCATCGGACGGCCCAGTCGGGCGAGGGTCGAAACCGGCTGCCCCGGCGTGATGCCGGCCAGCGACCAGCGGCCTGACGACTTGATGCCGACCACGCGCTGGCCACCCGCCGGATCCGGCTGGACGAGCAGGGCGACGCCCGCTTCCTCGCTGGCCAGGGTCTGGCCGCTGGCACCGCTGGCCTCATCCGCCACCACGGAAGGCAACGCAGCGCGGGCATCCCGCGGCCGCATGCCCGTTCCCACCTTCTTGAGCCCATCGGGCGAAATCAGTTGGATGGCGCGGAAGCCGAGGTTGCCGATCTTGCTGCTCGCACCCGGCGACGTGGGCGGTGCCGCGTCTTTCGGTCGCATGACGCCGCCGGTGCCGCCGGCGGGCGTGCTGCTCGGCGCGCTGGTGCCGGCGCCCGTCGTCGGCGTCGGCGACGTGCCGCCGGTCGAGGCCATCACAACGCGTCCAGCCTCCTGTCCCCACGGCCCCTGTCCGTACGCATTGCGGTATGCAGTCAGCAGTGCCGTGCCAGCCGCCTTGTCCCGCTCGAACAGCGCGCGTGCATAGTTGAAGCAGACGCGCGTGCTCATCGGCCGCGTGCGCTCGGTGAGGCAACTGGCGCGGTACGACGCATCGGTCGGCATCGTGCTGCTGCCGGTGAGGATGCGACCGAACAGTGCGCGCGCCGAGTCGATCTGGCCGGCCTGATAGTAGGCGATGCCGAGTGTGTTGAGCACCGCCGCGTCTCCTGATGCAAGCTGCGCCGCACGTCGCGCGCGCTGCAGCGCCCGCGCACTGTTGCCGGTGTAAGCGTCCAGCAGTGCGAGGTTCACGAGACCCGACGGACGGTTCTCGACGTTGGTGATGCTTTCGAGTGCGGTGCGCGCACGCGATTGCATCATTGCGTCGCCGGCGTTGTCGCCACGCAGTCCTTCGACGAAACGTGTGCGCACCACGCCGACGGTGGGACGCAGGCCCAGCACACCGACCGGCACGGTGGAGAGCCACTGCGTGAGCAGCGCGGCGCCGGCGGCTTCATCGATGAACGGTGCACCGGGCAGTGCGCGGCGTACCGAGTCGAGCATGGCGAGGGCACGATCGACTTCGATGTTCGCGGTGATGAGGCCAATCGCGCTGTCGTAGCGATCCTGCTCCTCGAGCATGCTGGCCCAGAGCCGCATGTAGAGCGCCGCCCGGCGGACGGCCGAGGGGTGCGTGCTCATCACGCGCTCGCCCCAGAAGTGATTCTCTCCCGACGCGCGCTCCTCCTCGGCATCCAGCTCCCACAGGCGCACGAGGTCACCGGCGTCGCTGAAGACTGCGTTCTTGCGCGTGGCGAACATGAGATAGGCACCGACCGAATCGGCCGCGAGTTCCTTGCCCTGCGAATACGACTTGCACGCCACCGCGCTTGCGGCCATGGCGCGTGTGCCTTCCGCGCGCGTGGCCGAAGCGTCACCACCGGAGGCGAGGTTGTTACCGCCGCGGCACTGCTTGTCCTGTGCATGCCGCAGGACGAGATGTGACATCTCGTGCGCCATCACGGTGCTGAGAAAGGTGTCGCTGAGATCGGAGGCCGTCTTGCCGGAACGCGCCGCCGACTGTGCCGCACGGCGGTCGAGCGCGTCGATCATGCCGGTGTACACGACGATCAGGTGATAGCCGTTGTCGGGCCATCCCGTCGCGAAGGCGTTCTGCTCGTCCTTGTTGAGGACGAGGAAGCGCGTCGACGCACCGATGTCGCGCGTGGCGAGTGCAATGGGGCGGAGCAGACGTGCGACACGCTGCGCGCGGGCCGTGGCGAACTCGCAGGCAGGCTTCTGGAAGTCCTCCTGCTGGCTCAGCATGCCGCGCACCTGCGTGTCAAAACTGCCGCCGGGCACCGCACTCTCGGGCAGCACCGGTCGCGGATCGCAGGGCACCTGCTGGGCATGCACTGACGTCGCGAGTGCCCCCGCAAGCATGAGGGTCGCGAGCGCGGGGAGGCAGCTCGGACGCAGGGTCTGGAGGGTAGGCATGGCGGGAGTCTAGTCGTGAGTCGCGGGCATTCGACAGGGAAACGGATGACAGGTACGAAACGTCACGGCGGCACAGGCATCGACAGCGATGGACACGGATACGATGCTTCCGTGTCCATTCATCCAGCATCACCCGACCGGGTGAATTGCCGGGTGACGGGCCAGTACGGTTGCTTCACGCCCCGCCACCGGATTGCTCCCAGACTGCCCGATGCGCACTTCCCTGCTCCGCCGACCGTCCGACATCCCGATGACGCTTCCACCACGTACCCACGAACGGCCAGCCGCCGTCTCCCGACCGGAGCGTCTCCTGATCGGCCTGGCGCTGTGCACCATGACGCTGGCGTCACCGGCCGAGGCGCAGGTCCGTCGGGGATTGGTGGTCGGCGTCAATGACTATGAGGCGTTCATCCCGAACGGTGCGGCGCGGACCGTCGCCTCCAGCAGCGCGCGGCGTACGCCGGCCCCCGGTGCGCGCGAGGCCGGCTCACGCGGCACCATCAGCAATCTCGAAGGCTCGGGGAACGATGCGCAGGCAATCGCGCAGGTCATCACGGCGCGCTTCGGCTTCCGGCGCACCGATGTTCGCGTGCTGCTCGACCGCGCCGCCACGCGCAGGGCGATCCTCGATTCGCTGACGGCGATGCTGGATCGATCAAAGCCGGGTGACGTGGCCTTCTTTTCGTTCGCCGGTCACGGTGCACTCCGTCGCAACTCGCTGACGCCGGGTAAGCAGGTTGACCAGACGCTGGTGCCGGTCGATGCCAACGCAGGCGCGGAAGACATCCGCGACAAGGAACTCGCCGCGATCGTCGCACCGGCCGCAGCACGTGGCGTGATCGTCACCATGGTGATCGACGCCTGTAACTCGGGCTCGATCACGCGTGGTGGCGTGCCGCAACTGCTGCGCGAGCGATGGGCGTCGATCGACGAACGTGACAAGGCGGAGCGCTACACCGGCCAATTTCCGGCGGATGTGGGTGCGCTGGTGATCTCCGCTGCGGAAGACACGCGCCCCGCCAAGGAAGGCACCGACGAAAACGGCGTGCGGCACGGCGTGTTCACGGCGGCATTGCTGCAGGCGCTCATGTCGAACTCCAGCAGCGCCAGTGCACGACAGATCTTCCAGAGCACGAAGGCGATCATGCAGGGCCGTGCGCCTGACCAGGTGCCGTCGATCGACGCGCAGCCCGCGCGCTTGCGGCAGCCGCTGTTCGGCGGCGCGACGGGCGATGCGGCGGGTCGCACTACCGTCGCCGTCACGGCGCTGCGTGGCGAGAAAGCGGAGTTCGACGGCGGTCTGGCACTCGGCCTCCGCCCCGGCACTGAACTGGCGCGGCTCACCAACGGTCGGCTGGACACTTCCATCGTCGTGCGCGTCGAGCGCAACACCAGCATCGCACGCAGTCTCGCCGCAGTCGTCCGCGGCACCGAGGACTCGCTCAGGGTCGGCGACTTGTACGTGATCACGAAGTGGATGGCGGCCGATGAGCCGATGTTGCGCGTGTGGGTGCCGTCACCGCTGGCCTCCGAAACCGACCGGACGGCAGCGATCGCCGAGGCGCGCGCACTGCGCGGCAATCCCGCGATCACGTGGGTGAGCGACCCGACGCGGCTGCCGTCCGCCACGCAAGCACTGGTGACCGTGTCGTTCGAGAACGGCTGGTGGACGTTGCGCACCGGGCGTGAACAGCCGGTGTCGATCGGTGCGACGCTCAAGGCAGCGCGAGTGATCTCTGCGATCGATCAGCTTGGCGTGAAGAATCCCGCGGTGTGGCTCTCGATGCCGCCGAGCACGGCGCTGAACACATCGCTCGGCATTGGCGGACCGACGATGGCGGCGGGCATCGCGCGTGAAGGTGCGCCGGAAGGAGCGTTCTACGTGCTGTCGGGACGTGTGACCGCCACCGACGTGTCGTATGCATGGGTGCGCGCCAACGCCAGCGCGAGCGACAGCGCCACAGTGGCGTTTCCGGCACGCAGCAACTGGTTCACCGCCGGTACTGCCGCCGAAGCCAGCACCGCCGCCGACTCACTGCGCATGCGCGCCGAGGCGCTTGGCCGCGTACGTACGTGGCTGACGATTGCGACGCCACCGGATGAGGGACAGTATCCGTACCGGCTGGTGGTGGTGGACAGCGTGATGCAGCGCGGCATCGCGGCAGACTCGATCGCGTCAGGGACGGTGATTCAGCTTCGGCTGGAACTGGACAGCGCCCGCGTGGCGGCGGCCGCCGCACGGCAGCCGCGGTTCGTCTACGTGTTCAACATCGACAGCAAGGGCAAGGCGACGCTGCTCTTTCCCTCGGATGGTACGAACGCCAGCAACCGCGTGCCATACTTCATGGGCAATGCGGATTCGTGGCCGGCCGTGATCCCGGTGACGGATGCCGCCGGGCGCGTGGCATCGTTCGGTGCGTCGGATGTCGGCGTGGAGTCGCTGCTGATGGTGACCTCCGAGCAGGAACTGCCGCGCGACGTATTCGAGTGGGATGCAGTGATCACCACCGAGATCACGCGCGGCGGTGGCGGCGAATCGCAGCTGGGCGGATTGCTGCGCAGCCGGATGGGCACGCGCAATCTGGGCGCCCGACCGGGGGCGGCACCGGCGACGTGGTCGCTGCAGCGGGTGCAGGTGCGGGTGGTGCCCGGTCGCTGACGCGTGCCGGGTCTGAGTCGTCATCGTCCAATGCAGGTTTCCGCAGTCACGTTGCCGGCGCGCCATGCGCCCCACGAGGTCCGACCAATGCGCCATTCACCACTCCGTTTCGTCCTGCGTCAGGCGTGCGCCGTCATGGCGGCAGGGCTGCTGGCCGCCTCCGCTGACGCGCAGGGTGTCCGGCGCGGCCTCGAACAGCGCGGTGGGGGCGCAATGGGCGGCGTGGCCGGCTTCGGGACCTATCACGCGCTGATCTTCGCCGTCGGCGACCAACAGCCGAGCAGCGGACTGCCGTCACTGAAGTTTCCGATCAAGGAAGCGGACAGCCTGCGCGCCGTGATCACGCGTGAATACACGTTCGATCCGCGAAACGTGCAGGTCGTCAAGAATCCCACGCGCGAGGCCATTCTCGACTCGCTCGAGGCGGTGGCGCGCCGGCTCGGCCCCGAAGACAACCTGCTGGTCGTGTACAGCGGCCACGGTGGCTTCGACGAGGCGGGGCGCGAGGGCTACTGGCTTGCCGCCGACGCTGCGAACTCGCGCAAGAGCACATGGATCCCGAACGAATCGATCAGGACGTGGCTGCGCACACTCAAGGCCCGATCGGTGCTGCTGATCACCGATGCCTGCTTCAGCGGATCGCTGAATCGCAGCAACGATGACCGCGTGGTGCTGCCTGCCGACAATCAGCGGGCCATCGCCGGCGCGCTGATGTACGCGCGTCGTTCGAGCCGACAGGCGATGACTGCCGGCACGGCGAAGGAAACGGTGCCCCAGGTCAGCATCTTCTCGATGGAAATCGTGGCAGCGCTGAAGGCGCGACGTGCACCGGTGTTCATGGCGCAGCAACTCGCGGCGGACATCAATCCGCGTGTCGCTGCCGTTGCACGCACGACGCCGACGTTCAGCGCAGTGCCGGGCATCG
This sequence comes from Gemmatimonadaceae bacterium, assembly GCA_043788935.1. Classification (GTDB taxonomy): domain Bacteria; phylum Gemmatimonadota; class Gemmatimonadetes; order Gemmatimonadales; family Gemmatimonadaceae; genus JACMLX01. Next base: position 8,413 of record JAYWIJ010000162.1, on the reverse strand, counting down.
AGAGCGATCAGGGCGACTTCGTCTTCGTGCGACGCCAGTCGGCGAACGAGGCGATGCAGACGGCCACGCGCAACATCGCGACGCCTGCGGCTCCGACCGGTGTGCAGCGGGGCGCCGTCAACACTTCGGGCGGAACGATCGACAACACGCAGACCGCCCGACAGACGCCAAGCCCGCAGTCGGCGAATGGCAGCACGACCACGAGGGGTTCCGGCACGCGGCCGGCAAGTGCACCATCGCCCAACACCGGATCGAAACTCGGCAATCTGGGCGTTGTCGAAGGCGCGACCCCGACGCCCGCGGTCAACAGCGCGCTGGCCGCTGCCAAGCCCACCAGTGCGTCGCGTAGCGCGCTCTCGGCGCCAGCGTGCGAAGGTGGCGTGTCGTCGGGATGCGTTGCTTCGGGGCAGGATCTGGAATACGGTCGCAACGGCGTGCCCAAGGCCCCGATTCGTGCGGTGAACATGTACCGCACGGCCTGCGACGCGAAGGATCCCGATGGCTGCATGAATCTCGGCCGCATGTACGACGCGCGCTTCGAAGGCGTCTCGATGGATCGCGGCAAGGCGCGCACGTTCTATTCGCAGGCCTGCGAGCTCGGCTCGCCGGCGGCCTGCACGTATCTCGGCCTGGCGGCGTCGAAGGGCGAGGGCGGGCCGGTGGACGATGCCAAGGCCGCTACACTCTGGGCGAAAGCGTGCGACGGTGGCCACATGCAGGGCTGTGCGCTGCTCGGCGTGGCCACGGCCGCAGGCAAAGGTGTGTCTCGCGACGACAATCGTGCAGTGTCACTGCTGCAGCGCGCGTGCACCGTGGGTGAAGCCACCGCGTGCGCCACGCTGGGCACCATGACGGCGAGCGCCCGCGGTGGCCTCACACGCGACTCGGTCAAGGCCATCGGCCACTGGCGTCAGGCCTGCACGCTGGCCGGCACTGCGGAAGGCTGCGCGTACCTCGGCGCCGGTTATCTCCGAGGTTCCGGTGTGATGCGTGACGACGTGCGTGCCAGTCAGTACCTCAGCCAGGGCTGCGAAGGCGGATTTATCATTGGATGCACCCTGCTTGGCAGCATGTACGAGACCGGCACGTCGGTGACCGCGAAGAGCGTGACGCGCGCTGCGGAGTTCTACAAGCGCGGGTGCGACGGTGGTGACCAGAAGGCCTGCGCCTGGGTCACGGCAAACCCGCAGCCGGCGAAGAAGTAGCCGACGGAGAAGCAGCAGGCGGTCGCCGCACGTTGCGTGTGGCGACGTCATCGGACCACGGCAGCGCGAGTTCGCGCAGCACGGCTTTTGCCAGCACCGGATGCATTGGTCCGGTGCGTGAAAGCATGCGCGCGAGCAGTGCAGACATCACCGGCGCCGCATAGCTGCTGCCGGTGACGGTTCGCCTGCCGCCACCGAGCCACGGCGCGTCCACGCCCTGACCACCTGTCGCGAACTCGACGAGATGTCCGGGCAGATGATGAAAGATGCCGGGGCCCGTCTTCGCCATGTTCACCGACACGACGGTCGGAAAGTGTGAGGGCCATTCACGCCGGTCGATGTCGACGTTGGAGCAGGCCGACACGACATGCACCTTCTGCAGGTACGCGTCGTCCACCCAATCCTTGAACGGCAGCATGAACGCCGCATCCCCGCGGCATCCGAAGCTGCAGTTGAGGATCTGATAGCCGCGTTCCATTGCCAGACGGGCGCCGGCCGCGATGATCGACGTGCGACTGGCGAGGTCCGCGCCGAGTACGCGGAAGCTGCCGATGGCCGCGCGCGGTGCGAGTTCGTGGATGATGCCGGCAATGGCCGTGCCGTGTCCGTACGCATCGGTACCGTGCCCCGCGCTCACGCGCACGCGCGGGCCGTCGCCGGTCAACACCACGTCGTCCACGAGATGCATGGCGTGGAAGACGGGATGCGAGGCCTCGATGCCCGTATCCAGCACCGCGATGCGGATTCCGTCACCATCACCGACGCGGAGCGCCTCACTGGCCTCCTCCGTACGCAGCACCATCTCAGCCGCCATGCAGACCCATCACCGATTCGAGGACAGCCAGATTCACGAGTCGGCCCGCGACGTGCACGTCACGCTCCAGCGACTCGAGGTCGGTGGGTTCGAAACCGCCGCTGCTGCCGGAGCCGGCGAGTTGCACGCATGAGACCACCCCACGCAGCGAGCCTGCGAACGCCAGCGGTATCGCGATCATCGCCTGCGTCTCGACGCTCAAGGTGATGTCCAGCGTCGCGTCGCGCAGTGGGTTGTCGCGCATGCCACTGGCGCAGAACGACTGCTCGGTCACGGCCATCATGCCGATGATGCCGGTGTCCACCGGCTGCCGGAAGAGATCCACGATCCGCTCGGCGTTCGGACCGGTGTTGTACACGGGCACGAGTGCGCCACCCTGCAGCAGCCAGACGGTCCCTTCGTCGGCGCGACAACGTCGGAACGCCGCCGCGAGCACGTCGAACGCCAGCGCCGCCTGTGCCGAACGGAGCCAGGGTCCGTCGATCAGATCACCGCGCTCGAGCATCCGGCGCAGCAGCAGCGGCGCACGAGACGCAAGCTCTGGGTCAGGTCGAAATTGGTTCGGCACGGCGCAGGCGTCAGGGTGCGATCGACGGGTCAAGATACACGCGAAACGCCGTCACGGGATACTCACGTCCTTTGAGTGTCAGCGATCCCTCGCTCGTGGTACGCGGGGCGCCGTTCCCCAGCAGCGCCATGGTCTCGCCCGACACGAGGATGCGGCACCCACCGGCCGGCAGCTCGTCGGATGCGAGGTCGATGGAATGCAAACGCGCCTCAACGTTCACGACGTCGCCCGCCACCGTGTACTTGAGCCGTGAGGCCCCGCCGATGGTTCCCGCCACGGCGCTGCCGCTGTGGATACCGATGCGGACCTGCGTGCCGCCCCTGCCCAGCGACGGCGGCAGCAGGCGCGACATCGTCGCCGCCAGCGCGACGGCGCAGCGCACGGCGTTGCGGGCATCGAGTGCAATGGCCTCGGCCGTGACGCGCGGCACCGGCACGCCGAAATCGGCCTTGATGCCATCACCCGCGAAGTCGTCCACGAGGCCTCCGTGTGCAGCGATGTCGGCGGCGCAGGCCGAGGACACTTCGGTCAGCAGCGCCATCACCGCCGCCGGTCCGGTGGCCTCACTGAATCGCGTGAAGCCGCGCAGGTCGAGAAACAGCACCGTCACCGGCACGAGCATTGGCGCCGGTCGCCCGCCGTCGAGGTACAAGTGGCGCGCACGCCACGCCTCAGCCGCGAGCGCCGGCGTCATGAAGCGCGAAAAGAGCTGGCTCGTGAACCGTTGTGCGCGGCGCACCTGCCAGGCCGATACCGCCGATGCACCACCGATCGCCGCTGTCCACGCCAGCATCGCGCTGCCGAGCGGCATCCATGTGCCGTGCGCGTCGACCAGCCAGATTGCGAGTATTGCCTGCACGACGATTCCCGCTGCCGCGAGCACGAGCGTGATCCGGACATTTGTGAACGTCGCCAGCAACGCACCAACGATGATCCATGGCAGCAACCATGTCGCTGCTACGAGATTGTCCGACTCACGCATCACGAGTTCGCGACCGGAACGAACACGCGCGCGTGCATCCGCGTCGTGTGCGATGATCGCCAATGGCGGAAGCGCACCGACGCTGGTGGGGACACGCGCGCCATCGTCGATGCCAAGCAGCACGGCACTGCCCTGTACGCGCTGACGCAGTGAATCACTTGGCAGGTTCAGCACCTGCACCAGTGTGAGCGACGTGAGACCGTGCCACTCTGCCGTCGTCGCTGCAAACCGTAGCAGGCGTATCTCATCACGTTCGTCGGTATGCCCGCTCGGCACACCATGTTCGATGGACTCCGCGAACACTGCGGCGAACGACCGTGCAGCACCATCACGGGTGACGCTGCGGCGCACGACACCATCGGCATCCCGGAGCAGCGCCGACGTGGCCAACCGTTTCGACGAGCGGAGTGCGCGGCGCTGCGCGTCATTCAGGAACCAGGGCCACGCGACGGTGTCGCCGCTGATGGTGGCCGCGAACAGCGCAGCCGGTGACGACGACGGCAGATCGGTCAGCGCGCCATTCGGTGGGACGCGAACGGAGAGGTCGAGCGCCAGTGCCACGCGCGCCGCTCCGACCGCGTCGAGTCGGAGCACGGCATCGGCGATCTGCGCGTCGCCTGTTCGCGCCGCCGCACGCACCACCAACAATCGCGGTGACGCCGGTACGTCAGCCAGTGCAAGGGCCACGCGGTCCCACGCCGCATCGTCGATCGCAGGACGAATCCGCAGCAGAGATGCCGACGCGAGCACCGCCACGGCGACGAGCACGCCGCCACTGGCAATCAGCCATCGCGAATCGAGGAACCGCTCGCGGGGGGGTGGTGTGTCTGTCATGCAGGACGCGTCGGGTGCATGTTGCGCCGAGCGCACGAGGGCGTGTTCACAACGATGGAGTGGGGCGGATGGCGACACGACGCGGAAACGACAGGGCGCTCCGGCTGGCAGCCGCACTGCTTGCGTTCGTCATCGGTGTGCCCACGTGTCTGCTTGCGCAGGATACCACCACGCGGACCGTCGCGCCCTCGGCGGCGTCGCGGATGGCCACTCGATTGCGCGTGGTGTTCCGGCCCCCTGAGCGCGGAACGACGCGTGAACGTTCGCTCGGTCGCGGTGGTGACCCAACCCGCGCACTGATCCCTGAACTCCGCATCGACACGCTGGTGCCGCAGACGCTGCGTTCGACACCGTTCGTGGCCATCTGCGCGGCTGGCCGGCCCGACTCGGCACGCCTCACCTTGCGCCTCGCCGACACCAGCGCATCGACGATGATCGCGGTGGTGCCGGGTCTGAATCGGATCGCGCTCGCTGAAACCGGCCTGCTGCTGCGCGACGGTGACGTGGCCATCTGGTCGCTGTCGACACGCGCGGGCGTGACATATCTGGAGTCCCAACTGGAGCGGCGCGTCGTGCGGGCAACGCCGACAGTGGCGTCGCTCACGCGAAACGGGATCTGGTCCGATGCGCTGGACCTGCTCGTCGTCGATGCGCTCGACGCGCGCCCGTTGTCCGCCGAGCGTCTGCGCGATTTTCTGAGCGGTGGAGGCGTCGAGGCCTGCCCTGTGCCCGCGCCATCGTGATGGGGCGCCACGCGCGCGTGCGCTAAGGTCGTATCGTCCACCGGAATCCCGGCGTCGCGTCCGCGGTCAGTGGTCCCCACGACGAGAAGCTGCCATCGGTGAACACGGCGCGTGCGTACAACTTGTTCTCACCGTTTCCGTAGTGCCCGCACGAGTCGCCCCACGGGCTGACCGTGCCAGCGAAGGCGCCGTTCACGTAAATCTTCACCAGCAGATCCACCCGACTGTCGACGCAGACGAACCCCGGCTCCACCGGCGAAAGTCCGCGTGTGGTCTTGCCGGGCGGTTCGGGCGTGGCAGGCTTGCTCACCGCATTGGGCCCCTCCTCACGGCGCACGTTGGCATCACCGCCACCTCCGCGCGTCCGTGAGCTGGTGGACGTCGCTCCCGATACGCGCGTCGGCGCGCCCTGTGCCTGCACCGTGCCGGCACAGACGAGACTCGCGACGATCGCGATGCCGCGGAGGAGGGCGCGTGGTGTGCTGGGGCTCATGACGAGACGTGCGTGGAGGGTCTGCTGACTGTTCGGTATGGGCGCTGCTTCATGCAACGTGCAGCCGCCGTCTCCCTTGGCGCCACTCCCGGAATGAACGGCGCAACTTTTCCGCGACGCCGGTTACCGTGTCAGACACGCAACACTCGCCAGTTGTCCCTGTCTCGCCCGAACGGGTGATGCACGAACGCGACGATGGCAGAAGCCGGGCCCTTATGCTAGACTCGCGCGCTTCAGCTGTCGTGTTCGACGCGATCCATCCCGCTCACTTCCGGTGCCATCTCAGCGCGCTGCAGTCGTCCTGCTCGCGAGCCGCGCCCTCGACGGTGAGCTCGATGCGGCGGCGGCGGCGGTGCTCGAGGCCACACGCGCTCAGTCCCCCCGACTCGACCAGATGGTGCGACGTATCGAGACCACATACCGGCAGCTCGCCATGCTGCGCGAGCCGCCGCTCGCACTGCTCCCCGGCGAAGCGGTGGAGGAACAGTTCGGCGCGCTGCGCGAGCAGTTCGCGCCGCGTCGTCCGTCGCGACGGCGCGGCGAAGTGTCGGCACGCGAGACTGCACACGCCGAGGATCTCGACGTTGCGCAAGCCGCGCTGGCCGGCGAGGAACATGCGCAGCGTGCGATCTACTTCGGGCACATCATGCTGGTGCACCATCTGCTGCGCACACGGCGCATCGTGGCACAGCGTGACGACGTCGCACAGGACATCTTTTTTCGCATCTACAACCGGCTGCACACGTACCGTGGTGACTCGTCGCTCAGGACGTGGATTCATCGCGTCGCGCTGAACCACATCAACAACGTCCTCACGCGTGACATGCCGAAGCATGCGCGCGAGCTGAGTGAGTCGCAGCTGGAGACGCCGGACGGCACCCCGAGCGTGATCGAGGCTGCCGTCGATCCGGAATTGCTGCAGGACACGCGCGTCGAGCACGCCGAGCGTCGTGCGATCGTGAATGCCGCCCTCGCTCGGCTGCCGGACGCCGCACGCACGGTCGTCGAGATGAAGGAGCTCGATGGCCTGACCTGCGAGGAGATCGCCGCCGTGCTGTGTGTGCCAATGGGCACGGTGCAGTCTCGCCTCGCCCGGGGCCGCGTCAAGCTGGCCGAGTACCTGACGGCCGATCCGCGTCTCGCCCGAACCGCCTGACCGCTGGCGCTCGCCACGCGCCGTGGCGAGACTGCAGCACGGGCGGCGACGTACCTGCCGCCGACAAGCGCAGACACCGACCGCTCGGCATGACCACGTTTCGAAAGGCTCTGCGCGACCTGCAGGAACACTCGCCGACACTGGTGCTGACCACGGCCGTTTCGCTCGTGCTGTTCGGCAGCACGCTGATCGGGCTGCTCGTCGATCCGCGAGAGGTGCTCGCGGTCCCCGTGTGGCTAAAGCCGGCCAAGTTCGGCTTGTCAGGCGCAGTTTTTCTTGCGGCACTGGCACGCATGGCGTGCGACGTTCCCGCGTCTCGGTTGCTGCGGCTGACCGGCAGCACGATCGGCTGGCTGATCGTTGCGGAAATTCTGCTCGTGTCGCTGCAGGCAGCGCGCGGCAGGCAGAGTCATTTCAACATCGACACGCCGAGCGACAGCATGGTCTTCGCCACGATGGGCGTTGCCATCGCCGTCGTCTGGGTGCTGTCGATGGTTTTGCTGGTGCTGCATGCACGCACGGCGGTGCGTGATCGCACCATGGCGATGGCGCTGCGATTCGGGCTCGTACTCAACATCATCGGTGCGACCATCGGCTGGGTCATGGTGCAGCCGCTGCCCGCACAATTGGCAGGGGTACGTGCCGGAATGCATCCCTTTCGCGCCGGCGCGCACACGGTCGGCGCGACCGATGGTGCTGCCGGCATGCTGCTGACGAACTGGAGCCTCACGCATGGCGATCTGCGCATCCCGCACTTCATCGGGTTGCACGCGCTGCAGCTCCTGCCGCTCATTGTGCTGTTGCTCCGCACCATTCGGAGCTCACGTGACGACGCGGCCGAACGCAGCCTTCTCACGCTCGCAGCTGGCGCCATCTTCGCCGCATTCGTCACGGCACTGCTGCAGGCGCTCGCCGGTCGTCCCTTGCTTCCCCTTTCCTGACGGACGGCACTCACATGACCGACGCGCAGATTTTTCAGATCGCCAACACCGTGGCGCTGGTGTGCTGGATCGCGCTGGTGTTTCAGCCACGCCGTGTGGCACCGCTCGCCCGCTTCGTCGTGCCGACGATCTTTGCAGGGATCTACATCTGGGCATTGAACACCGCGCCGACGAATCCTGATGGCGGCTTCGGCAGTCTGGCACAGGTCAAGGCCCTGTTCTCGCAGGATCGCGCCGTGCTGGCGGGTTGGGTGCACTATCTGGCGTTCGACTTCTTCATCGGCTGCTGGATGGTGCTCGACGCGGCGGATCGCCGGATCAACCATCTCATCGTGGTGCCGTGCCTGTTTCTGACGTTCATGTTCGGGCCAGCCGGGCTGCTGCTGTACCTCGCACTTCGGGCTGGCAGCAGCCATCGCGCCACCGCAGAGCGCACCTAGCGGCCTCAGGCAACCGTCTCGGCGTCAGCGACGACACAAACAGGCAGGCAGTCTCGTAACAGATGGCGAGGCGCGCGGCTGGCTGCGCCTTCCAGCGGTCGTTCCCCGGGTTTCCGGGACCGCGACCGGCTGGCTGCATCCCGACGGGGTCCCGCCATGCGCCTCCCAATTTTCCGCCTGCCTACCGTTCGCATCACACGCCGCCGTGTGGCAGTATTGATCGGCGCCGCAGCCGTG
>JAYWIJ010000161.1:0-42913 GCA_043788935.1 Gemmatimonadaceae bacterium | reverse complement strand
GCTGCAGATCGGCGCCCGTGACGTGGCCTTCCCACGCCTCAACGCCTTCAGCTACTGGGTATACCTGCTCGGCGGCATCTTCATCACGCTGCCGATCTTCGCCGGCATCGCGCCGAACGGCGGTTGGTTCGGCTACGCGCCGCTCACGACCGAAGCCTACTCGCCGGGCCTGAACATCGACTTCTGGGTGCTCGGCCTCCAGATCCTCGGTATCAGCTCACTGGCCGCTGGCTTCAACTTCATCACGACGATCATCAACATGCGCGCACCGGGCATGCACCTGATGCGCATGCCGATGTTCACGTGGGCGAGCTTCGTGGTGCAGTTCCTCGTCGTGCTGGCCTTCCCGGTCATCACGGTCGCCCTCGTGTTCCTGCAGTTCGACCGGTTCTTCGGCACGAACTTCTACACGCTCACCGCCGGCGCTGACCCGCTCCTCTGGCAGCACCTGTTCTGGATCTTCGGCCACCCCGAGGTCTACATCCTGATCCTGCCGGCCTTCGGTCTCGTCTCCGAAGTGCTGCCGACCTTCTCGCGCAAGCCGCTGTTCGGGTACGCGGTCATGGTGTACTCCATGATCCTGATCGGCTTCCTCGGCTTCGGCGTCTGGGCCCACCACATGTTCTCGGTGGGCATGGGTCCGATCGCCGACACGGTGTTCAGCCTCACCACGATGCTGATCGCCATTCCGACCGGCGTGAAGATCTTCAACTGGATGAGCACCATGTGGGGCGGCAAGCTGACGTTCACCACGTCGATGTGCTTCTCCGTCGGCCTCGTGGCGATGTTCACCATCGGCGGCCTCTCGGGTGTCACGCACGCGTCGCCCCCGACCGACCTGCAGCAGACCGACACGTACTACGTCGTGGCGCACTTCCACTACGTGCTTTTCGGCGGCTCGATCATGGGCATCTTCGCCGGCATCTATCACTACTTCCCGAAGATGTTCGGGCGGTTGATGAACGAGACGCTCGGCAAGTGGCACTTCTGGATCAACATGATCGGCATGAACCTGACATTCGGCCCGATGCACCTCTCCGGCCTGCTCGGCATGCCGCGACGCATCTACACGTACGATGCGAACCAGGGCTGGGACCTCTTCAACATGATGAGCTCCATCGGCACGGCGATCATCATCCTCTCGACCCTGATCTTCATCTACAACTTCTTCACGTCGCTGAAGAGCGGTCCGCGCGCCGGTCGTGATCCGTGGGGCGCTTCGACGCTCGAATGGTCCATCCCGTCGCCGCCGCCCGAATACAACTTCGCGCAGCTGCCGAACGTCACCAGCCGCTATCCGCTGTGGGACGTGACCGATGGCCACGATCTTTCGCGTGAACATCACGAAGGGCATGAGGCGCGCGATGAGCGCGTGCCGACCGCGAGGGAACTCGGCATTCCGATGCCGATGAACACCTTCAAGCCTGTCGCTGCGGCCATCGGCCTCGTCGTCATGGTGGGCGGCATGACCCTCAAGCACGTGAATGTCTACGCGTTCGTCTTCGTCGTCGGCGCCGGTGCCATGATGCTCGTCGGCAGCCTCTACGCCTGGCTCACGTCGCCCCTCGAGGAGTCGCACTGAACATGAGCGCCACTGCATTGGAGACCACCGGGCAGGACGCCGGACATGGTCATCACTACACCACGACAGGGCTCGACAACCGCAAGATCGCCATCTGGGCCTTCATCGGCTCGGAATGCATGCTCTTCGTGTCGCTCATCTCGACGTACCTGATCTACAAGGGCAAGTCACGCGTCGGTCCGTATCCACACGAGGCATGGGCCGACCCGGCCACCGGTGAAACGTTCAAGGCGATCCTCAACATCCCGGTCACGAGCTTCTCCACGTTCGTGCTGCTGATGTCGTCGCTGGCGATGGTGCTCGCGCACAATGCCGTCGTGAATCGCCACGTGAAGCGCACCACCTTTCTGTCGCGCCTCGAAGGCAATTCGTTCTTCTGGCTCATGTCGACGGCGCTGCTCGGCATCGTCTTCCTCATGTGCCAGGCCTACGAGTTCACCAGCTTCGTGAACGAAGGGCTCGGGCTCACCACGAACCTGTTCAGCAGCAGCTTCTACGTGCTGACCGGCTTCCACGGCGCGCACGTCACCGCCGGTGTGCTCTGGCTGTTCACGCTCGCGTCGATCGACAAGAAGCGTGGCCTCACGCCCGCCGAAGGTCTCAACGTCGATCTCTGCGCGCTGTACTGGCACTTCGTGGACGTGGTCTGGATCGCGATCTTCGTTCTCCTCTATCTCATCAAGTGAGCAGCGGACCCATGGCACACGGACACGACGCCGCGCACGATGCCGAGCACGACGAACACGGGCATCATCCCACGGCCAAGACGTATCTCTGGACCGCGCTGTTCCTGACGATCGTCACGATCATCGAGATCTCCGCGTATTACATCAAGCCGTGGGAGCAGTCGGCGATCTACGTGCCGAGCATGATCTTCATGTCGGCGGTGAAGTTCGCGGTGGTCTGCGCGGTCTACATGCATCTCAAGTACGACAACAAGCTGTTTCGCAACCTCTTCGTCGGACCGCTCGCCATCGCCATCGTCACCTGCATCGGACTGCTGTTCCTGTTCGGCAAGGTCGCGATCAGCCTGAGCAGCGGCGCCTGATGCGGGAGTGGCTGGCGCAGTGATGGGTCTCGCGCTGCTGCTGCATCCGGCGCAGACCCTCGCGCTGGACGAGTGGACGATCCACCCGAGCACGGTCATCGGTCTGACCGCGCTCGGGTGCGTCTATTTGTGGCGTGCCCGTGCCGCTGAAGGCACCGGTCCCTCGGTCGCGCAGCGCGCGGCATTCGTGGGCGGACTGCTGCTGCTGTTTCTCATTCTGAATGGGCCGCTGCACGACCTCAGCGACTTTTATCTGTTCAGCGGCCACATGATCCAGCACCTGATCATGGAGCTGATCGTGCCGCCGCTGCTCATTGCGGGCACACCAGGGTGGATGCTGCGCCCCGCATTGCAGTGGCCCGTTGTCGGCGCGCTCGCGCGTCGCATCACGACACCGGTGATGGTCTTCGCGATCTTCAACGTCACCCTGTCGGTCTGGCACATTCCGGCGCTCTACAATCTCGCGCTGCTGCATCACAACGTGCACATCCTCCAGCACCTGACGTTCCTGATCGCCAGTGTGCTGATGTGGTGGCCGTTCATGAGTCCACTCCCCGAATTGCCGCGGCTCAGCTATCCGGGGCAGATGCTCTACTGCTTCCTGATGACGCTCCCGATGAGCGTGGTCGCGATCTACATCGCGTACGCCGACACGGTGCTCTACACGCTGTACGCGTCGAGTCCCCGACTCTGGGGCATCTCACCGAAGATGGATCAGCTCATCGGAGGCCTGATCATGTGGATCCCGGGCGGACTGTTCTTCTACGGCGTCATGACGGTCGTCTTCTTCCGCTGGCAGCGTGAAGGCAAGGGTGGTGACGGCGTGGCCGAAGCGCAGGGCTCGACGGGTGCGCTGATCCCCGCCTCGCGCTGACGCGATGAGCACGGCCGCGCCACCCACCCCGGCGCGCACGCCGCTCCGCACGCCGGCAGCGCCGCACGCCGCTGCCGCGCCGTCGGGATCGCGCGAGCGCCTGCTCTCGCTCGACGTGTTCCGCGGCATGACCGTGGCCGGCATGCTGCTGGTCAACAATCCGGGTGACTGGGGCAACATCTTCCCGCCGCTCGAACATGCGGCGTGGCATGGATGGACGCCCACGGACCTCATCTTCCCGTTCTTCCTGTTCATCGTCGGCGTCACGTCGCATCTCTCGCTGTCGCAACGACGCGCGCGTGGTGATGCCGAGTCGGCGATCGTCAGGCAGGTGCTCCGTCGCGGCGCGCTGATCTTTCTGTTCGGTCTGTTCCTGTCGTGGTTCCCGGGATTCATGTGGGGTACCATCGAGTCCATCCCGAACGCGACCTTCCTCGATCGCGTGGTCTACCGCCTCGAGCACCTCCGCATCATGGGCGTGCTGCAGCGTATCGCTGTGGCCTACCTGATCGGCGCGCTGCTCACGCTCCGCGGCACATGGAAGCAGCACCTCGCGATCCTCGTCACGATCCTGCTTGGCTACTGGGCGCTGATGACGATCGTCGTGGTGCCGGATCAGGGGGTGCCCGGGTGGCAATTGCTCGACAAGCCCGACGCGGTGCTGAGCGCCTGGTTGGATCGCACCATCCTGACGACCAATCATCTCTGGGCCTCAGCGAAGACGTGGGACCCGGAAGGATTGCTCAGCTCACTGCCCGCCGTGGGCTCGATGATGATCGGCCAGTTCGCCGGCCGGTGGATCGCTGCGCCAAAACCGATCCACGAGCGGCTGAACGGGATGTTCGCCGTCGGTGCGATGCTGCTGCTGGTCGGGCTGATGTGGCACTGGGTCTTTCCGATCAACAAGAGCCTGTGGACCAGCAGCTACGTAGCGTTCACGGGCGGCATGGCGCTGGTCACGCTCGCAACCTCCATGTGGGTGATCGACGTGCAGGGCATTCGCCGCTGGACGACCTTCTTCGTTATCTATGGCACGAACCCCATGATCGCCTTTCTGGGCTCGGGCCTCATGGCTCGGCTCACCGTCACGCTGCTCAAGGTGCAGACGGCTGACGGACCGGAATCGGTGCAGTGGGTGATCTATCAATCGGTGTTCGCGCCGATACTCGAACCACGAGTCGCCTCGTTGGGGTATGCAGTGACGTTCGTGGGGATCTGGTTCGTGATTCTGTGGGCGCTCTGGCGCCGGAAAATCTTTCTCAAGGTCTAGCGACGTGGCTTGTACCTCTGGAATTGCGCCAGCCCTCCGCGGGTTGGTGCTGATGTTGTGCGCGCTCGGGATCGCACTTCCCGCTGACGGGCAGCAGCTGAAAAAGAAGCGTGGTTCGTCGTCCGGCTCGGCAGCGCGCAGCAGTACGCGCCCGCCCGCCCGTGCAGCGGCCAGCCGAAGCAAGTCGGCGACGCGCACGGTCTCGCGGAACACACGGACGGGCCGATCGACGACGCGCCCCCGCGCGGTACGGCGGATCGCCCCCGCCCTGCCCAGGCTCGAGCCCCGCACCTCGTTCGGCGTCGATGCGCTGCGCGGCGATCTGGGGAGTCTGGCGGGCACGTCGATCCGGAGCGGGTCATGGGGCGTGATGGTGGTGTCGCTGACGCAGGGCGATACGCTCTTTTCGATCAACGCCGATGTGCCGCACGTGCCGGCCTCGACGCAGAAGATGCTGACATCGGTGCTGGCGCTGAATGCGCTGGGTCCGCAGTACCGATACCGCACCGATGTGCTCTACACCGGGAGACTGTCCGATGGACGTATCGATGGTGACGTGATTCTGCGCGGTGACGGCGACCCGTCGTTGTCGTCACGTTTCATCGGCGGCAAGCCCGATGCGGCCATGGATTCCATCGTTGGACGGCTGGCGAAGGCTGGAGTGCGCGAGATCTCCGGACGGGTCATCGGCGACGCCACTGCATTCGAGGCGCGCAACGTTCCCGATGGCTGGCACCCGCGCATTCTGCAGGATGCCTACGCCGGCCGGGTGTCGGGACTGTCGCTGAACGAGAACATCGTCTGGGTCACGGTGCGTCCCACCGTCCGCGGACAGCCTGCTGAGGTGGTGCTGGAGCCGGCCACGACCGCGATTCCCCTGCGGTCCACCGTGCGCACCGTCGGCGGGCGGGGAGCGTCGCTCAAGCTGGGTCGCGGTTCCGCCGGCATCACCGTCAGTGGCAGCATCGGCAGCGACGTCTATCAGCGCTCGTACTCCTACATCGTGGAGGACCCGGCGTCATTCACGACCGGTGCGTTCCACGCCGCCCTCGCCCGTCATGGCATCCGGGTGGGCGGCGGGATGGTGGTGTCGCCCACACCGGCCGGCGCCACGCCGATCATCAGCTGGGAGTCGCCGACGCTCGAAACGCTGCTCACCGTGATGAACCGTGAGTCGGTGAACGTGATCGCGGAGCATCTCTTCCGCGCGGCCGGCCGCGGCGCTGACCGGCACACCCCGGGCAGCGCCTCCACCGCCGACACCGCACTCCGTGCACTGCTGCAGCGCACCGCCGGCATTCGTCCCGATGCGCTCCGCTCCACCGACGGCAGCGGCCTCTCGCAGCTCGACGGCGTCAGCCCCCGCGCCATGGTGCAGATGCTGGGCTGGGCCGACCGCGCGCCGTGGGGCTCCCTCTTCCACGCCTCGCTCCCACTGGCCGGCGAAAGCGGCACCCTCCGCCGCCGCATGGAAGGCTCCTCGGCCCAGACCAACCTTCATGCCAAGACCGGCACCACCAACGACGTCCTCGCTCTCAGCGGATACGTCACCGCCCGCAACGGCGAACTCCTGGCCTTCGCGATGATGTACAACGGCCGCGATCGCTGGCGCGCCCGCGAAGCCATCGACGCCATTGGCATCACCCTCGCGAACTGGGCCCGCTGACTCGGACTGTTGGACGAAGGTGGCGCAGGACGAAATCCTTTCACGCGGGGATCGCGGGGAACTGCTGGGGCGCGCGGCGCATGTCGATCTGCCAACGGCATATCGTCACGATTCGTACCGAACGCCCCCGCGCTCCCCGCGTGAAAAGCAGTACCGCCGCTCACACGGGGACCGCTTGACGAGCGCCTCCTCAGGTCAGGCTACCCGGACCTCGATGCCACGCGCCGCGAGTTCGGCGATGTAGCGATCTCCCGGGAACGCCTCGTCCGGCGTGAACACGCCGGGCTGCAACGCTCGCGAGACCATGAACTGCCCCGTGATCGACAACGTGTAGCCCGTCACGCGCATCATCGCCGTAATGCCGTTGGCGGAGTCGTAGTAGTCGAGCAGGTCGTACGTGCGCGTGCAGGGCGCACCGTTTTTCGTGCCCGTCACCAGGACACGCAGCGCCACGAGGTCGGTGCCGCCGGGCTTCCGGAGCTTTGGGCCCACCTGTGCGATGAACACGTCGCGCGGCACCACCTGTGTGCCCTTCACGTCGATCGGTGTGGAGTCGTAGAGGCCCAGGTCGCGCATCGCCGCCATCAGCGCCGCGTGGCCCGGATAGCGGAGCGTCTTGTACTCCATCACTGGAATTTTCCCCTCGTAGCGCCACGCCATGGTGGAGAGGCCTCCCGCCGTGTGGAACGCCTCGAGCGTGCCGATGTCACCGCCGAATTCGACCGGCTCGCGCTCCGACAGCGCGGTGACCTGCACCCGCTTGCCGTCGCGCACCACCCACGACAGCGTCGAGTAGTAGTCCAGCACACCTTCGATCGAGTAGACGATCTGGTAGTTGAGCGGCGGCTCCGGATGCTGCGGCAACCCGCCGACGAAGAGCTTCACCGATTCCACCCTGTCCATCGAGCGGATGCCATGTTCGGCCAGCACGTTGATCATGCCTGGCGCGAGGCCGGTGTCAGGGATCACGGTCACCCCTTTCTGTACCGCCGCTGCGTGCAGCGCCTTCTGCTGGAACACGATCTCGGTATTGCCGCCCAGATCCGCGAAGTGCACGCCTGCCTGCACCGCCAGCGCCGCAAGGTCGCCGTTGAAGTAGTACGGGATCGCGCTCAGCACCGCGTCCACCTTCGCCATCTCCGCGAGCATCAGTTCCCGGTTCCGCACGTCGACGGACACCGGCACGAGCCGCGCATCATCCGTCGGCAAGAAATCGGGCAGCGACGAGACGTCGAGATCGGCGAGCCGGACCTCCGTCACGCCGGGTGAACGGAGCAGGTCGAAGGCGCAGGCGGAGCCCTGGGCGCCACGACCGAGTACGAGGAATTTCATGGGCGGTGTCGTCGGAATCCGCATGCGCGCGGGGGCGCGGCGCGAGGCGGCAGGAAATCGGGAGAGCAGGGTAAAAATCCTGCAGAGGTACCGGGAATTTATCCGGACGCTCACCCGCGCGTCCGTCCGGCATCCACCGACACTCACCGACCCACCAACGATATGACCGCTCCCGAGACCGACGCCTGGCGCCGCCACCTGCTCACCGACTCGGCACAGATCCACGCCGCCCTGACCCGGCTCGGCAGCATCGCGGTCGTCGGCATCAAGCCCGCGGCCAGCGCCGCCCCAGCCTTCTACGTGCCGCAATACGCGCAACGGGCGGGCTTCAAAATCATCCCGGTCCCGGTGTACTACCCGGAAATGACCACGGAACTGGGCGAGACGGCGTACCGCTCG
Source organism: Gemmatimonadaceae bacterium (assembly GCA_043788935.1). GTDB lineage: Bacteria > Gemmatimonadota > Gemmatimonadetes > Gemmatimonadales > Gemmatimonadaceae > JACMLX01. Next base: position 34,742 of record JAYWIJ010000161.1, on the reverse strand, counting down.
CTCCGCGACATCCCCGTCCCGGTGGACATCGTCCAGCTCTTCCGCCGCCCCGCCGACATTCCGCCACACCTCGACGACATCCTCGCCATCCGTCCGAAGCTGGTCTGGATGCAGCTCGGCATCCGCCACGACGAGGTCGCCGAGACCCTCGCCCGCGCCGGCATCGATGTCGTGCAGGACCGCTGCCTGCTCGTCGAGCTGCGCGAGATGGGGAGCTGACCGAGGCTGCGCACTCTGCGTTCGATCGACGTTTTGGGGCAGCGGCTCAGAAGCTTCCACACGCGAAAGGTCCGTTGCGATGGGCGCGGCAGGATTCGTCACAGAGGCCACAGAGATCGCAGCGGCACAGAGGACTGCAGCTGCGGGCTCACACGGGGGGACCGGGGGGACCGGGGGGACCGGGGCGTACCCTCGATCCGTCGGGTTCGAGGCAGTGAGCACCAACGACAAAAGCTGTGGGAACTGCGCTCGCGAACGCAGTGCCCACAGCCGTTCACGTCAACTCGTTCACGCGGTGAAGTCAGCCCGTCGCCAGAACTCCCCGGTCCCCCCGTTACCCCCGTGTGAGCCACCGGCAGTTCTCCGTGCCTCCACATCCTCCGCACCCTCTGTGCGTAATGTGCGTCCGCTGTTCAGCCCTTCAGTCGTGACAGCGGTGGTTAGCGCGCCGCAGTGACCCGGAAGATCGCGCCGCCATTGTCGTCGCTCACCAGCACCGAGCCGTCACGCAGCACCGCGAAGTCCACCGGACGTCCCCAGCGTGCGCCCGTCTCGCCCTGCCAGCCTGTGATGAAGTTTTCGTAGCTCACCGGCTTTCCGTTGCGCACGCGGACGCGCACCACCTTCGCACCCGTCGGCGTGTCGCGATTCCAGCTGCCGTGGAACGCCACCAGCGCGTCACCGCGCCAGTCGGCCGGGAACGCCGTCGCCTTGTCGAGGAACGTCATGCCCAGCGGCGCCGAGTGGGCCTGCATGCGCAGCGCCGGTGACTCCGTGCCGTTGCAGCGTGCCTGATCGTTGAACTCGGGGTTCGGGATCTTCGGGCCGTGGCAGTAGGGCCAGCCGTAATCCTTGCCGGCCGACAGGATGTTGAGTTCCTCGGTGGGCAGGTCCTGATGGTCGGGCTTCAGGTTGTCGCGCTCGTGCTGCGTCACCCAGATCGCCTTCGTGGCCGGGTTGATCGCCATGCCGACGGCGTTGCGCAGCCCGCTGCTGTACACGCGACCGTTCTGCCCGTTCTCGTCGTACACCATCACGGCGGCACGCTCCTGCGCCGTCTCGACGCAGATGTTGCAGGTGCTGCCGATGCTGACGTACATCCGGTTGTCGGCGCCGAAGACGATGCTGCGCGTCCAGTGATTTTTCCCGGCGTCGTACCGATTGAGCTGCTCCGGCGCGCCGGACGGAATGCCACCGGTGAGCGAGTAGCGCACCACGCCACCGGTGTTGGCGACGTAGAACCTGCCCTTGTGGAAGGCCATGCCGTGCGGGCGGTCGAGGCCCGTCAGCACCACCGCGTTGCTGTCGGCGACACCGTCAGCGTTGATGTCCATAAGCCGCACGATCGCGTTGCGGCCGGGCGTGCTCACGTAGATGCTGCCATCGGGGCCGACGACCATCGCGCGGGCATTGGGCACGCTCGCGAACTTCGTGACGGTGAAGCCGGTCGGCACGCTGAGCTTTCCATCCAGCGAGGCGACGCGCGCCGGAATGAGCCGGCTTGGTGTGGTGTCGATCTGCGCGCTGGGGCCCGACTGCGCGCCGGCGCCGAGAGGTGTGAGGACTGCCGCCACGACGACGGCGAGCGTGGAGAGGTGCGTACGCATGAGGAGCCTCGGACGGTCGGGTGTGTGTCGCTGAACGATTCCGGCGCGGGTTCCGCTGGGAACGCCGCGCCGGGGACTGCGCCTGCCGGATCAGATCTCGATCTGCGTGCCGAGTTCCACCACCCGTCCCGGCGGGATGCCGAAGAAGGCGGTCGCGGATCGTGCGTTGCGGGTCATGAAGATGAACAGCTTCTTCCGCCAGGTCGACATCCGTGACGGTCCGTTCGGCAGCAGCTGCTCGCGACCGAGGAAATAGCTCGTCGTGCCCGTGGCGCACACCAGCCCCGACCCACGGGCGCTCGACATGATGTCACGCATCTCGGGCGACTGCATGAAGCCGTAGAACGCCCGAACGCGCCAGAACCCCGCGCCGAGCGATTCCACCGTCACGCGCTGCGCCGCGTCGATGTACGGCACCGGTTTCGCGACGACGCTCAGCAGCACCACCTGCTCGTGCAGCACCTTGTTGTGCTTGAGATGATGCAACAGCACCGGCGGAATGCCATCCGTGTCTGAGGTCATGAAGACGGCCGAGCCGCTCACACGCACCGGCTCCTTCCGCTTGATGTCGGACAGGAACAGCTCCGTGGGCAGCGTGCTGCGACGGAGCAACTGGCCCACCGCTTCGCGCCCGCGCTTCCATGTCGTCATCAACGTGAACAGGCCAGCCGCCACCACCAGCGGGACCCATCCGCCCTGGAAAACCTTCAGCATGTTCGATCCGAGGAACGCCAGATCGATCAGCAGGAAGAAGCCCGCCAGCGCCTTCGCCTTCCACGGCACCCAGCCCCAGCGTGTCACACAGATTTCGTAGAACAGCAGCGTCGTGATCGCCATCGTGCCGGTGACGGCGATACCGTACGCGGCGCCCACCGCACTGGATGTCCTGAATCCGAGCACCACGAAGATCGTCCCGATCGCGAGCAGCGTGTTCACTTCAGGGATGTAGATCTGCCCCGACTGCGCTTCGGAGGTATGCACGATCGTCACGCGCGGCGTGTAGCCAAGCTGCACGCTCTGCTGCGTGATCGAGAATGCGCCGGAGATCAGCGCCTGACTGGCGATGATCGCGGCCATCGTGGCCAGCACCAGCAACGGGACCTGCAACACCGACGGCGCCAGCGAGTAGAACGGATTTTCGCGTGCACCGGGGTTGGACATGAGCACCGCGCCCTGCCCGAAGTAGTTCAGCAGCAGACATGGGAACACCATCACCAGCCACGCCAGTCGGATCGGCCGCTTTCCGAAGTGGCCCATGTCCGCGTACAGCGCCTCGGCACCGGTGACCGACAGCACCACCGCGCCGAGTAGCACGAACGCATGCCAGCCATGTTCGATCGCGAACGTTGCCGCGTACCACGGCGACACGGCGCGCAGCACTTCCGGGTGCTCGATGATGTGTGGCAGTCCAAGGGCCGCGATGCTGCCGAACCAGACGAGCATGATCGGCCCGAAGGCTTTGCCCACGCGATCGGTCCCGAACCGCTGCGCCGAAAATAGCACCAGCAGGAGAATGATCGTGATCGGCACGATGAAGCGTTCGAGCGCTGGCGCAATGACACTCACACCTTCGACGGCGCCGAGCACGGAAATGGCCGGCGTGATGATCCCGTCGCCGTAAAGCAGCGCGGCACCGAACAGCGCCAGCCAGATCACGCGTTTCTTCTTTTTTTCGTCGTCGATGATGCCACTGCTTTTCTGCAGCAGGAGGGCGAGCAGGGCGAGAATGCCGCCTTCGCCGCGGTTGTCGGCCCGCAGGATGAAACCGATGTACTTGACGCTCACGACGGTGATCAGCGACCAGACGATCAGCGAGAGCACGCCCACCACGTTCGCGGGCGTCGGTTCCACACCGTGCGCGCCGTTGAAGCACTCCTTCAGCGCGTAGAGCGGGCTGGTGCCGATGTCGCCGTACACCACACCCAATGCAGTCAGCGAGAGCAGCGCGAGCTGCTTGCCGTTGGCCGGGTCACCGACGTGGTGGTTGTGACTGTCTGCCACGAAGGCGGGGTGCGTGGCGGTGGTCATCGTCATGCCCGGCGGGTGCGGCGCGTCGGCTGACGGTGTGCTGGCCTGCGGAGGGTCGGCAGGGGCGGAACTGCTGGACTGCGAGAGGTCTGCCTGCGCGCCGGGTTTCCCCGGTACCGGCGACTCCGGATTGGGTGATTGCGGTTCAGTCATACGGTGTGCCACGCCCGCGAATGCCGTGCGCAGCGAACAGGAATGGCGTCGTGCAGCAGTCGCAGCACATCGCTTCACACAGGAAAACGCCGCCCCGGGAACGGGCCAGACGGCGTTGCATCGCGCCCTGCATGATGGTGCAATGGATGGAACCTATAGAGCCAGGTGGGGCAGGGTAGTGGCCGGGAGGCTAATGCACCTGATACCCTCCGGCGCGCCGGCCAGCTACCGCGCAGCGTTCCGGACACTGTCCTGCGCCAGCTCGAGCAACACCTGATCCCACGCCGCCTGCTGGGCCGGCGACAGCTTCGCCCGGATCACGGCGCGTGCGGCAAAGCGGAGGGAGTCGAGCCGGGGACGCACCGGTTCCAGCACCACCTTCATCTCGTCGTTACGCCGGTCGAGGACCGAATCGAGCATCCGGCGCTGTGCATTGTCGAGCTGGAGGCGGTCGGCCAGCTGTGTCCGCGAGCTGCGCTGATCCTTGGGCAGGACATCGCGCCGCTCGATGGCGCGGTTGGCCGTGAAGCCGAGCGCACCACCCACCAGCACCGCACCAAGAAGGAAAAAGATTGCCTGCGCCTTGGTGCGCTGAATGGTGCTGGACATCAGTAGCGGAACAGGTCGGGGACCGTCTTCTCCCGCGGCACGTCGGTGAGCGGACGACCCACCGAGTCGAGCGGCGTGGACAGCGCCTCGAGTGCCGCGTTTCGCGCCAGCCGGGCGTCGCTCGAGCTGGTCTGCCAGAGCCCCCACACCGTCAGTGCCAGCGCCGCCGCAGCCACCAGGCCGCCCACGCGCGTCCATTGCGCGTAGGGCTCCCACCAGGCGCCGATCGCCGCAAAGCCACCCGTGGTGCGCAGCGCCGGCGCCCCGTCGGCTACGACCCGTTCCATGATGCGCGTCTCCAGCCCGTCCCAGTACGCGGCATCAGCCGGGGGACGAAGCAGGGAGCGCAGTTGCAGCGTCACCGCAGGATCGCGGTCGAAATCTTCCGGATTCATGATCTGTGTATCAGGCCGGACGGCGCAGCGTACCGAGAATGGTACGCATCGCTGCCCTGGCATGGTGCAGGTCGGACCGCGCGGTTCCCTCGGGAATTCCGAGCATCGCGCCGATCTCGGCATGCTTGTATCCCTCGACGTCGTGAAGCACGAGCACCGACCGCTGCCGGTCGGGTAACTGCGACAGCGCACTGCGAAGACGATCGTGTAGCTCATCCGCTTCAGCAGGATCGCGGAAGGGACTGGCGTGAGTATCGACCAGCTCGTCGGTGTCGCGCACCTTGCGACGCCGTGCGAGGTCGAGCGCCGCATTGCTGATGATCCGGTGCAGCCAGGCCCCGAACGGCTGGTCCGGGCGGAACCGGCTCAGCGCCCGGTGCGCATGCAGAAATCCTTCCTGCACCGCGTCCTCGGCATCCTCGTGCGACAGGAGCACGGCGCGGGCCACGGCGTACGCACGCTGCTGATGCCGGCGGACGAGCTGCGCGAAGGCGCCCATGTCGCCCTCCTGCGCCGCCAGCACGAACTGGCGCTCCTGCTCGCGCGCGGCGTTCAGGGCGTCAGCGCTGGGCGAGTCCGCCGACCCGCCGCTGGACCGCCCCTTACGCGGAGACATGGCACCCCGCGACGCTGCTGACGCGGTCGGAGTGGAGACGATTGTGAGGGCGGGAACAGGCATGAAATCGGGGCTGGGTTGCCCCACGTACGCGCCCCGGGTTCGGAGCGTTGCGGACCAGCCGCACGGCGCCAGTGGCGCGAGGAACCCGGGACGGCACCGACACGCCGGACCTTACTTCGTGGCCTCGGCGGCGTGCTTCTTTTCCCCATGTTCGGCGGCGAACTGGGCGTTGGTGACCTTCACGGTCGCGAACAGGATGACGAAGATGACGATCGCACCGCCGATCAGTCCGGTGTACGCTGCACTGCGGTCGCCCGGCGGCGCAGAATGCGAAGCGCTCATGATGAAACCTTGAAGAGGGTCGACCGGAGCGACGAATCGCCGCTCCGGCGTGGAACGCAAAGATTACGCGACGCGCACCGTGGTCATCACGTCGTTGCCGACGATCGAGTTCACCACGTCCATGCCTTCCGTGACCTGACCGAAGACGGTGTGGACGCCGTTCAGGTGCGTCGTGTTGCGCTCGTTCAGCACGATGAAGAACTGGCTGCCGCCGGTGTTCTTGCCGGCATGCGCCATCGACAGTGCGCCCGGCTTGTGCTTGTGCGGATTGCCGGCCGTTTCGCACGGAATCGTGTAGCCGGGGCCACCCGTACCGACCTGCGGATGCCCGTTCGGAAGGTCGCGCGACTTCGGATCGCCGCCCTGCACGACGAAGTCGGGGATCACGCGATGGAACTTGACGCCATCGTAGAACTTCTCGTTGGCGAGCTTCTCGAAGTTTGCGGCTGCCAGCGGCGCCTCGACCTCGAACAGTTCGGCCGTGATGGTGCCCTTGTTGGTTTCGAACGTGACGATCTTGGCCACGGATGCTCCGGAATACGGTGGTGAGGCTGCCGCCGGAATTCAGGCCCGGGGCGCGCAACCAGCAATCTACCCGAATGTGGGTGCGATGGGACCCGCCGCCGAGGGCTACTGGTCGATCGGCGCCGAGGGGCAGCGGGGCCGCAGGGTGCAGATGCCGCAGCGGGGTGACCGCGCGTCGCAGACCTGCCGGCCGTGCCAGATCAGCAGGTGCGAGAGCATCGTCCACTGCGCGCTCGGATAGAGCGGAATCAGCGCCGATTCGATCTTCACCGCGTCAGTGGCCTTGGTGAACCCGAGCCGGTTGGACAGTCGGCCCACATGCGTGTCCACGACGACGCCGACGTTGATATCGAAGGCGTTGCCCAGCACCACGTTCGCCGTCTTCCGGCCCACGCCGGGCAGCACTACCAGATCATCCATGGTGGCCGGGATCTCGCCGCCATGCCTTGCCACCACGGCCTGCGCCATGCCGATCAGGTTCTTCGCCTTCGACCGGAAGAACCCCGTCGTCTTCACCAGCTCCTCGACGTGCTCCAGCGGGGCGTCAGCCAGCGCAGCGGCAGCGGGATAGGCGGCGAAGAGTGCCGGCGTCACCATGTTCACCCGCTTGTCGGTGCACTGGGCGCTCAGGATCGTGGCCACCGTCAGCTCGTACGCGTTCCGGAAATCGAGCTCGCAGTGTGCGGTGGGATACAGCCGCTCCAGCTCCGAGTACACCGCCGTCGCATGCGCCCGGAGCGCGGGGCCCTTGAGCTGCGGAAAGCGCGTCCGCAGTACGAGGCGGGTGCTCGCTTTCGGCGTCTTCGTCGCGGCGGCCTTCTTCTTCGTCGCGTTCGGCGTCACGGCCTTCGCCACATCGCGCACTGCCTTTGCGATCGCCTTCGTGACGGCCTGTGCCGCGCTGCTGGAGTGCTTTCGTGCGGCCATCGTTCAGGCAGTGATGAGCGCTGCGTCGCGACGACGGCGGGCGAACGCCAGCACCTCGTCGGCGGAGCGGGTGTTGAGCACGTCGCCGGCACGCAGCCAACCTTTGCGCGCCATCGAAATGCCGAGCGACACGTGATCGAGACCGGCAATGGAGTGGGCGTCGGGGCCGAGTTCCACCTGCACGCCGGCTTCACGCGCCGCTTTGCACCAGCGCCAGTCCATGTCGAGCCGGTGCGGGTCGGCATTCAGCTCGACGGCTACGCCGAGCTGCGCCGCGCGCGCGAGAATCGACGCCAGGTCGATGGCGTACGGCTCGCGCGTGAGCAGCAGACGGCCGGTGGGATGACCGATGATCGTGACGTGCGGATCTTCCATCGCTTTCAGCACACGATCGGTCATCTGCGTGGCGTTCATGCCGAAGCGTGTGTGCACCGACGCGATCACGTAGTCGAACCGGTCCAACAGCGGCGCACCGAAATCCACCGTACCGCAGGGAAGGATGTCGGCTTCCACACCCTTGAGCACGCGGAATCGGCCTGTCAGCGTTGCATTCACCGCATCGATCTCGTCGTGCTGCTGCCGCACCGCGTCGGCCGACATGCCGTGGGCGTTCAGCGCCGAGCGTGAGTGATCGCTGATGCCGAGGTAGCTCCAGCCGCGTGTCATCGCCGCGTCGGCGAGGTCGCGGATGCCGAAGCCGCCGTCGGAGTAGAGCGAGTGGCAGTGGAGCACGCCGCGCAGATCACGCTGCTCGATCAGCGCCGGCAGCGCGTCCTCAGCGGCCGCGCGCACCTCGCCCATCGATTCGCGCAGCTCCGGCTCGATGAACGGCAGGCCGGCCAGTGCATACAGCGCCCCTTCGTCGTGCAGCGGCACCACCACGTTGTCGGAGTCACGCACCTCGTCGTCGATCACGCGGTACCGGTTGGCCGAGAGTCGCTGCAGCACGTCACGCACATGGTCGGCGTTGCCCGTGGTGCGCAGCAGCGTCATGGCGAACTGCGTCGGATGCACGCAGTGCAGCGTGGCGGTGGTGGCGTCGGCGAAGTGCAGCGAGATCACGCGTGTGCCGCCGCCCACCACGCGCTGCACACCTCGGAGGTGCGTGAGCGAGGCGGCCACGGCGATGGGCTGCGTGGTGCACTCCACCACCAGCGCGATCTCGTTGACGGTTTCCATGCGCCGGCGGAGCGTGCCGCTGAGTGCCACGCGTGACACGCCGGCGTGTGCGCTGATCTCGTGCAGCAGGCGCAGCGCTTCGGCATCGGCATGCGGCAGCAATACTGCAGCGCCTGTGGCGCGCAATTGGGCGATCCCGTTGCTGACGCGCTCGACGAGTCGCGGCCCGAAGCGGGGGAGTGCCGCCAGGCGACCGTCGCGCACGGCGTCCTCCAGCTCCTGCAGCGTCTCGATGCCGAGTCCGGCGTGCACACGCTGAATGGTGCTGGGGCCAAGGCCGGGCACGCGCAGCATCTCCTGCAGCCCTTCGGGCGTTTCCTCGCGCAGGTCGTCCAGCAGGCTCGAATCGCCATCGCTGAGCAGTTCCTCCAGGACATCGAGCACCGGCTGCGCGAACGACCCGTCGCGCAGGGCGTCGGCCAGCGATCGAGTCAGCTGCACGCCCAATTGTTTTGACGCGCTGTCGAACAGCGCCGTACCGGACTCGTCCTCTCCGCGAAGAGTGCGCAGGGTGGCGATTTCGGAGAGCACGTGGGCGGCAGCGCGGGCATCCATGGACTGAAAGCTATCCGCCGGGGCGAGCCCGGCGTCCCGGATCATGCGGGCTGTGTCGCGACGAACTCGGCGAGCGCGCGATGGAGGGCGTCGGGTTGTTCGACGTACGGCACGTGCCCGCAGTCAGCGAGCTCGACGAGGGGCGCGCCAAGCGCGCTGGCCGTCACGCGCGCGGAGCTCAGGGGAATCGGATCACGGTCGCCGTGCACCATCAATGCGGGCAGCTGTACCGAGGGCAGTGCCGCAAACACCGCCTCGCCATCGACGCTGGCCCAGGTGGACTGTTGCACGCGCCCCGTGACACGGAACGGTGTGAGATTCGCCGAGCGCTCGGCATGGGCGAAGTATCCCGCCACGCTCAGCTCGAAGGCCCGCTGCCGGTACGCATCCGCATCGCGCTCGCGCAGCCCCGACGCCTGCAGCTCGGCGCGCAGCCCCGCCACCTCGGGCGAGAGCTGCCGGCGCGTGAGTTCCGCCTCGAATGTCGCGCGGTCCGCGGGCAGATAAGGCGCCGCGGAGATCAGCATGAGCCACGGCGGCAAGATGAGCGTATCTGCGCCCGCCCGCGCTGCGATCACCACGTGCATCGCCAGCAGCGCCCCCCACGAGTAGCCAGTGAGCGGCGCGCCGCGCACGCCCAGCTCGGTACTCACGGCGGCGAAGTCGGCGACGTGTACGTCCACCGTCACCGGCGTCGGATCGTCGCTCTTCGACTTCCCGCCGCCGCGCTGGTCGTAGAACACCAGATCGAACCCGTCGCCCAGCGTCGCCAGTGACAGCAACTGCGGGAGCAGGTAGTCGTGGTGTGCGCCGGGTCCGCCATGCAGCACCATCATCGGCGTCGCGCCTTCACGTCCGTACCGGCACCAATAGAGCGGTACGCTGGTGGTGGTGGTGTATCCGCTGTCGCGCGGCTCGGGGATCGTCAGTGGCATCCCCCGAAGTTATCTGCGTCAGGGCGCATTGAACTGTTCTCGCGGAGGTCACGGTGGGGCGGAGGGACCTGGAGAACAGCGAAAAGATGGGAACAGCTGTCGCTGTTTTGCGTGCAGTTCCCCTCGCATTTCCTCCGCGTCCCTCCGCCCCCCCCACGATCTCCGCGACGGCAGTTCGTTCACGCTGCGATGCTCAGCTCGCGTACCGCGACGCAATCGCAACGGTCTGCAAGTGGACTCGTACGGTGTCGGCGATGTCGCGCCCGTAGCCACCGGCAATCGTGACGCAGACCGGCAGCCCGATCTCACGGCAGGTTCGCAGTACCAGATCGTCACGTTGCGCGAGCCCGTCGAAGGTCAGCTTGAGCCGCCCCAGCCGGTCGTTCTCGTGCGGATCGGCGCCTGCGAGATAGACCACCAGATCAGCACGCGCCGCATGCAGCACCTCAGGCAACGCGGCGCGAAGACGCGTCAGGTACTCGTCGTCGCCGATGCCGTCGTCCAGCTCTTCGTCACGTGTGCCCGGCACCTTGTGAAACGGAAAATTCTTCGCGCCGTGCATGTTGAACGTGTACACCGAGTCGTCATCGGCGAAGACGGCATTCGTACCGTTGCCCTGGTGCACGTCGAGATCCACGATGCAGGCACGACGGATGGCGCCGAGCGATTGCAGCCGTCGGATCGCGACGGCGACATCGTTGAAGACACAGAATCCTTCGCCGCGATCGGGGAAGGCGTGATGCGTGCCGCCGGCGAAGTTCATTGCGATGCCATGCGTCACCGCATGGTCGCTCGCCTCCACGGTGCCGCGGACCACGCGGAAGGCGCGCTCCACGAACGACTCGCTCCACGGCAGTCCGATACGACGCTGATGGGCCGCGTCGAGCGTGCCATGTTCCACGCCATCGACGTACTCGCGTGTGTGCACGCGCCACAGGTCGTCGTGTGATACGCGCTCGGGCTCGTGCAGTCGCTCGGGCGCGACGAGCCCCTGCGCGAGGGCTCCTTCACGCAGCAGCGCGTACTTGACCATCGGGAAGCGGTGGCCGTCCGGCAGGGTGATGGCATAGCGCGGCGACGACCAGCAGTGCAGCGACATCGTGTTCAGCAGGCGTGGCCCGGTGCGCGACCGCGCACACCGGGCCTGCCAGTCACCGGTCGGTGAAGTCGGTGCTGTTGTCCACGCGACGACAGGCTTCGGCGATCAGCGTCGCCGCGGCATCCAGATCGTCGAGGCTGACCATCTCGTTCGGCGAGTGCATGTAGCGATTCGGGATCGACACCAGTGCCGTGGCGACACCGTCGCGCGCGAGCTGGATGGCATCGGCGTCGGTACTCGTCGCCCGACCCGCCGCATGCAGCGAGTACGGCATCTCCAGTGATTCGGCCGTGTCACGCAGCAGGCGGAACACCACCGGGCTGGTCACGCTGCCGCGCGTCAGCACCGGACCGCCGCCGAGCTTGTGCTCACCCACTTCCTTCTTCTCGATCCCGGGGTGATCGGTGGCGAACGTCACGTCCACGGCGATCGCCATCTGCGGGCCGATCGACTGCGCGGCCACGCGCGCGCCGCCGCCGGCATATCCGATCTCTTCCTGACAGGTCGCCACGGCCACCACGCGCGCCGCGCCCGGCTTTTCGGCGTAGCGTCGCAACGCCTCGAGCACGATGAACGCACCGATGCGGTCGTCGATGCTGCGCGACACGATGCGGTTGTTCGGCATGTCGGTGACCTTGGCATCCAGCACACCGCAGTCGCCCACCGACAAACGCTCGGCGGCCTCGGCGCGGCTGGTCGCGGCGATGTCCACCCACATGTCGGCGAACTTCGTGACCTTGTCGCGCTCGTCGGGCTTCATCAGGTGAATCGGCTTCTTGCCGACCACGCCGTACACCTCACCGTGCCGTCCGATGAACCGGATTCGCTGACCCACCAGCACCTGCGTGTCCCAGCCGCCGATGCCGTCGATGTACGCGAAGCCGTTGTCGTCGATCCACGTGACGATCACGCCGATCTCGTCGATGTGACCGGCCAGCAGGATCGTCGGCCCGCCACTGCCAGCGACTTCAGCGAGTGAGTTGCCGATGACGTCGGAACGCACCGTGGCGAACGTCGCTGCCTCGGCGCGCCAGACCTTGGCCGGTGCGGACTCGTACCCCGATGGACCGGGCGTATCGAGGAGCTGCTTCAGGAACGCGATGGAGGAATCGTTGAGCATGGTACAAGTCTAATTTGATGAGGCCGCAACGTGCGACCATACACGCGGAAAGTGCCGGCGCCGTCAGCGCGCCGTCATTTCGTACACCTTCGCGCCGCCGACCCAGGTCTGCAGCACCCGGGTCTGAAGGATCAGTTCCGGTGCCACGCGCATCACGTCCTGATCGAGCAGCACGAAGTCGGCGTACTTGCCAGCCGTCAGCGAACCGAGCACCGACTCCTGGAAAGCCGCCTTCGCCGGCCAGATGGTCATGGAGCGGAGCGCCTCCTCGCGGCTCATGCGCTGCTCCGGGTACCAGCCGCCCGCCGGGAAGTTGTCCGCGTCCTGCCGGGCGACGGCGGCGTGGAAGCTGATCAGCGGATTCACGTTCTCGACCGGGAAGTCGCTGCCATTCGGAATGATCGATCCGGCGGCGAGCAACGAGCGCCACGCATACGCCCCACGCAGCCGCTCGGTGCCGAGCCGATTGCCGGCCCAGTACATGTCGCTGGTCTGGTGGCTGGCCTGCATGCTGGGAATCACGCCGAGCGTGGCGAAGCGGCCGATGTCATCGTGATGGATGATCTGCGCGTGCTCGATGCGGAACCGGTGATCGGCTGTCGGGACCGTTTTCAGCGCGGCGGCGTAGGCATCGAGCGTGATGCGGTTGGCACGATCGCCGATGGCGTGCGTAGCGAGCTGCCACCCGTTGCGCAGCGCCGCTTCACTCACGCCGCGGATGTAGTCGGGCTGCATCACCAGCAGGCCGTTGTTCTGCGTGTCGTCGGCGTATGGGTCCAGCAGCGCGGCGCCGCGCGAGCCGAGAGCGCCGTCGCCGTACAACTTGATGCTGCGAACCCAGAGCCGACCGTCGAATAGTGCGCTGCGTGGTCCCTTGGCGAAGGCCCAGGCCACGCTGCTGCTGTCACCCGAGAGCAGCACGTAGGCGCGCAGGGTGAGTTCGCCCGCCTGTGCCGCTACTTCATACGTACCCACCACGGCGGGTGAGACGCCCATGTCGTGCACGCCGGTCAGTCCCCAGCGGTTGGCTTCCTGCACGGCGCTCCTGAGCAGGTCGCGCGGGTTGGCTGCCGCGCCGCCCGTCGTCGCCGGAGCGAGCAGCCGCTGCGCATTGTCCACGAAGACACCGGTCACGGCGCCGCGCGCATCACGCAGGATGCGGCCACCCTCAGGGTCCTTTGCTTCGGCGGTGATGCCGGCCTTCGCGATCGCCACCGCATTCGCGAGAATCGCGTGACCGTCCACGCGCGTGAGCACCACCGGATGATTCGGTGTCGCGGCGGTGAGGCCTGCGTTGCTCGGAAGGCGTGTGTCGCTCCAGTCGTTCTGGTCCCAGCCGCGGCCGATCACCGGCGTGCCGGCAGGCAGCGTCGCCGCTTTCGCCACCACACGTGCCACCACTTCCTCGTACGAGCGCGTGCCGGTGAGGTCGACCTGCCGCAACACGCCGCCGAGCTGGTAGAGATGAGCGTGGGCGTCGGTCATGCCGGGGATGATCGTCCGGCCGCCGGCATCGATCAGCGTCGTGGCCGGTCCGCGCAACGACATCGCTTCCATCGCGCTGCCCACGAACTGCAGCTTCCCGCCGCTGATCGCCATGGCCTCCGCCAGCGGCTGTGCGTCATCGGCCGTGTAGATGCGCGCATTCGTGACGATCATCTCGGCGCGCGGCGCAGTGCGCGCCGTCGATTGGGCGGCGAGCGGTGCGGCGGTGGCAACGACGAGTGCAACGGCGGAAATTCGGAGCAGGGACACGGCGATGTGGGCAGGCGTGATTGCGAACCGGAGCGTCGTCCGGTGCATCCGCCAACGCTACGCGCTCGGACGACGATGCGCGATCCTCGACGTTCGCGGGGTGCGCAGCCGGTGCGTGACGCAAAACACCCCGCCGGACCACGAAGGTCGACGGGGCGTTCGGTGCATTCCTTCGATGGGAGTGAGCGAGCTCACCCCTGCCGATTACTTGGTCGGCGGCAGGATGACGGTGTCGATCACGTGGATCACGCCATTGCTGGCCTGAATGTCGGTGGCCGTCACGGTCGACGCGTGGTTCAGCATCACCTTGCCGCCCATCACCATGATCCCGATCTTGCTGCCCTGCACGCTGGTGGCCTCGCTCAGGCCGACGACCTGCGATGCCATCACCTTGCCCGGCACGACGTGGTACGTCAGCACGGCGGTCAGCTTCGCCTTGTCAGCCAGCAGGCCATTCAGCACGGCGGGCGGCAGCTTGGCGAATGCGGCATCGGTCGGTGCGAAAACGGTGAACGGGCCTGCGCCCTTCAGCGTCTCGATGAGGCCAGCGGCGGTCAGCGCCTTGGCCAGCGTGTTGAACGTGCCGGCGGCGACGGCCGTCTCGACGATGTCCTTCTGCTGCGCGACGACGACACGCGGCGTGAGAGCCACGGCACCGAGCAATGCAACTGCGGTCAGAAAACGCTTCATCTGATGAATTCCCGAATTCAGTAAAGGCGAACCGGCGCGGTGAAATCCGCCCGTCGGTTCTATTGCCTAAAACCGTATTCGCCGGATGCAGTTCCCTGGATGCACGACTGATACACGGGAACTTTGCTGCAGTCGCGTTCGGTACGTGCGTCGTGCGTGCGTACGCGTCGGGAATTGTTCGGACAGGACACCAGCGCACGATCACACGAGCACCGGTCACGCCTTCGGCTTCGCCGTCCCGAAGTGATACAGCGGCACCAGCAGCATCGCGGTGAAGATCGCGATGGCCACCATCGGATTTTCCGCCGCAGCGCCGAGCAGCGAGGAGAAGTTGTAGGCACCGTCGTACTTCTGGACGGTCATGGCGGCCAGCACGATGCCCGTGATGGCCCCGCCGCCGATCAATCCTGACGAGAACAGTACGCCCGGACCGGAGTCGCCGTGCGCCGCTTCCTCACCCTGCGTGGCTGCCACGCGCCGGTCGACGATCCAGCGCAGGACGCCGCCGATGAACATCGTCGCCGACGTCGAGATCGGGAGATACACACCGACAGCCACCGGCAGCGAGTTGATGCCGAAGATCTCCATCGCGATCGCCAGAAATGCACCGATCAGGATCAGTCCCCACGGCAGCTTCTGCGTGAGGATGCCGTCGATCACCAGCGCCATGATCTGGCTCTTCGGTGAGTCGAGCTTTTCGACCGTGTTGCCGAGGTAGTCGGTGGTCTCGCGACCGCCGATGCCGGGGTCGATGAGGAATTTCACCGCATTCGTCGAGCGATCCAGCAGATAGCGGCCGGCGGGCACGTCGTTCTGCACTGAATACAACCGACCCACCTTGTACACGTCGTTCGTCTGCGCCGTGCTGGCAACGCGCAACGTGATGCGCCCGTTCACCACCACCGCCAGCAACGGCTCCACCTCGGACATCTGCACGTTGGCGTAGGTGCGCTGCACCAGCGTGGTCTTGGCGTCGTTGAGGAAGCTGATGATCAGCCCGACCACCAGCGCCGACGTCGTCACACCGACCAGCAGGCCGATCTGCTGCCGCTTCGGCGTGGCGCCCACGAGATAGCCGGTCTTGAGATCCTGCGACGTCGCACCGGCCACCGCTGCGGCGATGCACACGACGCCGCCGATGCTGAGCGCCAGCACGCGATGTTCGATGCCCGTCCAGCCGACGGCCAGGAAGATCAGCGCCGTGAGCAGCACCGTCGCCACCGTCATGCCGCTGATCGGGCTGGCCGATGCACCGATCTGCCCCGTCACTCGGCTGGCGACAGTCACGAACAGGAACGCAAAGAACAGCGCCAGCAGCGCGCCCACGATGCCGATCGCCACCGGCGGTACGAAGGCCATCACCAGCACCAGCGCCACCACGCCGGCCAGCACGATGCTCATCGGCAGGTTGCGCGCGGTGCGCGCCACCGAAGCGCCCGCCTTCGATCCCGAGAGATCACCGAAGCCCGCGCGTAGCGCCGACCAGATCACCGGCATCGATCGTCCGAGGCTGATCAACCCGGCTGCGGTCACCGCACCGGCGCCGATGTAGAAGATGTAGTTCGCCCGCACCTGGCCGGCGCCCATCTCGCTGATCGGAATCGTGGCCGGGAAGATCGGTGCCGTCAGTGCGTCGCCGAACAGCTTGATCGCCGGGATCAGCACGAAGTACGACAGCACACCGCCGCCGAAGAGATAGCCGGCGATGCGCGGTCCGATGATGAATCCCACACCGGCCAGTTCAGGGCTGATCTCCGCCTGCATTTCACCGAAGAGCGCCTTCCGCCCGTTCGGCATCACCTTCTCGAACGTCCACTTCGGCACTTCGGCCCAGAGCTTCGCGCCCGAATTCAGGAACTTGTACAGCGCGCCGATGCCGAAGCCCATGAACACCGTGCCGGCCTGCACGCCGCGCTCCTCACCCACGATCAACACGTCGGCGCAGGCGGTACCCTCGGGATACTTGAGTGTACGATGCTCCTTGACGATCAGCGACTCGCGCAGCGGAATCATCAGCAGCACACCCAGCAAGCCGCCGATGAGTGCCACCGCTGCCACCAGCGTCCAGGGCAGCTCGTAACCCAGCAGCAGCAGCGCGGGCAGCGTGAACACCACGCCGGCGGCGATCGATTCGCCGGCCGAACCCGTCGTCTGCACGATGTTGTTGCGCAGGATCTGCGGACCGGTCACGCCCATCGCCTTGTTGATCGAGCGGAAGATCGTGATCGACAGCACGGCGATCGGGATCGACGCGCTCACGGTCAGGCCGATCTTGAGCGCCAGATAGACGCTGCTGGCCGCAAAGAGCAATCCGAGCATCGCGCCGATGACGACGGCGGGCACCGTGAGTTCGGTGACCTCACGGTCAGCGGTGATGTACGGCGTGAAGCCGTTCGGATCGCGGCCTGCGGCATCGGCGCGGCGCGGCTCGGGTGTGGTGGTGTTAGCCATGTCGCGAATGTAAGGACGGGCCAGCCCCGTACGGGGACCGGCCCGCCAACCAGCCAGCGTTCAGTGGGTCAGCGTCCGCTGCCGGGAATGAACTGCCAGCGCCCGATCACGGCGGCGTTCACGGTCTGTTCGGTCGGCGCCACCACCGGCGTCGATTCGTCGGCTGCCTTGCCGCGCATCGCCATGGCCTGCATCACGTACGGGCGCGGCCCGTCGTTTATCTGCGTCGTCAGGGAAATGAGCGCGCCGAGTGTACCGCCCGCCGCACGCGCCATCACCTCGGCGCTCAGCCGCGCATCGGTGGTGGCCGCCGCCATCGCCTCTCGGCGCACCGAGTCCATCTGCGACGCATAGAACGAAATGCCGCTGATGTTGTTTGCGCCCGCGCCGAGCGCCGCGTCGATCACCTTGCCGACGAGATCCACTGACCGCACTTCCACGCGTACGGTATTGGCCGCGTCGTAGCCCGTCAGCTCCGGCTTGCGACCGTCGGGGAAGTACCGGTAACTCGGCTGCACCGAGTAGTTCATCGTCCCGACCTGCTCGCGCGCGATGCCCGCCGCCCGCACCGCCGCGAGCACGGCGTTCGCCAGTCTGGCGTTTTCCTGACCGGCGAGTGCCGCGGTGCGGCCTTTCGTTTGTACGCCGATGTACACCAGCGCACGGTCGGGGGTGACCTTCGTTTCGCCGCTGCCGGTGACTTCGATCATCGGCGGCGTCGGAGCATTCTGGGTCGCCTGGGCGCCGAGCGGCGATGCCAAGAGGGCCCCGAGCAGCAGGGACGACGTGTGACGCGACCGACGGAGGGAAGGCATGGAAGTCCTTTGTGGATATAGGGTTCTGTGATCGACCGGCGCGCAGGCGCTGCCGGGAGATGCGCCAGCCTCACGGCCGTGCACAGCGCCAACATACCCCGAAACCGCGCGCATCGTGCCGCCCGTGGCTGGAGCGTCAGCCGGGATCGTGTTTCGGCTCCAGCGCAGTGCCTGTAAGGGTTTCCGGACGATTCCTGATGGCGTGGCCGCTACCGCGTACGGTCAAAAATACCGAAAAACCCTTACCCCGCTTGCAGAACCCGTGTGTCGTTGCCAGCTTCCCGGTGCGCCACTGGCGCGGACTCACGTGTCAACACCGTCAATTGGAGAATGCAACGATGAGCAGAATCACCATCGTGAACGCGCTGGTCGATAACGTCGGGCTGTCGAAGAAGCAGGCCAATGCTGCCATGAAGGAGCTGTTCGACGCCAGCGAGGGTGTGATCGCGAAGGCGCTGAAGAAGGGTGAGAAGCTCGGCATCACCGGCTTCGGCACGTTCAGCGTCGGCAAGCGCAACGCCCGCGTGGGTCGCAATCCGCAGACCGGCGAGAAGGTGAAGATCGCCGCCTCCAAGGCCCCGAAGTTCAAGGCCGGCGCCAGCCTCAAGGCGTTCGTGAACGGCAAGGCGTCCGCGTCAAAGGCCGCAGCGAAGAAGGCGGCCAAGAAGGCCGTGAAGAAGGTCGTGAAGAAGGCCACCAAGAAGGCCGCGAAGAAGAAGTAATCGCGGCACGCTGCATGACTGGGCATGCGGGGCGTCGGCGGATTCCGTCGGCGCCCCGCCTCGTTTCGTCCTGCACCCAACGGTGGTGCTAGAATCCCTGCATGACTGCCGCCACGCGCCCGCGCGCTTCGCTCGATGCCACCCTCGACGTCGAAACGCCGGAACAGGTCGTCGTGTCGTACACGCTGGCCGGCATCGGCACCCGTGGTGCCGCCGCACTGATCGACCTGCTGATCATGTTCGTCTTGATCGGCACTCTCTGGTATGGCGCCTCGTCACTGCCCAGGCTGATGCCCACCCTCCGCGACTTCGGCGGCAGCGGCTGGCTCAAGGCGATCATCATCCTCGGGCAGTTCATCATTATCTGGGGCTACTTCGTCGCCTTCGAAGCGATCTGGGACGGCCAGACGCCCGGCAAGCGCCTGCTCGGCCTGCGCGTGGTCCGCAACGGGGGCGGCGGCGTGGACATCGGCGCCAGCGCGGCGCGCAACGTCATCCGCTTCGTGGATTTCCTGCCGCTCGGCTACTTCGTCGGCATGGTCACCGTCGTGGCCAATGCCCGCAACCAGCGGCTCGGCGATCTGGTGGCCGGCACGATCGTGGTGCGCGAACGGCTGCTTCGCCACACTCGACAGGCGCCGGTGATCGCCGGTACCACGGACGGCGACCCGGTGACCGCCACCCTGGACGACGAGCGCTTCGCCCTGCTGGACCGGTTCATCGAGCGCGAATCCACTCTCGATGACACATCACGCCAGCGCCTCGCTGCCGCACTGGTACAGCGGCTCAATGCCGATGTGCGGGCCGATGCCGTGACGGCACTGCGTGCGCTGCACCAGCAGGAACTGCGGGCGCGGCGCTCGCATCGCCCGACCAGCAGCGCCAGCGGCACCCGTCGCGAAGAGTGGGCCGTGGTGGCCGAGGGACGTCCGCGCTGGGATGCGTTCGCGACTGAACTCACGAGCGTCCGTCGTCGCGGACTGGGTTCGCTGGGCGAAGACGAAGTGACGGCCTTCGTCGAGTCGTATCGCGAAGTGGCCACCGACCTGGCACGTCTGCGCACTGCCGATCGCGGACGCGGTGGTGATGCCGTGTTCATGCTCTCCCGTCTCGTCTCCGCCGGACACAACCTGCTGTACCGCCGTCCCACGCAGGGCATCACGCGCGTCATCCACTTCATGGCGCATGACGTGCCGCGCGAGATCCGCCGGAGCTGGCGTCACGTGGCCGTCGCCAGTGCACTGCTGTTCGTCCCGGCCGTCGCGACCATCGTGGCCATCGTACGTGATCCGGCACTGGCCACGCGCATGCTGTCGGCCGGGATGATCGCACGCGCCGAGGAAGGGCAGCAGCGCGGACAGACGGGCGCCGACTACCTGCCGAACGGCGAGGACGAGCGCGGCTCGGCGCTGTCGGCATTTCTGATGACCAACAACATCAAGGTCGCGCTGATGGCCTTCGCCGGCGGCATCACGGCTGGCGTGCTGACGGTGTTCGCGCTGGTGTTCAACGGCGTCGCCGCACTTGGCGCGGGCGTCGGGCTCTACATCACCAAAGGCATCGGGAAACAGATCCTCGGCTTCGTGGCAGCACACGGTGTGCTCGAGCTGAGCGCCATCTGCCTCGCCGGCGCGGCAGGTTTGCTGATTGCAACGGCGATGCTGATTCCCGGCGATCGCACGCGGCGCGAAGCACTTGCCGCCAACGGCGTGCGCTCGCTGCATCTGGTGGCCTGCGTGGTGCTCTTCCTGATCATGGCCGGCGTGATCGAAGGCAACATCTCGCCGTCGAAACTGCCCGACAGTGCGAAATACGCCACCGCCGTGATCACCGCGATCTGGATGGGATGGTACCTGTCGCTGGGCCGGCATGACGATGTCGATGCCGATGTCGCGATGACTACAGCTCGCCCCGCGCCTTGATCGACAGGTAGCGATTCACGAGCGCCGCGCTCATCGCCTGCGGCGGTACGTCCAGTACCTGCACACCCGAGCGACGCATGCGCAGCAACGCCTCCGAGCGTGCGTCGAGCAGTGACTCGGCGGCGGCGCCCTGCCACGCGGCCGTTTCGCTGCCGCCTGCAGCTGGCTGCGCTGCAGCGACGAGCGCGTCGTTGCGCAGCGCCAGGAACACGGTGATGTGCCGCAGTGCGGCGTGACGTGTATGCGTGACGATGGCGCGGCTCGCGCGCACGTCGATCACGTCGCTGAGGCAGATCACCAGCGCGCGCGAGCGCTGCTTCTGCGCCAGCGTGCGGAATGCGAGCGCGTAATCGGGTTCGGCCAGTCGTGCTTCGCACCCGGCGAGCGTGCTGCGGATCGCGCGCATCGCTGCGGCGCCGCTGGACGGCGGCACCCAGCCGCGGATCTGGTCGTCGAATACCAGCAGGCCGATCTTGTCCTTGCCCTGCAGTGCCACGTCGGCCAGCACGAGGCAGGAGTTGATGGCGTACTCGAAGCGCGAGCGATCACCGGACATCTGTGTCATCAGACGGCCGGCGTCGAGCGCGATGATCACCGTCTGGCCCTGTTCCACCGTGTACTGTCGCACCTGCGGCGTCCCGCGACGGCCGCTGGCTTTCCAGTCGATGTGGCGGGGATCGTCACCGGCGACGTACTCGCGCAGCGCATCGAACGTCATGCCGCCGCCACGTCGACGGATCTGCCGCACGCCCGCGTCGCGCAGACGGCGCTGCACGGCCAGCAAGCGGAATCGTCGCACCTGCGAGAGCGACGGCACCACGTCCACCTGCGCCTGCATCGGCTGCCGATGCACGACGTCGACGAGGCCCAGTCGTCCGTGCACGCGGAGCGCCGCGTCGGTGAGCTGGGCCGGACCGCGACGGAGGCCGCGGATCGGCGTGCTGGTGGTCACCGTGCCGAGCGGCGGCAGCGTGAGTGCGTGCGTCGTGACACCGTCGCCGGCCAGCGCGGTCAGACCGCGGTCAGCGAGTTCCACCCGCAACGGCTGCGGCCACGCGGAGGAGAGCGTGTACGTGATCGCGTCGTCATCGCCTGAACCAAGCTGCGGCGGTGCCGTGCGTGTGAGCGTGAGCGATGCACGCGACGGAAGCTGCAGCAGATCCCAGAGCGCGGCGCCCAAGACGACGGCAATGCCGGCGAATCCGGCGATCGCAGCCCACGGCGCCGGCAGCGGGACGAGCCAGAGCAGCGCCGCCGCCGCGATGCACGCCGCCAGCTTCGCCGTCGGGACGTACCGGAACACGACCGCGACGAACCGTCGAATCACGCGGTCAGACCGGTGCCGGGACGCGCAGCAGGACGGCCGCCAGCACGTCGTCGGTGGTGCGACCTTCCACGTCGAGCTCGGGGCTCAGGATCAAACGATGCCTGAGCGCGGCCGGTGCAAATCCCTTCACGTCATCGGGCGTGACGAAATCCCGGCCGGCCAGCACCGCGGCGGCACGTGACAGTCGCAGCAGTGCCACCGCCGCACGCGGTGATGCGCCCAGCGCCAGCGCCGGATCTTCACGCGTGGCCCGCACCACGGCGTTGATGTACGCAATCACTTCGGGTGCGATCGTCACGTGATCGGTGGCGTCACGCAGCGCATCGAGCTGCTCGGCCGTGATCGCCGCACCGTCACCTGAGGCGTTGCGCTCGGGATCGTCGCCTCGCGCATGCGCCTGCAGCATCGCCAGCTCGTCGGATGCTGCCGGATACCCGACGCGCACCTTCACCAGAAATCGATCGAGCTGCGCTTCGGGCAACGGATACGTGCCCTCGAACTCCACCGGATTCTGCGTGGCGACGACCGTGAAGCGCTGACCGAGGTCGTGGCGCGTGCCATCCACCGTCACCTGCTTCTCCTGCATGGCCTCCAGCAGTGCGGCCTGCGTCTTGGCCGGCGCCCGATTGATCTCGTCGGCCAGGATGATGTCGGCGAACAACGGGCCGGGACGGAACTCGAAGCGCCCGTCACTGCCGCGCAGCACCGACGTGCCGGTGATGTCGGCGGGCATCAGGTCGGGCGTGAACTGGATGCGCCCGAACCGCACACCCGACGCCCCCGCCACGATGCGCACCAGCAGCGTCTTGGCCACGCCCGGCACACCCTCGAGCAGAACGTGCCCGCGTGCGAGCAGCGCGGCCAGCAGTTCGTCGATCGCGAGATCCTGCCCCACGATGCGGCGACGGATGGCGGTGCGCAGCGCGTCGAGCAGCTCGGCGGTGGCGGTCGTCTGATGAACTGGCGTGGTCATGAATCGTGGAGGAAGTCGGTCACGGAGTCAGGCACTCCGCATCAATGTGCGCTGCCGCCTGACGCAGCGCAGGGAGTTCGGAGGGCGACGGCGCGGCCTCGATGGCTCGTGACAATCGCGCGGCGTCGTCGGCGATGGCGGGATGACGTGCCGCGAGTGCCGAGAGGAATTCGGTGTCGTCCAGCGAGCGCCAGCGACCTGCCGCGTGACGCCGACGGATGCCGCGGGCCAGCATCCGCGCCACGGTCCGCGTGCCGCGCACCGTCTGCCACGCGGTGGCGAGTGCATCGACGTGCTCCAGCGGCGAGCGTCGCTCCTCACGCGCGCGGTACACCGGCGCCAGTGTGCGACGTCCGCGCGCGACGATCAGCAGCAGCGACGCGATCATCAGCGTCAGCACCGTCCGGCCCAGCGCGCTCCGCACCAGCCACTCGCGCACCACGACGAACGGTCCATCGACGGTTTCCTGCTGATAAAACTCGGCGAACACCACGGGGCGGCGACCACCCGCACTCAGGAATTCGAGCGCACGCACCACGCTCAGTGCGCCACCCATCGCACAGCTGCGCATCTGGTCGGTGCGCAGCACGTCCGGATCGGCGAGCGCCACCACGCGACCCTCCCCGAGTGTGAAGGCCACCATCGTCGGACGCAGATCGGTGGTCGTTTTGCCGGCGATCGGTGTCACGGTGACGCTGTCGGCGCCGGGCGCAGCGGAGGCGGAGTCCTGCGCCACCGCGTCGGTGTCGTCGTCCTGTTCGCCTCTGGGCACCGCCTGCACATCGCTCGCCAGCAGGGTGCGTGCGTCGGCCGGCCACGGCACCTTCGGCCGCTGCGCGCTCTTGCGCGTGTGCGGCGTGTCGAACGTGACCATGCGCGTACGGACGCGCAGTGATGCCAGCGGGTCGGTTTCCTTGGGACATGTCCCGAGCGGCGTGCCGGTCACGGCGCCGATCTTTCCCGTCTGCAGGCCGAGCGAATCGAGGAGCGCGAATGGTGTGCTGGCCTGGGGTGCGGTGAGCAGACCCGCGCCGCGCCGCACGGCGTCGAGGATGGCGACGCGATCCTCCGTGCGCATGGTCGTGGGCCCATCGAACACGGCGTAGATCACGGTCGTGTCGAGCGTGCCGCGCAGCGGCGTGGTGCGTCGGCGGACCGGCCAGCCCAGACGCGCGGCGAGATCGTAGGCGAGCCGCGCGTTGCCGGCGCCGTAGCGGTTCGTGGTCAGGCGCGAGTCGGAATCGTCGTCGGTGACGGGGGTGAGCAGCACGATCAGCACCATCAGCGCGGCCAGTGCACCAATGGTGAGCATCGTGCCCTGTCGTGCGCGCCTGCGCGACGCGGCGCCTTCGATGTTGGTGCCCGTGTCCAGCGGCGGTGTGGTCATCAGGCGGCGCGCACGGAGGCCGCATCGGCCGTCGCTGCGCGAAGCTGCAGCATCGGTGCGGCGAGCTGCTCCAGTCGTGCGAACCGCACCGCGTCGCAGAGCCCGTCGCCGTAGGCCACGATCTCGTACGTCTGCGCGAAGCTGCGGTACGGCGCCGCGCTCGCGTCGCCGACGGCGCGCAGTTCGCGGAAATAGTCGCCGACGGTCTTCGAGGGATGGCGGCGCACCTTCTTCGTCTCCATCAGGCGCGCCACCACGGCCGCGTAGAGCAGATGCGCCGCGTCCACGTACGCACCCTGCGCTGACAGGCCACGTGCCTGGGCCAGCAGTTCGTCGGCACTGGCATCGCGCACGCGCTGCGACGCCGCCTGTCGCCGCGCACGCGCCACGATCACGCTGCGCACGATGATCGCGATGATCATCACGGCGATCAGTGACAACGAGATCAGATAGGTGCCGCGACTGCCCGCCGCCTGCAGGAAGAGGTCACGCAGCGTGCGCGTCAGCCACTCCCAGCCGCGCGAGAGCAAGGTGGAGGTGACGTTGCGATAGTACCCGCGCTCCAGCACGATGCGCGAAATGGTGTCGCGCACCGCCGCCGGTGTCGCCGGCGTCTGGAGTTGCAGCAGCAGCGCGAGCATCAGCCGTGTGCAGGGAGGCCGGTCAGGGCATCCAGCGCGGCATCGAGATCAGCGCCTTCGCGACGCACGCGCAGGTCGGCGTAGGTCAGCAGCATGATCGCGCCGAGGATCGGCACCACCGGGATCAGCAGCACGCTGAGCAGCGCCTGCACCAGTGCCTGCTGATTGCGGAAGGCGAGTGCCACACCGGCCAGTACGAGATACACCACCAGGATGATGATGAACACGAGTCCGTACGTCCCGACGAGTCGCAGCTGACTGCCCGAGGACAGGAAGTGCGCGCGCTTGAGTGCCTGAATCGGTCCAAGTCCTTCGGCAATGACCAGCGCCGTCATGACCGCTGATCGTGCGAAGATCCAGAGCAGACCGGCGAGGATCAGGACCAGCACCAGCAGCCCGACGACTGCAGCCAGCACCGTCCCGCCGCGGCCGCCCGTCAGCGTGGTGAGCGCGGCGCCGCTCGTCCCGACGAGGAACGCGAAGGCCAGCACCAGCGGCAGCAGCACTGCCATCACGATCAGCAACAACAGGATGTTGGCGCCCAGGAGCGAGAAGATCCGGCGAAACGCCATCAGAAACGCGTCCCACACCGTCGGCAGGATATCGCCGCGCAGCTGCGCCAGCGCGCCGCCGATCACCGCCCCCGACTGCATCGTCGCGAAGGCGTACGTCAGCATCGTCAGCGGCAGCATGGTCAGTTCTCGCCGCAGCATGGCCTGCGGATCGAGCGTCGTCGAAGGAAACACGATCAACGTCACCACCGCCTGGATCAGCGCCGGGATCGCACCGATGGCCGCAATCCGCAGAAAGTACGCGAACTCGGGCCGGACGAGCTGGACCGCGCCATCGACGATCTCGGTGGCGGAGCGAGGGGGGAGTGGCGGGAGCGTCGGGACGGACACGGGGACTCTGGTGCGGGTGAGCGTCGGACCGGGCGCCATGGCACTGGGCCATGCGTCCCGGCCGATAAAAGTCGCAAGCGGTAAAAAGTCATCGGCCCGGTGGTCGCGCAATCTGCAGCGCGACCGTTGCCGCAGCCGGAGCGGTTCGCGTCAGAAGCGCACGGTGCTCCGTCCGCCCTTCAGCGCCACATGACAGCGTGCGGCATCCATGCCGATGATCAACCGCACGCGCCGTATCCGGTCATCCCGGCGAAAGGTGACGTCGAAGGGTTCACCACCAGCACGCAGGTCGGGCACCGCACCATCCTCGATCACGGTGTACGTCCCATTTCCCAGCGACGAGGCGCCACGCACGAGGGTGCGACGCTGCACGCGGCGCACCAGGATCGCGGCATTCGACACCGGCCGTCCCGCGCGATCCACCAGCGTCAGCGACACGCTCTGCATCGACATGTCGCAGACGCGCTCCTGCGCCAGCGCGGCCTGTGCTCCCGCTGACTGCTCAGTGACCATCATGACCACCGTCAGCAGCAGCGCGCGTCGCGGGACCGTCATGGCGCCTCTCGTCAGGATCAGCGCAGCACGATCTTCGCGATCGTCTGCAGCTGCATGTTGGACGTGCCTTCGTAGATCGCGCCGATCTTGGCGTCGCGGTAGAACTTCTCCACCGGATAATCCTTCACGTAGCCATAGCCACCGAAGAGTTCCAGCGAGACGCTCGTCACGCGCTCGGCGACCTGACTCGAGAAGAGCTTCGCCATCGCGCCTTCACGCACGATGTCCTGACCCGCATCCTTCAGGCGTGCGGCGTTGTAGACCATCAGTCGTGCGGCCTCCAGCTCGGTCGCGGCCTGCGCCACCTGGAACTGAATGCCCTGCATCTCGCTCAGCGGCTTGCCGAACTGCGTGCGTGTCTTGAGATAGTCGCAGGCCGCCTTGAGCGCGCCCGCCGCCACACCGATCATCTGTGCCCCGATGCCGATCCGTCCGCCGTTCAGCGTGTCGATGGCGATCTTGTAGCCCTGTCCCACCGGGCCCAGCACGTTGGCATCGGGGACGTCCACACCATCCAGGATCAGCTCACAGGTGCTCGAGGCGCGGATGCCGAGCTTGTCTTCCTTCTTGCCGATCGAGAATCCGGCGAACGCCTTCTCGACGATGAACGCCGTGATGCCGCGATAACCTTTCTCGAAATCGGTATTGGCGAACACCACGAAGATTTCAGCTTCGGCGCCGTTCGTGATCCAGAGCTTGCGACCGGTGAGCTTCCAGCCGGTGGCCGTACGCTCCGCCTTGCAGCGCAGGGCGAAAGCGTCCGATCCCGACTCCGGCTCGGAGAGCGCGTAGGCGCCGATCGTGTCGGTGGTGAGACGCGTCAGGTAGCGCGCATGCTGGTCGGCATTGCCGTAGGCGTGGATCGGGTAGTTCACGAGCGTGTTCTGCACGTCCACCATGATCGCCGCGGCCGGATCCACCTTGCTGAGCTCCTCGACGGCCAGCGCGATCATCATGGCCGTGCCGCCTGCGCCTCCCGCCGACTCGGGCAGCTCGATGCCCATCAGCCCCATCTCGAAGTACTTCGCCACGATGTCGGCGTCGATTTTCCCCGCCGCTTCCATCGCCCGCACACGCGGCGCGACATCCTCGGCGGCAAATGCGGCGACGGCATCGCGGAACATCATCTCGTCTTCGGAGAGGAGGGTGAGCGGCGGGCGGGTGTCGGAGGTGCTGGTGGTGGACATGGGGGTGACGGCAGAAGTCAGTCAGGCGCCCCGCGGGCCGGGTCGCCGGTTACCAGCACATATATAAGGATCGGCGGGGACGGGGATGGATCGCGATGGGACACTTCAAGGGGACGGGGATCTTGAGGGGACGAGTCGGAGGCGCGTTCAAGGGGACGGGGATCCCGACCTGACTCCGACTCACGCGGCTGTTGACATATAAGCATAGCTTTATATGCTTCATCCATGGCAGCCATCACACTTCGCGACACCGCGCCTGATATCGATGGGGCCGCTGCCAGCTACCGCACCCTTCTCGACGCCCTGCGCGCAGCGGCTGAGCCCACCCGACTTCGTTTGCTTGGCATCCTGGCGCATGCAGAGCTGACCGTCACCGAAATCACGCAGGTCGTCGGACAGAGCCAGCCGCGGGTGTCACGCCACCTCCGCCTGCTCTGCGACGCGGGACTCCTCGACCGCGTACCCGAAGGCAGCTGGGTCTTTTACCGCCTCGCCGACAGCCACGTGGCACGGACGTTCATCGACCTGCTCGGCGATGGTGATGACGTGGTGAGCGCTGACCTCGATCGCCTCGCGGCCGTGCAGCAGGCGAGGCAGGTCGCGGCTGACCAGTACTTCGAGGCGCATGCGCACGAGTGGAATGACATCCGCTCGCTGCATGTACCCGAAGAGGAGGTGGAACAGGCCCTGCTCGCTTTGCTCGGCGACCAGCCGGTGGGCGACCTGCTCGACATCGGCACCGGAACCGGGCGGGTGCTCAGCCTGCTGGCGCCCCGCGCCGCGCGCGCCGTCGGCATCGACCGTTCACACGAGATGCTGGCCTTCGCCCGCGCCGCGCTCGCGTCGCCGGAGTTCCGCCATGTGCAGCTGCGCCATGGCGACATGTACCATCTGGCGCTGCCGGCCCGCAGCGTGGATCTCGTCGTCCTGCATCAGGTGCTGCACTTTGCCGATGACCCGGTGGCGGTCATGCGCGAGGTCGCGCGCGTGCTGCGCCCGGGCGGTCGGCTCCTGCTGGCCGACTTCGCCCCGCATCGCGAGGAGTCGCTGCGCGACCAGCACGCTCACCGCCGCCTGGGCTTCGCCACCGACGACATCACGCACTGGTGCGCGGCCGCCGGACTGACCGCGCGCGAGGCGGTGCGACTGCACGGTGCGCCACTCACGGTGGTCATCTGGGATTGTTCACTTCCACATCCGTCGGTCATCGCATGAGTCCGTCCATTCTCAACCGTCCGGACAGCCGACCGTTCGGCGTCTCCTTCGAATTCTTTCCCCCGAAGAGCGAGGAGATGGAAGCGCAGCTCTGGCGCGCCGTCGAGCGGCTGGCACCGCTGTCGCCGAGTTTCGTCTCCGTCACCTACGGGGCTGGCGGGTCGACGCGTGAGCGGACACACGCCACCGTGCGCCGCCTGCTCTCCGAAACGACGCTCAGCCCCGCAGCACACCTCACCTGCGTCAGCGCCACGCGTGAAGAGATTCTCGATGTCGCGCGCGAATACTGGGACTCTGGCGTGCGACACCTCGTCGCGTTGCGCGGCGATCCGGCGGCGGGAGTGGGCACGGCATACGAGCCACATCCCGATGGCTTTGCCTATGCGTCCGATCTCGTGGAAGGGCTCCGCCGGACGTTCGACTTCGAGCTGAGCGTCAGCGCGTATCCCGAAACGCATCCGGCGGCAGGGTCGATGCAGGCCGAAATCGACAACCTGAAGCGGAAGGTCGATGCGGGCGCCACGCGCGCGATCACGCAGTTCTTCTTCGACAACGCCATCTACCTGCGCTACGTCGAGAAGGCGCGCGCTGCGGGCATCACGGTGCCGATCGTTCCGGGCATCATGCCGGTCACGAACTTCTCCCAGACACGCCGGTTCGCCGCCATGTGCGGCACGTCGGTGCCCGATTCCATGGCCCGGCATTTCGACGGGCTCGAAGACGACACCGATACTCGCAAGCTCGTCGCTGCCACGCTCGCGGCCGAGCAGTGCACCAAGCTCGCGGACGAAGGCGTGGAGGATTTCCACTTCTACACGCTGAACCGCGCCGACCTCGCCTACGCCATCTGTCACATCCTCGGGCTGCGCGCCGCGCGCCTGCCCGCTCAGGCCATCGCATGAACACCGGCGCACACACGCACACGCACGATCACGACGCCGACTGGGCCGTCGAGCCGTTGCCGCCTTTCTCGCTTGACGAGACGCGTGCGGCCGAAGCGGTTCAGACCCGTGAGGCTCGCAACGCCATGCTGGACGTGGCACTCAAGCGTCGCGTGCTCCTGCTCGACGGCGCCATGGGCACCATGATCCAGCGCGAGCGTCTCGACGAGGCGGCCTACCGCGGTACGCGCTTCGCCGACTGGCATCGCGACCTGCGTGGCAACAACGACCTGCTGACGCTCACGAAGCCGGAACTCATCGGCGCGATTCACGCAGCGTATCTGCACGCCGGTTCGGACATCCTCGAGACGAACACCTTCAACTCCACTTCGATCGCCATGGCCGACTATGGCATGGAGTCGCTGGCGTACGAGCTGAACGTCGAGGGTGCGAAGCTGGCGCGGCAGGTGGCCGATGTGTTCGAGACACGTGAGCCGTCGCGCGCGCGCTACGTGGCCGGTGTGCTCGGCCCCACCAACCGCACCGCGTCGCTGTCTCCTGAAGTGAACGATCCGTCGGCCCGCAACGTGACCTTCGACGAACTGGTTACAGCGTACGCCGACGCGACGCGCGGCTTGCTGGATGGCGGTGCGGACATCCTGCTCGTCGAGACCATCTTCGACACGCTGAACGCCAAGGCCGCGCTGTTCGCCATCGAGCAGGTCTTCGCCGGAACGCATGCGCGCGTTCCGGTGATGATCAGCGGGACGATCACCGATGCGAGCGGCCGCACACTCAGCGGACAGGTCACCGAGGCGTTCTGGATCAGCCTGATGCATGCGCGCCCGCTGAGTATTGGTCTCAACTGCGCTCTTGGCCCGAAGGAACTCCGGGCGTACGTGCAGGAACTGTCGCGCGTGGCCGACGTGCACGTGTCGGCGCACCCGAATGCCGGATTGCCCAACGCATTCGGGGGCTATGACGAATCGCCGGAAGACATGGCGCGCATCATCGGTGAGTGGGCTCGCACCGGCTACGTGAACATCGTGGGTGGCTGCTGTGGTAGCACCCCGGCACATATTCGCGCGATCGCCGCGTCGGTGCGCGGTGTGACGCCCCGCGCAGTGCCGGTGGTGCCGTCGTCGCTGCGCCTGAGCGGCCTGGAGCCGGTCGTCATCAGCGAGAGCACCAACTTCGTGAATGTCGGCGAGCGCACCAACGTCACCGGCTCGGCGAAGTTCTCGAAATTGATCCTCGCGGGTGACTACGAGGCGGCACTCGAGGTAGCGCGGCAGCAGGTGGAGAGTGGCGCGCAGGTGATCGACGTGAACATGGACGAGGGCATGCTGGACGCCGTCGCGGCCATGACCACGTATCTCCGCCTGGTGGCTGGCGAGCCGTCGATCAGCAAGGTGCCGCTGATGATCGACAGCTCGAAGTGGAGCGTGATCGAGGCCGGGCTGCAGCAGGTGCAGGGCAAGGCCATCGTGAACTCCATCTCGCTCAAGGAAGGCGAAGCGGAATTCATCCGGCAGGCCACGCTGGTGCGGCACTACGGTGCCGCCGTGATCGTGATGGCGTTCGACGAGCAGGGGCAGGCCGACACGAAGGAGCGGAAGGTCGCCATCTGCACGCGGGCGTACCGGCTGCTCACCGAACGCCTCGGATTTCCCGCCGAGGACATCATCTTCGATCCGAACATCTTCGCGATCGGGACCGGCATCGAGGAGCACGCCAACTACGCCGTGGACTTCATCAACGCCACGCGTGAGATCAAGGCCACACTGCCGCACGCGCGCATCAGCGGTGGCGTGAGTAACGTCAGTTTCGCGTTCCGTGGCAACAACCCCGTGCGCGAGGCCATTCACGCCGTGTTCCTGTACCATGCGGTGAACGCCGGCATGGACATGGGCATCGTGAATGCCGGCGCGCTCACGCTCTATTCCGACATCCCGCCGGAGTTGCTGGAACGTGTCGAGGATCTCGTCCTCAATCGTCGACCGGATGCCACCGAGCGTCTGCTGGAAGTGGCCGTCGACGTGAAGGGGACGGCGGCGGTGGCCACGACCTCGCTGGCGTGGCGTGAATTGCCGGTGGGCGAGCGGCTCACGCATGCGCTCGTGCACGGCATCGCCGACTTCATCGTGGAGGACACCGAGGAAGCGCGTGGCACCGTCGAGCGCCCGATCCATGTGATCGAAGGACCGTTGATGGATGGCATGAACGTCGTCGGGGACCTGTTCGGCGCCGGCAAGATGTTTCTGCCGCAGGTGGTGAAGAGTGCCCGCGTGATGAAGCGTGCGGTGGCGCACCTCATTCCCTACATCGAGGCGGAGAAGCTGCTGCGGCCTGCCGCCGAGCAGAAGAACAAGGGCAAGATCCTGCTGGCCACCGTGAAGGGCGACGTGCACGACATCGGCAAGAACATCGTGGGCGTGGTGTTGCAGTGCAACAATTACGACGTGATCGATCTGGGCGTGATGGTGCCTGCCGCAAAGATCCTCGACGCGGCGCGTGCGGAGAACGTGGACATCATCGGCTTGAGTGGGCTGATCACGCCATCACTCGAGGAAATGGCGTTCCTCGCGGGCGAGATGCAGCGCGAGGGGTTCACCATTCCGTTGCTGATCGGTGGTGCGACCACCAGCCGCGCGCATACCGCGGTGAAGATCGAGACGCAGTACGACGGGCCGGTGGTCTACGTGCAGGATGCCAGCCGCGCCGTGGGGGTGGCGAGTGCGCTGCTCAGCGACGACGGGCGCGATGCCTATGTGGCAGCGGTGAAGTCGGAGTACGAGGCGATTCGCGTGCACCGTGCGAGTTCGGGCAAGGCGACGCGACTCGTGCCGCTGGCGGACGCGCGCGCCAACCGGATGCAGATCGACTGGGCCGCCAGCGTGCCACCGGTGCCCAAGCGACCGGGCGTGACCGTGTTCGACAACTGGCCGTTGGAAGACCTCGTGCCGCGCATCGACTGGACGCCGTTCTTCCAGACGTGGGAGCTCGCCGGGCACTACCCTGACATCCTGCAGGATCCGGTGGTGGGCGAGACGGCGCGCAGTCTCTGGAAGGACGCGCAGGCCATGCTGTCGGCGCTCGTTTCGGAGCGGTGGCTGACGGCGAAGGCCGTGATCGGCTTGTTTCCCGCGAACGCCGAGGGGGATGACATTGCGGTGTGGGCCACGGAGTCGGAGCGCGGCGGTGAGCGGCTGGCCACCGTCCACAGCATCCGGCAGCAGATGGCGAAGCAGGAGGGTCGCCCGAACATGGCGCTCGCCGATTTCGTGGCGCCCATGGAGAGTGCGGTGCCCGACTGGGTTGGGGCGTTCGCCGTGACGACGGGGCATGGGATCGATGCCCGCGTGGCCGCGTACGAGGCGGTGCACGACGATTACAACGCGATCCTGCTGAAGGCGCTGGCTGACCGGCTGGCGGAAGCGCTGGCGGAGCGGCTGCACGAGACGGTGCGAAGTGAGCACTGGGGGTACGCGCCCGGCGAGTCGCTGGACAATGCCGCGTTGATCCAGGAGGCGTACCAGGGCATCCGTCCCGCGCCCGGTTACCCCGCCTGTCCGGATCACACGGAGAAGCGCACGCTGTTCCGGTTGCTGGACGTGCCGGCGCTGGCGGGCATGACGCTGACGGAGAGCTGCGCGATGCTGCCGACGGCGAGTGTGAGTGGCTGGTATTTCTGGCGACCGGAGGCCCGCTATTTCGGGACCGGCATGATCGGCGAGGATCAGGTGGAGGATCTGGCGCTGCGAAAGGGAATGGCCAGTGCGGAGATGGCGCGGTGGCTGGCGCCGATCCGGGCGTGAGCGCCCGTCATCCTGTCGGTGTGGCAGGGATGCGACGCCTCCAGACTTCGGTGTGGGGGCGTCGTGGCATCAGGCAGGAAAGTCCGGGTGGGCTGGCAAACTGTTGCATGGGGACAACGATTGTCGTGCCCATCCGCACACCGCGCCCGGAAGCGAACTCTTGCGGAAAGTGTTTCAAATCTGCCAAGTCGTTGATTGGCAATGGGTTCGCAGTAGTGTCGTGTTGACGCACCAGCTGGTATCTCACGGCACGACCTCTGCACTTGGGATAACCGTCCGCGTTAGTACCACAGTTCTTCCTCGAGGATTTCCCGCATGCGTCGTATCTCTTTCGTTGCCGCTCTGGCAGCTGTTGCGGCTGTTTCGCCGCTCAGCGCACAGACGTGGCAGGCCATTGGCACCCCTAGCAATTCGGGTACCGGTGCCTACTGGAACAACGTGTCCGATGACAACGTCGGCCGCGCCGTGTGCAATGTCGGCGCAATTCTGACCAACACGCCGGCCCTCGCGGCTTCGTCGTGCTCGAGCCAGAATCCGGTCTACCTGCCGTTGACCCCGGCCAAGCTCACCACGAGCCAGTTCTTCCTCGGCGGCGGCTCGCCGGCGAACGGCTCGAACCCGGGCGGTTTCGGTTTCAGCTGCGCTGGTTTCTGCTCCGTCAATCTGCTGGGCCGCATCGCCGGCACGACCTCCACGAACTGGGGTGTTGTGACGTCGAGTGGCTCGGTCATCACGGCCGCGCAGCTCCTGTCGGGTACGTCGGTGTCGGGCACGTTCGCAGTGTGGATCACGCAGGCCCTTCCGGCCGCCGGAGCGGGCACGGTGTACACGTCGGGTCAGTCCACCTTCGCCGGTGGCAGCTTCTCGGCTAGCCCGAACCAGCAGTTCGCCGTGTTCTCGGCAACCGCAGCCTCGACGTCGGCCGGCGTGTTCGGCACGATCATCAACGTCGGCAGCGGCACGTTCTACGTCGGCATGGAAGACAATGTTAACGGTGGCCGTGGCTTCGGCAGCGCTGGTCCGGGTCAGGTCTCCGATCGCGACTACCAGGACATCCTGGTCTCGATCCAGGCCGTTCCAGAGCCGGCCACCGTCGGCCTGATGGGCTTCGGCCTGCTGGCATTGGCTGGCGTCGCAAAGCGTCGCAAGGCCTAATCGCCTGACGGCTGGACAAGGAAGGGCGGCTGTC
>JAYWIJ010000160.1:0-2990 GCA_043788935.1 Gemmatimonadaceae bacterium | reverse complement strand
TGACGCCGATGAGGATCTCGTCGAGTGTACAGCCGAGATATCCATCCTCGTTGATGTTGCCCACGAACTCGTCGGCGAGGTACGCCTCACGCGGCGTGAGCTCCAGCATCTGGACCTGTTCACGCAGGTGATCCATGAGGTCGCGCGACATCACGGTCACCGGCTCGATGTACTCGCGTTCCTCGTACTCCTCCTTGCGGCCACCGGTCTCGAAGCCGTCCTCGAGGATCTTCTGCCAGTCCATCTCGTCGGTGTTGTCGGCCTTCTGCTCTTCAGGCGTCGCCACCTCGAGCGTCTCGGCGCCCTCTTCACCATCCTCGTCTTCGGGGACCAGTTCGAGGAAGGGATTGACGAGCAGTTCCTGCTGCAGGTGCTGCTGGAGGTCGAGCAGGGGCATGTAGAGCAGATCCATCGCCTGATAGAGGCGTGGATTGACCTTCATCTCCTGCCGCATCGACGTGCTCTGATTGAGCCCCGTCTTGAAGCCGCTCATCGGTGGCCTCCTGCGACCATGACGATGGGTATCATGATGCGCTCACCTTGTCTTCTTCGCGCGCGAAGCGATCGCGCAGGCGTGCCGCCAGCGTCGGGCCCAGATACAGCTCGGCCACCGTATCGTCGAACACCAGTTCACGCACGGTGCCGGACACCTTCACCTGGCCGTCGAACATGATGTAGGCCCGGTCGACGATGTCGAGGGTCTGCTCCACGTTGTGGTCCGAGATGAGGACGCCGATCCCGCGGTGGCGTAACCCGGACACGATGGTCTGGATGTCGTGGACCGCGATCGGGTCCACGCCGGCAAACGGCTCGTCAAGCATCATGAATTTCGGCTCTGTGACCAGCGCGCGCGTGATCTCCAGGCGGCGCCGTTCACCGCCCGAGAGCGCGTACGCCTTGCTCTTGCGCAGGTGCTTGATGCTCAGCTCGTCCAGCAGTTTCTCGAGGCGCGCCGACTTTTCGGCTGCGGAGATCGGCAACGTTTCCAGGATGGCGAGGATGTTCTCCTCGACGCTCAGCTTGCGGAAGATCGACGGCTCCTGTGACAGGTAGCCGATGCCGTTGCGGGCGCGCTTGTACATCGGCATCGCCGTGACGTCGGTGCCATCCAGCACGATGGTGCCGCTCTGCGGCTGGATCAGCCCGACGATCATGTAGAACGTCGTGGTCTTGCCGGCGCCGTTGGGACCAAGCAAGCCGACGATCTCGCCCTGGCGCAGGTGGAGCGCGACGTTGTTGACGACGCTGCGCTTCTTGTACGTCTTGACCAGCCCCTTCGCTTCGAGGCGGCTGGTGAGCTTGGCTTGTGTCGTCGGCGTGAACACCGGCACGCGTCCGGTCTGCACACGCAGCACTTCCGTGGTGCGGCGACGCACTTCGGACGTCACCTGCTCGCGCCGATCCTTCACGTGCGCCCACACCTGCGGCAGAACCTGAATCTTCGCGCCCGGATGGTCGAGCCCCGTCGCCGGCAATGCGATGGTGTCGCTGTTCTCGGCTACGAGTCGCGGCAGCAGTGTCTCGCGCAGGTGTGTCCGCACCTGATCGAGGCTGAGTTCACCCGCCGCGCGTTCGGCGTCACGACCGGCAGCGCGCTCGAGCAGCAGATAATCTTCGCGGTAGCTCACGGCGACGTCGTCGAAACGGGCGACACCGGTCGTCATGTCGGCGGACGCAAAGATGGCGTTCATCGCCATGACCAATGAGCGGTCATGAGGTGCGAAGTGCTCGATGAGCGCGCGGATTCGTGCCGGAAGTTCTTCATCAGACGGCGTCGGCTGATCGATCACGGGCGGCCTGGGGTAGTGCGTGGGGTGACGGCGGCTGGCTTGGCGGCCGGTTTCCGCGCTGGCACTGCGGGTGCAGCAGCAGGCGGCGTGGCCGGTGGAACGCGTGCAGGGATGGGTGCTGACACAGGTGGAACGATCGTGCTGTCCGTCGAAGGCAACTCGAGCATCGGCTCGAGATACACACCGACGGCATGTTCGTCGATCTGCACGCGCGAGACGCCCGACGAGTCGAGCGTCACCGTGATGCGATCGCCACGCGAATAGTTGATGGCCGGCCGCTGCGGCGTGCCGCCCTGCGCCAGCACCTGATAGCGTGAGCTGGCGTGGCCAATTGACTGCATTTCCCGCAACTGCGGCTTGACGGTCGCCGTATCCGCCGCCGTCGTGCTGGAATCGCGCGGCGGTGCTGGGGGCGTCGGTCGCGGTACAAGCGGCCCTGACGGCGATGCTGAGGCGGTTGCTGCAGCACTCGGCGACGAAGTGGTCGGACGCGCGCGTGCCGTGGAATCGAAGAACGCGTAGATCGTGTCGCCCTTCAGCCAGTCCTTCTCACCGGTGCGCACCTTCGCCGTGTCAGGAATGGTGGTCGCGACGGCGTCCCGGAACGCGCGCACTTCGCGCAACTGTTGCCCTGGCATGCGCACCGCAAGCGAATCGGCGATCAGGTCGCGATCGGGTGAGACGGCACGCGCGCGCGACTTCCCCCAGATGTAGGCGGCCTGCGCCTTGTTGCCATCAACACGCAAATCGATCGTGTCGGCCGTGAGCAGCATGTCTTCGCTGGTGACGCGCGCCTCAGCCTGCGCGAGCACGCGCTGCACGATCCGGTTCTTCGTGTAGAGCTCCACCTGCCGGCCACGCAGCGTGTACCCGCGCTCGCCCTTGCCGATGATGACCGGCCTGATCATGAGGCGGGCGAATTCGCGACCGCCGTCGAGATACGCCGAATCGCTGCGCGCATCGAGATCGCTGCGCGTGATCTCGACTTTCCCGCCCGCATACACGATCGAGTCGTTCTCCGTGGTGATCTGGTTGGCCGTCACCTGCACCGGTTCACCGGGCTTGCCCGCAGTGTCGCGCTGCGCGAGGAAGAGTCGTGGCCGATTCTGTGCCACGAGCCGCGACTGCGGCCGGATGCCGCGCACGGCGCGGTAGTACGTGGCCGTGTCAGCGCGCATCACCGAGGTGCTGGGCAACGTG
>JAYWIJ010000159.1:0-43303 GCA_043788935.1 Gemmatimonadaceae bacterium | reverse complement strand
ACGCACCGGCACCGACAACTTCTACGCGATGGCGTACTTCAGCCACAACCTGCAGTTCGAGGCAGCGGCTGCGATGTTTGCCGGGAATCGTGCCGAAGCGATGCGTGCGGCGAAGCGCACCGTGACACTCACCGACCCGATGGCGGCCGGCATGGCGATGCTCGAGCCATTTGCCGCGATGGAATTGCTGGTGCAGGTGCGATTCGGCGACTGGGCGTCGGTACTGGCGCAGTCACCACCGTCCGCAAGCCGCACACTGCAGACAGGGTTGTATCGCTGGGCGCGCGGCATCGCCCTCGCACGCACCGGCAAGCACGCTGAGGCGTCGGTGCAGCTCGACTCGCTCGAGCGCACGCAGGCGCGTGTGGCGAAGGACGCCATGGTGGGCCCCGTCAACTGGGGCGGCGACGTGCTCTCCGTGGCCATCGCCGATCTTCGGGGCCACATCGCCGAATCACGCGGCGATCTTCCCGGCGCCATCGACGCGTTCATGCGAGCCGTCGCGGCTGAAGATCGACTCGGCTACAACGAACCGCCGGACTGGCTCTTTCCGGAACGTGAGCGCCTGGGCGTCGTGCTGCTGGCGGCAGGTTGCGCGGCGCGGGCCGAATCGACGTTTCGTGCGGCATTGGTCGCACACCCCGGCAACCCACGGGCGCTGCATGGCATCTGGCAGAGCCACGAGGCACGCAGGAATGCAGCGGCGGCGGCCGTTGTGCGCACGCAGTTCGACGCGGCGTGGACCAGTGCGGACGTCACGCTCGGCGCGGACTTGTACCCGCGCAGGTAGAGCGGCCTGCGAAGAGCGCACCGACGTGCCGGCACACTCAGCGTGCCGAAGTCCACACCCACGACGATCGTCATCGTCAGCCGTGCCTCATCACATCCCAGCCGAGGTACTGGGTGACGGCTTCGTGCACCGAGTCGGCGACGTGCGAGAAGGTGCCCGCGACGTGATGCTCGAAGCCGTTGCGGCAGATGTGCTTGAGCAGCGGCTGCAGGTTGACGATTTCCACCACGCCGGCACCGCCGAAGGTGTTCAGCTTGTCCTTCGTGAACTTCCCTTCGCCGACGTATCCGCGGATGGCGCCCGTGCGATCATCGGTGCTGAAGCGCGCGAAGGTCATCGGGCCCGCCTTTACCCTGCCGACGATGGTGCCGTAGGTGTTTTCCTTGCCGACGGTACCAGCGATGATCTCCTGGTAGTCCATCACCGGCGCCTCGAAGAAATCCTTCGGCAGGTTGCTGCAGTGGAAGCAGACCGCCTTGTCGGGATCGTCGCCGTAGTTGTTGTTCCAGTCGAGGAGGGCGGCCGGGGTCTGTGATGCCAGTGTCAGCGCATGCATGCTGATCGTGCCCATCACGTCCACTTCACAGGCGCTGGGCAGGTTGGCGTTGCTCAGCATGCTCATCACGGTGCACGGTACGACGCCGAAGTATTCCTCCATCGACGTCCAGCACTGCACCGCGCTGACGGTGACGTCCACTTCCTTCATCCATCGATCCATCACGAGCCCGAGCTTCGCCATCTTGATCAGCGCCTGATCCGGTACGTCACTGGTGTCCACGTAGGCCAGCATCTGCTCGAGCTGCGCCTGCACTGCAGTATCCGTGTCCGTGAGGCGGCCGATGCGACCCATGATCTCCGACAGGTCGATCGGCTCCACCGAGATGCCCGCCGCCTCGAGGATCTTCTCCGAGTAGCGCACCGTCTTGAACGCCGCTGGTCGTGCACCGATGGCACCGATCCGTGCGCCGCGCAGTCCGCGCACCACTCGGCACGTCGCGGTGAACTGCCGCAGGTCACGCCGGAATGACGCTGACTCGGGACGCTGCGTGTGCTCCGACGTGAGCGTGAAACTGATACCGTACTGCGAGAGCACGTTGCACACCGACATCTTGCCGCAGAACGCATCGCGGCGATGGTCGATCTTCATCTTCGACGGATCGTCCGACGTCGCATGCACCAGCACCGGCACGTTCAGCCCCGCCAGCCGCAGCGTGTCGGCCACCGCGCGCTCGTCACCGAAATTGGGCAGCGTCACCACCACGCCGTCGATGCGATCGCGATGCTGGCGGAACAGCGCCGCGCAGGCCTTCGCCTCGTCCCGGCTCTCGATGGCGCCGTGGTTCGTCGTGGCGGCGTCGATGATCACCGCGTCGATCCCTTCCTCTTCCAGCGCGCGCAGGATCTCGCTCCGCCCAGTGGATGCGAGGTGGCCGGGGAAAAAGCCGCGATTTCCGACGATCACGCCAAGTGTGACCCGGCGTGCAGGCGTGACCGGGCGAGCGGCCGCCTTCGATGCCTTCGTCGACGCGGCCTTGCCGCCGACATTGGACTTCAGCTTGTGGAGACGCATGGCGTGTGATGTAGGGGGCGGGGATGCGGTCGGCATGAGGCTACAGGGCGACGCGTTGACGCGCCATACCACCCCCGTAGCTTACCTGTCGGTCAGCCTCCTCCATTCACACCTGCGGCTGTGGCGAACACCGACTCCTCTTCATCGATGTTCCGCCGGTTCGCCGGTCCGGTGCTGCGCTGCACGCTGATTCAGATGGCCACCGATGCCAGCGCCTTCGCCATCATGGGCGGCGGTGCGACGCTGGTGATCATCCCGCGTAGCATCGATCTCTCGGTGGGTGCGATCTACGCGCTGGCCGGCGGCTTGAGGCTGTTCACGTGTACGCTCCGCACCGATGTCGATCCGAAGTTCATCGCGCTGCCGCAGTAAACCGGCGTGACCACACCGCGCATCCGTTGCCGGGGCATCACCAAGCGGTTCCCCGGCATGATGGCCCTGCGCGACGTCTCGTTCGACGTGGCGCCGGGCTCCTGTCACGCCATCTGCGGCGAGAACGGAGCGGGAAAGAGCACGCTCGGCAGGATGCTCGCAGGCCTGCACCAGCCCGACGGCGGCACGATGGAGCTGGACGGCACCTCCGTGCGGTTCGCATCACCGCGTGAGGCGCTCGCCGCAGGCGTCGCGATGGTGCATCAGGAACTCGCGTTCTGCGACAACCTCACCGTCGGCGACAATCTCTGCCTGCGCAGCCTGCCACACCGAAGTGGCTTCGTGGACGCGGCTGCGCTGCGCACACGGTCGCTGGAGCGCCTGGCAGCGGTGGGAGCGCAGATCGATCCGTCGCGCCTGATGCACTCACTCAGCGTGGCCGAGCAACAGATGGTGCAGATCGCGGCGGCGGTGGGTGTAGGAGCGAAGATCATCATCTTCGATGAACCCACCAGCAGCCTCGGAGATGCCGAGGCGGAGCGGCTGTATGCACTGATCCGGCAACTGAAGCAGCGTGGCGTGACGCAGCTCTACGTGTCGCATCGCATGCACGAGATCTTTGCGCTCTGCGACACGATCACGGTACTGCGTGATGGTCAGCATGTGTCCACCCAGCCCACGGCATCACTGACCGAGTCGACGCTGGTGTCGCAGATGATCGGCCGTGAACTGGGGGAATATCTTCCATCGCATTGCTGTGCACCGCGGGGGGAGGAACGACTCGCTGTGTCGGGGCTGACGTCGCCCGGGCTCTTCAGGGACGTGTCGTTCAGCGTGCATGCCGGCGAAGTGGTTGGACTGGCGGGTCTCGTCGGCGCAGGGCGCACGGAACTTGCGCGCGCCATCTTCGGGCTCGATCCGCGCGCCGCGGGTAGCATCCGCGTACGCGGTCGTGACGTGAAGATCGGCAATCCGCGCGACGCCATGAAGCTCGGCATCGGCTTCGTCCCCGAAGACCGCAAGAAACAGGGCCTCGTGCTCGGCATGACGAGCCGCGAGAATGCAACCCTGCCGACGATCAATCGTTTCGCGCGTGCCGGCTGGATTGATCGAGCCGGAGAAGTGAGCGCCGTGGCCACGAGCTTCACGCGTGTGGGTCTGCGGAGCGGACGGGAATCGGCGGTGCAGTCGCTGTCGGGTGGCAATCAGCAGAAAGTGGTGCTGTCGAAGTGGCTCACCGCGAACAGTGACCTGCTCATTCTCGACGAGCCCACGCGCGGTGTGGATGTCGGTGCAAAGGCGGAGCTGCACGCCTGGATCGATCAGCGGGCGACCGAAGGCGCCGCCATTCTGCTCATCTCGAGCGAACTGCCGGAGTTGCTGGCACTGTCCAGCCGCGTGCTGGTGCTGCGCAACGGCAGCCTTCGCGGTGAGCTGCCACGCGAGAAGGCGACGCAGGAATCGGTGCTGCGGTTGATGGCGGGTTTCGACTGAGCGACTGTCGGCGCGAGCATTCGCGCTGCCGCTGCCGACGGCCGTTCGCGTCACCGTGGTCGACGCTGCATCCACTCGGCGAGCTTCACTGCAGCGGCTGAATCACGCGCGGTGCTCGCGGCAATCCACCGCTGGTACTCCGGCAGTTTCACCAGATACGCGAGATAGCGCGGATAACTCCGTGGATCCTTTCCGTCGAGGATCTCGAGGGACGTCTTCAGGGATGCGGCGGAGAATGCCGTCCAGATCCGCTTGCCGAAGGCTGCGGTGGCCAATTGCGGTGCACCGAGATACCCCGGCCAATCGGCGCGATGTGCCACGGCGAAGGCCTCCGCGTAGTTCGGGCCAGCCACTGACGCGGCGCTGCGATGGTCGGGTGACACGAGGTCGGGGCGCAGATGCAGCATCAGGCTGTGTTCGTCCATGCCTGCGTGCAGTGACAGTCCATCGGCGGCCTTTTCCGCGGGTGTCATGACCGCCATGGCACCGCCCCAGCCACCGAGCACCGGCAGTAGCCCCCAGAGATTCACCATCGTACCGTCGTAGGTGTCGCTGAAGAAATCGGCAGCGTCGTCGAGTGCGCCGATGTGCAGCGGCGAGCCATGCACGTGCACAACGAAGATGCGGCGGAATCCCTGCGCACCCAGCTCCGTCGCGACGTCCACGAAGGCCGCACGAAGCGTGGACGGCCGCACAGCATACGTGCCCGCGAACGAATACTGGCCACCGATCTCGTTCGATCCACTCGCGCCGACCGAGATGGGCGGAAAGACCAGCACAGTCCAGCCCGGACGAGCGCGTGCAAGGCCGGCGGCGAGTTCCGTCGTGAGTCGTGCGCTGAGGATCCCATCGGTGAAGGCAGGCAGGTACGGTCCATGCTCCTCCAGCATACCGCCCGGCAGGATCACGACGGTGCGAGCACGGTCCAGTGCACGGATCTGCCGCGTGGTGAGATCGCCGACGTTCCGCACCTGCGCTCCGAGCGCAGAAGTGCAGAGCAGGGCAGCGCTGAGCAGTGGACGAAGGCGACCTGGCATGATGAACTCCGACATGGATGCTGGCCTGCATGATGGCGCGTGGGTCGTGATGCAGTCGTCGTGACAGCGCTGCTCACATGGCGAGGCTTGCGGCGGTGCGACGCCTGCCGGATATTTGCACCTCGGCGTCGGGGGACGCCACCGGTCCGCGGACAGGGCAGCGCCCACCCCTGCAGTCGCAGTCTTCCATGCGCCCTCTTCGGGCCGATGGTGCGGACGCCGGCCATACGAAGGAGGCGTTCCATGATCGTACCGCCGAGCCATACGCTCCCCCCGCGAGCCGATCTCGCGCAGCAGAAAACCCGGGCACGCGAGCTGTTGCGAGCCTTTGCCCGCGGTGAGCCAGACGCGCTGCGCCGCGTGCGTGCCGTCCTCCCGGACAAGTCAGCGATCGTGCTTGCGGACGCGCACTTCGCCATTGCGCGCGAGTACGGCTTCATGAACTGGCCCGCCATGAAACAGCACATCGCCGATCGCGATGCCGCCTCCCGCGCACCGTGGCGACAACTGCACGACGCAATGCAGCAGCGTGACGCCAGCACTGCCGCCCGCCTGCTCGCCGCGCACGAAGAATTCCGGCCGCTGATCAACGCGCCGCTCTTCGCATTCGACGCGCCCGCGCTCGTCGCCTGCGCCAACGACGTGCAGATGGTGGAGGTGCTGCTGCAGTTCGGCGCTGATCCCAACCTGAAAAGCCGGTGGTGGGCGGGCGGCTTTCATCCGCTGCATGTGGCGACGGGTGCGGCCGCCGAGCGCTTGCGCGCAGCTGGCTCGATTGCTGACGCCTGTGCTGCCGCACACCTCGACGATCATGCGCTGCTGGCGTCGATGCTCGATGCGGACCCGACGCGCGCATCGGAGCGCGGCGGCGATGGACAGACGCCGCTGCACTTCGCGCGGTCGCGGCGCGTCGTGGACCTCCTGCTGGATGCCGGTGCCGACATCGATGCCCGTGACGTGGACCATCGCGCCACGCCCGCGCAGTGGATGCTGGACAGGACACGTGGCGCTGGCCGCTGGGAACTCGCAACGGATCTCGCTGACCGTGGCGCCGAATGCGACATCTTTCTCGCGGCCGCCCTCGGGCGCTCGGAACAGGCCCGGCACCTTCTGCTCGACGACCCGGCACTGCTCGACATGCGCACCGGCCGCGGGATATACGCGGCGCAGCCACCGTCGGGTGACCACATCTACACGTGGACCATCGGCAGCCACCGTGCACCGCTCGACGTTGCGGCGCAGTTCGGGAATGTGGATACGCTCGCCGTCATGCTCGAAACAGCATCGCCACGGCAGCGACTGCTCTTCGCATGCCGACGCGCTGACGCGGCGATGGCGCACGCCGTGATCGCCGAGCATCCCGACGTCGTGGCAGCGCTGCATCCGGACGAACAGCGTGCAATCAGCGACGCGGCATGGGAGGGCAATGCTGCGGCGGTCACGCTCAT
Organism: Gemmatimonadaceae bacterium; assembly: GCA_043788935.1. Classification (GTDB taxonomy): domain Bacteria; phylum Gemmatimonadota; class Gemmatimonadetes; order Gemmatimonadales; family Gemmatimonadaceae; genus JACMLX01. The sequence continues at coordinate 36,592 of JAYWIJ010000159.1, read as the reverse complement.
GCTGTCGCTTGGATTCGATCCCGCCACGCCGGGGCACGACGCCGGAACTGCCTTGCACTGTGCGGCATGGGAAGGGTCGGTCGACACGGTCTCGGCGTTGCTGGCGCACGCATCGGCCCGCGCGCTGCTCGCAATGCGCGATGCGCGGTATCAGGCCACACCACTGGGATGGTGCTGCCATGGTTCGCTGCACGGTCCACGACACGGCGCGCACGCGGCGGTCGCACGGCGTCTGCTGGATGCTGGCGCAACACTCGAAATCCTCGAAGCGTCGGATGACGTGGAAGCACTGCTGGTGGAGAATGGCATCGGTCGATCGGCCATGAACTGATCGTTCGTGATGGCGTCTAACTTTCAGGCGGGCACCGCCCGTTTCCGCCGCCGAGGTATGCATGCCACAGCTCTACGTCTCCACCGCCTTCATTCTGCTGGGCGGCGCCTTGCTGGCCATCCAGTCACCGTTGAACGCGCAGCTCGGCAAGGCAGTCGGATCGCCGGTGAACGCGGCACTGGTCTCGTTTCTGGTGGGCAGCGTCGCGCTGATCATCGTCGCCGCCGTGCAGCGCAATGCGCCGGATGGTATGGCAACGCGCGCGCTGCCATGGTATGCATGGATCGGTGGCTTGTGCGGTGCCGTGTTCGTGAGTGCGGCGGCGTACACAGCGCCGAAACTCGGTGTGGCCACGATGCTGTCGCTGGCGATCGCCAGCCAACTGCTCACCGCACTGGTGCTCGATCATTTCGGCGCACTCGGCATGCGTGAACAGCCCATATCGGCGGGCCGAATTGCCGGGATGGTGCTGGTGATTCTTGGGGTGTTGGTGGTGCGGAGGTACTGAGCGCGGCAACGTTCAGATTGAATGCGACTCTGCTGAGAGCACGTCGCGCACTGCCGCCGCCAATCGCGACGCATCCTCACCCAGCACACGCGCCGCGTCGAGCAATGCGGTGAGCGGCGCCAGATGCCCACCGCCCGCGTGCGTGCAGTCGCAGCAGGTCGAGGCGGTGCGAATCACGCAGGCCATGGTCGACTGAGTCGGCGGCGGAATTTTTGCGGTTTGCCGCGCGGGAGTGTCCACAGAGGTGCTGCGTGGAAGCTTCGCAGACACGGCAGCGAGGAACTCGGTGTCGGGAGCGCTCATGGCGGTGAAAGTACTTTGTATTATAAAGTAGAGACGCGGAGCCCGCCCTCTTCTGCCTGCGTCGCGGCTCACTCTTACGGCAGAGGTCGCTGAGCCGGTTGCTCGCCGGGCTGTGTGCTGCACTGCAACGGTGACGCCATGTCCCGGACCCGACCCACCTCTTCGAAGGAGTTCCTCGCATGCACCGCACCATCTCGACGCTGTTTCGCACGGCTGCCGCACTGACCATCGCGGCCACGGCCGCGCAGGCCCAGGACCGCATGGTCACCGTCACCATCACCAACCTCGCCAAGCCGAACAGCGTCAGCTTCGCGCCCCTGCATCTCGGCTTCCACCGCGGCGCGTTCGACGCCTTCAACATCGGCAATCCGGCGGCACCGGGCATCGTGTCGGTGGCCGAAGGTGGCGCGGGTGGTCAGTGGCAGGCCGATTTCGCTGCGGCTGATCCGACTTCCACGCGCGGCATCATCGGCGGCGCGCTCACGCCGGGCGCCTCGCGCAGCCAGAGCTTCATCGTCAACGCCGGCCTGAACAAGTTCTTCACCTTCGCGTCGATGGTGATCCCCAGCAACGACTTCTTCATCGGGAACGACAATCCGCAGCAATACCGGCTGTTCGACGACGCAGGCAACCTGCTCATCAACAGCATCACGCAGACGGCAGGTCAGATCTGGGACGCAGGTTCCGAGACGTTCAGCATCGGCGGCGCCGCATTCCTCGTCAACGGCGTGAACGCCGTCCGCACGCCACAGAATGGCGTCGTCACGTTCAACTTCGCCGAGTTGATGGGCTTCAACGGCCAGGTGACGGCCGCTGGTTACACCTTCACCAGCGGTCTGGCGGCAAGCGATGCCATCTACCGAATCGACTTCACCTCGACGGCCGTCGTGCCGGAGCCGGCGACGTACGTTCTTTTCGGATCCGGCCTGATGATGCTCGGCGTCGTCGCGCGTCGGAAGCGTGCGAAGGCCTGAGCGTTCGCGCGGTCGGTTGAGTCGGTGAGGTAAGGACAATCGTGCGTCTCTTTGCGGTGCGTGACCGCACGGACCTCGATGCAGCCGACGCCCTGCAGTGCCAGCATCTGGCGCTGCAGGGCGTCGGCACACGCCGCGCGCGCAGTCAGGGTGACGGCGCCCCCACGTTGGCATCGGCGGCCGACTCGCGAGACCGTCACCGCTCGATAAGTTGTCTGGAACGATACTGTGAGCCGGACGTCTGGAGCCGCAAAAATTCAGACCCGTGGCCGATCGCCCCGGCGCGCAGCGCTTTCCACCAGTGCGAGGTACGGGTGTCCGAGGCCGATGACTCCGTGACCGGATTGATCCGGGCATGGGGCGATGGTGATCAGCGTGCCGGCGACCAGCTCTTCGGCCGCGTCTATGGCGAATTGCGGCTGATCGCGCGACGGCTGCGACGGCGCAGCGCGATGAGCGGTGACCAGACGCTCGAAACGACGGCGCTCGTGCACGAGGTCTATCTCCGTCTCGCCGGCGCCAGCGAACTGTCCGTCGAGAACCGCAGTCACTTCTTCGCGGTCGCGGTCCGTGCCACGCGCCAGATCGTCAGCAACTATGCACGTGATGCCAAGGCGCAGAAGCGTGGCGGTGGTGTGGTGACCGACACGCTCGACGGTCGCGTCGCCGAGCAGATTGGTGGGGTGGCACCGGATGACGTGGCGGGACGGATCGGCGCGCTGGATGCGGCATTGCGCGAACTTGAACAGTTGCATCCGCGACCCTGTCGCGTCGTCGAATGCCGATACTTCGGCGGCCTGTCCATCCCGGAGACGGCGCTTGCGCTCGACATTTCGGAGGCGACCGTGAAGCGCGACTGGGCGGTGGCGCAGGCCTGGCTGCATCGCGCGCTGCGTGACGCCGACGTGACCGGTCATGGCTGAGACCCCCGCCGAGCGTCAGGTCGGGTGGGAGCGGCTCAGCACCGCATTCGACCTCGTGATTTCGTTGCCGACGTCGGATCGCGCGTCGTTCATGGCAACCACCTTCGGCTCCGATGCTGCATTCCACGCCGAGCTGGAGTCGCTGGTCGCGGCGCATGATGGTGCCACCGCGTTTCTCGACGATCTGCATGTGGAGGTCATCCAGCCCGCGCTGGCACACGACGACCGCCAGAATGAGCAGCCGACCGCCGATGGCGATCAACGAAATGCCGGACTCGCCACCGGCGATCGCGTTCGGCATTTCCTCGTGCACGAACGCATCGGCAGTTGCGGTGCGGGCATCGTCTATCGTGGCCGCGATACGATTCTCGAGCGCGATGTCGCGATCAAGGTGCTGGCGCCGACGGTGAGCCAGGATCCTGTCGCCCGCGCACGACTCGTGCGCGAAGCACAGGCGGCGTCGCGACTGGATGATCCGCACGTGTGCGCGATTCACGCCATCGAATCGACCGCCGATGGTGGGCTGTGCATCGTGATGGCATTCTGCGTCGGCGGAACCCTGCGCGATCGGCTGCGGCGCGGGTTGCTGCCGCTCGAGCAGGTCGAGACGATCGCCGGCCATCTCGCACGTGGCATGGCCAGCGCGCATCACGCCGGCATCGTGCATGGTGACATCAAGCCGGCGAACGTGGGCTTCGGTGAAGGCGACGTGGCCCGTCTGCTCGACTTCGGCGTGGCGATTCACGAGCACGAGGCGACGTCGCTGCATGGTGCGGGGCTGATCGGGACGCTGCCGTATCTCGCGCCCGAACTCTGGCGCGGTGCCCCGCGCAGTGCACGCGCCGACGTGTGGGCGCTGGGTGTGACCTTGTTCGAGATGGTGACCGGTCGGCGACCCTTCACCGGCACCGATCCCGACGCGCTGGCGGCGTCGATCGTGAACGGTCCGCTGCCGCCGCTGACGCGGGCTGACGGAACGGCGCCTGCACCGGCATTCGCGGACGTGATCCGCCGCATGCTCAGCGCGGCGCCCGATGATCGACCGGCAGATGGTGCGGCCGTGCTCGCGGCACTGCGCGCAATGGCGGGCACGACGACACCAGCACAATCTGCGGCATCGTCGCCGACGAACGCCGCAGCGTTGCCCGACGGCGACACCGCAGTCACCGCAGCGGGCCGTCGCACGGCGCTGCTCGTCGCTGCGGCGGTGGTCGCGTCGCTCGCACTCACATGGCGGATGGTCGGCAGTTCGTCGTCCGTCGTCGCGGCGCCACCGGCCGTCGAGGTCGCGCGAACCGATGCACCGCTGCCGATGCTGGCCATCCTGCCGTTCACCACGCGAGGCGGGCGCGACATCGCCTATCTGAGTGACGGGATGGTCGACCTGCTCACGCCTGCCTTCGATGCCACGGGGCTCGTGCGCGGCATCGATCCGAACACCGTCATCGGCGCGGCCGGTACCGAGCGATCCGCCACGCTCGATTCGTCCGACGCGCGTGCGCTGGCGGTGCGTGTCAAGGCGGATCGGTACGTCGTCGGAAGTCTCGTGCGCAGCGGCAGGATGCTCAATTTCCGCGCATCACTCCGCAGCATCGATGGCCGTGAGATCGGGCGGGCGTCCGCCACCGTGGATGACACGGCCAGTCTGGCGCGCGGCGTCGACGCGATCGTGCGGCAGCTCATCGCCAGCGCGTTGCTCGCGCCGGCCGACACGGTGGCTGGCATCGCCGCGACGACGACGTCGTCGCCCCGCGCGTTGCGTGCATTCCTGGATGGTGAGCGCGAGCTGCGCGATGCTCGACCGGCCGCAGCGGTCGCGAATTTCGAGGAGGCGGTGGCAGCCGACTCGCTGTTCGCGCTGGCGTGTATCGGCTCGCACGCGCGGCACGCTGGAACGAGGTGGAGTCGCTCAGCGCATCCGCGGCCCGTCGTGCGTTCGCTCTCGCGAACACACTGCCGCCGCGTCAGCAGGCACTCATCCGTGCATACCATGCGTTGCGCTTCGGCAGTGCAATGGTGGCTGAGCGGCAGCTGACGCAGATGGTCCGTGACTATCCTACTGACGTGGAAGCGTGGATGCTGCTCGGCGAAACGCAGTTCGGGAGTAATCCCTATCGCGGCCGCTCCATCCAGGAGGCAGGCGCGGCGTTCCGGACGGTAATGTCGCTCGACCCGCGGAATCGTGAAGTCACCGTGTACCTCATGGATCTCGCGGCGAAGGCGGATCGGCTCGGCCAGCTGGACACGCTGTACAGCATGTACTTCAGTCCGAACAGCGCCGGTGAACAGCCGGGTATTCGTGCGGCATACACGGCGCTGTACCAGCGTCGCATCAGCGGTGCCACATCGCGCACCGTACCGAACTCGCTGCGTGACGATCCCGGTGTTGCGCGTGTGGGCCTGCAGCGCATCGGTCCCGACGGGCGCGATCGCAGTGCTGCTCGCACGTACGCGAACACGCTGGCGTCGGATCCCGACACGCGCGCCGAGGGATTGCGCGCACTCGCGACGCTCGACGTTGCTGATGGTCAGTGGGCAGCAGCCGTCGCGCGCTTTCGTGCCGCTGAAGTGCTCGACCCATCGCGCGGCGTGGACGATCGCGCCTTTTTCGCGCTGGCGCCGTCGGTGACGGTTACAGCAGACAGCCTGCGCGCATTGCGCGACGAGCTGCTGCGGCGCCGCGTGACACCCGCGGATGTCGGTAGCGGGCTGCGGCATGGCGAGCAACAGGACATGCGCGACTACCTGGCGGGCATGCTCAGCATTCGCATCAACGACGCGACTGGTCTGGCCGGCACGCTGCGGGCACTGGCGGCCCGTTCGTCGTCGGAGTCGCGGCTGGCGGCGCCATTGCGCGCTGCGCTGACCGGACATCGGTTGCTGCGCGATGGCGACGCGGCCGGCGCGGCATCGGCATTCGAGGAGGCGCTGCTCGATCTTCCGGCGCGGTTGCGGGCCCTGCATCCCGTCCTCGGCCAGCATCTCGATCGACTGGCGCGTGCCGAGAGCCTGCGGCGGAGCGGCAGGGTGGCCGAGTCACGCGATTGGTATCGTGCGCTGCTCGAGGGGCCGGGCGTGACGGGCGCACCATTCGCGGCGGCTGCCGCAGCGGGGCAGGGCGCCACGCCCGCGCCCTGATTCCGACGCGGGCGCGGAGGGGACGCCGGGCGAAACATCTTCGTGACGAAGATGCGGAAGGCCCCGTCTGTATTTCGTGACGCCACCCGGTACCGCCACCCCGCTTTCGTCCACGGCCATCCCGTCAGGGTCCGATGGCCGCCTGACCACGTTCCTCACCCAGCTGCACGTCGCGCTCAATCGGCGCCGCACGTACGGGGCGGGGCACCCGATGGTGGTTGGCAGTGAGGAAGCGGCGCTCGCCGCGCTCGACGCCGTCCTGCTGACGCGCTCGACGTTCACGATCGGCGTCGCCCGGCAGGAGCTGCTGCTGAACGGCGTGCCGATTCCGACATCGATGAGTGTCACGCGCGACCTCGCGGCGCGCCTGCACCGGCGTGGCGTCGGCGCGCTGACCTTTCACTCCGGTGTCGATCTCGATCGGCTGCAGTCGATGCTCGCGTGGCTGGCGCGCGAGGTGGTGCCGACGGCCGACGGCTCGCTGCCCGACGATCCGCTGCCGAGCATCAATGGCATCATCGTCGGACGACTGGCGTACGATGCGCTGATGCTCGGCGACGCGGACACGGTAGCCAATGCGTCGATGGCGGCCCTCTGGCAGGCGCTCGCGCAGATCGCGACCGACGGGACCGGCCGCCAGTACGGTTTCGGCACGACGCGCAACTCCGAAGTCGCCGCTGCCGTCGGTGATGAGGACGCGGCGTTCGAGACGATGCTCCGGGAGGAGCAGTCGCTGAACGACATCGCAGACTCGCTGCAGATGCTGATGATGCAGCCCGAGTACGCGCGGCGCACCGCAGTGGCGCTGATGAACCTGGCGGCACAGGGCGCGCAGGCACCGGCGGAACTGCGCACGCGCATCGGCGAGCGGCTGGGCGACGTGATCGCGCGGCTCGGTGATTCGTCCTTCGCGCCGATCATCCGGGGACTCGGGCAGCGCGCCGAGCAGCAGGAGTTCGTGCTGCAGGTGGTCGATGTGCTGCCGGTGCTTGCCGTCAGCAACTGGCTGCAGGTGGCGGCGCGCGCGACGGAGCAGGAACTCTCGCATCACCTGTTGCGGCTGATGATGAAGTTGTCGCAGCACGCGTCGGAGCGGCGGGAGGGGCTCACCGATGCGACATTCCGTTCAGCGGCGAAGGAACTCGTGGAAGGGTGGGGGCTCAGCGATCCCAATCCCGAGGAGCATGTCCGTCTGCTCGATCGCATCGCGCTCGTCAACGAGGCCCATCGCGCTGAATCGTCTTCGTCGTCGCGTGTCACACCGGATACGAAGCACTCGGAGGCATCGCGGTTGGTGCAGATGGCGCTCGAGATCGACGTGACCGGCGACGACACCTTCGAGGCCGTCAGGGTACTCAGCGCCAGCGGTGCGCTGCCATCCGTGCTGCAGTGGATCGACAGCGCCGGACAGAAGGCGTCTGCACAGGCGCTGCGCGCACACATCATCTCGCCCGAAGCCGTCAAGACCGTCCTGCAGCAGAACCCGGTCGACCAGGCGGCGGCGCAGGCGTTACTGGAGTCGATCGACATGTCGATGGCGGACACGCTGCTCGAGGCGCTCGCGCGCGCCGAGTCACGCGATGCACGCGAGCTGATTCTGGATCGGTTGCGGAGTTTCGGTGAACCGTTGCGTGATACGCTGATTGCCCGCCTCGACGGTGCCAGCTGGTATTTCGCACGCAACCTGCTGTTCCTGTTGCGTGACCTGCTGGCCGGTCAGAAGGGGACCAGCGACGTTGGCGGCATGCTCAGGTTTTTCGATCACGAGAACACGCAGGTGCGGGTGGTAGCCGTGCAGATGATGCTGAGTGTGGATGCCGTGCGTGATGCGGCGATCCGGCGCGGGCTGCTCGATCACGACACGCTCGTCGTCGAGGCCGTGCTCGACTTTCTGGACCAGTATCTGCACGTGCCGCACAGTGGCCGGCAGCACACCATCACGAGTGGCGCCGCCGGCTATCTGATGCGCTTCGTGGACGAGGGTCGGCATGGCAACATCCTCCGCGTCATCGCCGTTCGCGCCGCCGCGACGACGGGATTACCGGCCGTGCGCGAGTGGTTGCTGGGCATGGTCGTTGGCCGCTCGACAATCCTGCGACGTCGCGTGCTGCTCAAGCCGACAGTGATCACGGCGGCGGCGCTCACTGCGCTGCAGCAGCACTTCGCCCGCGACGCGGAGGTGGGGCCGGTGCTGGTGCTCGCGCGTGGTGCTCGCGGCGGCATCCCAGCCGCGCGCCTCCCGTCGCGGACACCACACGTCCAGCCCGCGCAATGAACGCTGTGATTGGCTTCCTCACCGCGCTCGGTCAGGCGCTTGCCACGATGTCGCTGTACGGTGACGAGCATCCGATGCGTCATACCGTGCTTGCGCGCACGCACGCCGCGATGCTCGCGATGCTCGATGACTACGGGACGCTCAAGCTGTCGCTCGTGGATGGCGACATCGTGCTGGGCACGCGGGTGCTCAGCGAGTTGCGTGGCTGGGAGTGGAGCACACGCCTCGCGGCGGTCGGCATTCAGCGCATCGAGATCGATGCCGCGCAGCCGCCGAACGGCGTCGATCTGCAGAACTTTCTGGCGGCGTTGCGCGTGCGGCTGACCATGCTCGGCAAGATGGCACCGGCGTGGTCGTGCCAGGGGATTCGCATCGGTGCGCTGACCGTGGCCACGGGTGACGCCGACATCGAGGAATCGATGGCATCGGTGGTGGACTCGCTGGCGCTCAGCGCGATGCATCTCGACGAGGAGACGGCGGCCGTCGGCTACGTGCATGAGCAGGTGCTGGCGGGGCACGCGGTGCCGATGGCGGAGGTCGAGGCGATCGTGCACGGACTCGCCGTGACCATTCATCGCGAGCAGCATCTGGTGTTGCCGCTGCTCGACCTGAAGACGTTCGACCAGTACACCACCACCCATTCGTGCAACGTGTCGATGCTCTCGATCGGCCTCAGCGAGGCGCTGGGGCTGAGTGCGTCGCAGGTTCGCGCCGTTGGCACCGCGGCACTGCTGCACGACATCGGGAAGGTGAAGGTCCCGCTCGAGGTGCTGGTCAAGCCGGGCAAGCTGAGTGAGGAGGAGTTCGCCCACATGCGCGCACATCCTGTGGAGGGCGCGAAAGTTCTGACGCAGCGCGGGCAGGGCAACGCCCTCGCGTCGACGGTGGCGTACGAGCACCACATCTGGTTCAACGGGCAGGGCGGCTATCCGTCGGTCGAGTACGTGCGCGAGGCGCACTTCGCGAGCCGCATCGTGCATGTCTGCGATATCTATGACGCGCTCTGTTCCAAGCGGCCATATCGGGATGCGTGGAGTCAGTCGCGCGCCCTCGATCTGCTGCGCGGGCTGCAGGGGACCGAGCTCGATCCGGAGATTTATCCGGCGTTCGAGGAGATGGTGCAGGAGGCGGTGACGGCGCGTGTGGCGTATGAGCCGGCGGTGCCGGTGGGTGTGGGTGGGGAGGGGGATGGGCCGTTGTTCCGTGCGTTGGCGACGGATCCGGACGACTGAGGCGCGCGCGCGGTCCAAGGCGGTCGGGTTGGGTTGTCGGTCGGTGAGGGCAACGCGGCACCGCCGTCCGCTCGGGGCTGTCCGGGGAAGGGGCAAGGGGACGGGGCAAGGGGACGGAGTCCTTGGTTCCGAGCAAGGGGACAGAGTTCTTGGGCAAGGGGACGGGGCAAGGGGACGGAGTCCTTGGTTCGATTCCTCCAAGCAAGGGGACAGAGTTCTTGGGCAAGGGGACGACTGAGCAAGGGGACAGCGAGCAAGGGGACAGAGTCCTTGGTTCGAGTCCTTGGTTCGAGCAAGGCGTTCAAGTCCTTGTTTCGAGCAAGGGGACAGAGTCCTTGGTTCAGCGAGCAAGGGGACGGAGTCCTTGGTTCGAGTCCTTGGTTCCAGCAAGGGGAGGGAGGCCTCGCTCCCCCCGGCGACGAGACCGAGTCGCTACCGCGCGCGGCGCTCCGCACGCATCAACGCGCTGTGCGCCTGCCGAGTAATGTGAGGAGTCCGCCTACGCCGCGTCCGCTCCTACTGAGGCTTGCATGCCGTACAACCGCCGCGACTTCCTGAAGACCAGCGCTGCTGCCACCGCGCTCGTCATCGCGACCCCAGACCGTGCCATCGCATCAGGTCGCCTGCCGGCCCGATGGACCGAGACGGTCTCCGACGAACTCATGGCCGCCGCACTCGGCGCCGCCAAAGGCGCGGGCGCGTCGTACGCCGACGTCCGCATCGGTCGCTACCGTAGCCAGAGCATCGGCACCCGCGAGCGCCAGATCACCGGCGTGTCCGACGCCGAGTCGTACGGAATGGGCGTGCGCACGATCGTGAATGGCGCGTGGGGATTCGCAGCCACGAGCGTGATGACGCCCGATGGGGTGGCCAAGGTCGCACGTGAGGCGGCGCGACTCGCACGTGCTGCCAGTTCGGTGCAGAAGCGGCGCATCGAGCTCGCGCCGACGCCCGTGGTGAAAGGCACCTGGCAGACGCCGGTCAGGCGCGATCCGCTCGAGGTGCCGATCGAGGAAAAGGTCGCACTCCTCTTCGCCGCCAACGAAGCCGCGCTCAAGGTGCCTGGCATCCGCTTCGTCAACTCGGGCCTGCAACTCTTGCGCGAAATCAAGATGTACGCGAACAGCGAAGGCACGCAGACGACGCAGACGTTCATCCGCGTCGGTCCGTCGTTCTCGGCCACTGCGGTGGGCAATGGTGGCTTCCAGCAATACGGCGAAGAACTCGCACCGCGTGGACAAGGGTGGGAGTACGTCGAGTCACTGAACATGCCGGGCAATGCGGCAAAGTGGGCGTCACTCGCCGTGGAAAAGCTGGGTGCACGGTCGGTGGAACCGGGTCGCTATGACCTGATCATCACGCCGGAGAATCTGTGGCTGACGATTCATGAATCGATCGGGCATCCCACGGAGCTCGATCGCGCACTCGGCTACGAAGCGAACTACGCCGGTACATCGTTCATCGCTCCGCCTGCAGCACAGATCGGGAAGCTCAAGTACGGCCGCCCGCTGATGAACATTCAGGGTGATCGCACGCAGGAAGGGTCGCTGGCACACTGCGCGTGGGATGACGAGGGCGTCGCTGCCGACCAGTGGCTTATCGTGGACAAGGGTATCTTCAGGGATTACCAGACCACGCGTGAACAGGCCACACAGATCTCGAAGCTGACCGGCGTCACCAGGTCGCACGGCTGCTCGTTCGCAGATTTGTGGGATTCGGTGCAGTTCCAGCGCATGCCGAACATCTCGCTGATGCCGGCCGAGCAGAACATTTCGCTCAACGACATCATCGCGGCCAGAGATCGCGGCATCGTGATAAGAAATCGCGGTTCGTGGTCCATCGATCACCAGCGCTACAACTTCCAGTTCTCCGGCCAGGCGTATTACGAAGTGCGCGGCGGGAAGATCGTCGGCATGCTCAAGGACGTCGCCTATCAGTCGACGACGCCGGTGTTCTGGAACGCGATGGACATGATCGGCGGCAAGGATTCGTACTACCTCGGCGGCAGCTTCGGAGACGGCAAGGGACAGCCATCACAGTCGAACTCCGTCAGTCACGGATGCCCGCCGGCCCGCTTCCGCGGCATCAACGTCGTCAATACCGGGCGGGAGGCCTGATGCATACTGACCCCAAGTCGCTCTTTGCCGCACCGCTCGACGGTGAGTATCTCTCGCACGATGAAGCCAAGGCACTCGCTGATCGTGTGCTGTCGTTCGCGAAGGCCGACGAGACGCGCGTGAACATCAACAGTGGCTGGACGGGCAACACCCGTTTCGCCGGTAACGAGATCACGACCAGCGGTGGCACCACGAACACGTCGGTCACCGTCACGTCCACGATCGGGAAGCGACGCGCCAGCTCCGAGACGAACATTCTCGACGATGCGAGCCTCAAGCGGACGGTGGAGTTTGCCGAATCACTCGCGCGACTGAGTCCCGAAAATCCGGAACTGGTGCCGGAACTCGGGCCGCAGGAATACGCGACCGTCAACGGCTACTTCGACTCCACCGCAGGGCTCGACCCCGAGACGCGCGCCGCGGCGGTGAAGTCGACGATCACCGCGGCGGAAGCAGCTGGCGGTGCGAACGCCAACATCTTCGTCGCCGGATTCCTGCAGGCCAACGCGGGTGCGAGTGCCGTCGCCACGAGTCGTGGGCTGTTCGCCTACCACAAGAGCAGCAGCGCAAACCTCGGCATCACCGCACGCACACCCGACGGCACGGGGTCCGGCTGGTCCAACGCCGGTGCACGCGACTGGAGCAAGGTGGATGCTGCTGCACTCGGTCGCACGGCCTCGGTGAAGGCTGCGGCAAGCCGAAACCCGAAGGCCATCGAACCGGGGCTGTATACGGTGGTCCTGGAGCCTGCCGCCGTAGCCGACATCATGGGCAGCCTGCTCGGCACGTTCAACGCGCGCGGCAACGATGAGGGACGCGGCACGTTCAGCAAGACCGGCGGCGGCACCAAGCTCGGTGAAAAGATCGGCGACGCGCGCGTGACCGATTTACTCCGACCCTGCGGATCCCGATCTGCTCGCGCAACCCTTCGCAAATGACGGCACGCCGGTCACGCGAGTGACGTACATCGAAAACGGTGTGCTCAAGGAATTCTCGTATGATCGGTACTGGGCGCAGAAGCAGGGAAAGGCGGCGACGGGCGGCGGCGGATTCGGTGGTGGCGCGATCAAGTTCGCAGGCGGCAGCAAGAGTGTCGAGGAACTGATCGCGAGCACGAAGCGCGGCATCCTCGTCACGCACTTCTTCTACATCCGACCGCTCGACCCACGCACAGTGATGCTCACCGGCCTCACCCGCGACGGTACCTTCCTGATCGAGAACGGCAAGATCACGGCGGCGGTGAAGAACTTTCGCTGGAACGAGAGTCCGCTGTTCATGCTGATCAAGATCGAGGAGGTCGGAAAGGCTGAGTCCGTGGGTGCGGGTCGGGTGATGCCGTCGCTAAAGTGCACGGATTTCAATTTTTCGAGCTTGTCGGACGCGGTGTAACATTCCGTCGGACGCGGACGACAAGGGGGCAGGGCGCTGGCAATGGCGGGACTCTGTCCCCTTGGCTCGAGGCAAGGGTTGGATCGAGATGCGGGGCAAGGACTCGGCGGCTGAGGAGTCCGTCCCCTTGAGCGGGGCAAGGACTTCGTCCCCTTGAGCGGGGGCACGGACTCCGTACCCTTGGGGACCAAGGACTCAGGACCAAGGACTCCGTCCCCATGGGACGAAGGACTCCGTCCCCATGGACCAAGGACTCCGTCCCCATGATCGGTCCCCATGATCGGTCCCCATGATCGGCTTGGAAGCGGATCAACGACTCCGTCCCCTTGAACGGAGCGGGGTAAGGACTCCGTCCCCTTGAACGGTCCCCTTGAACGGTATCCTTGAACGAAGCAGGGCAAGGACTCCGTCCCCTTGCTCCTTGAACGAAGCGGGGCAAGGACTCCGTCCCCTTGCTCGTCCCCTTGCTCGTCCGTCCCCTTGCTCGACCCTCGCTCAAACCCGGACCTCGGTCGGCTGATACCTTCACCAGCACCCCCCGTCGCACACCGCCTCGTGCAGCCCCTCACGACGTCGCCGCCATGACGATCACCCGCTGGGCCCCACGCGCCTGGATCGGCAACGGATGGGTCCATCACGTCACGCTGCACGTCGGCACCGACGGACGCTGGTCCGACATTCGCGCTGATACGGCCTGCCCGGACGGCGCTGAAAGGCTGCCCGCTGCCGTGCTCCCGGGCATGGTCAACGCCCACAGCCACGCCTTCCAGCGCGCATTTGTCGGTCTGGCGGAACGGCGGGTGACCGCGCGTGACGACTTCTGGAGCTGGCGCGACCGGATGTACGACGTCGCACTCCGCATCACGCCCGAACAGCTCTACGCCGTCGCGGCACACCTGTACACCGAGCTGCTCGCTGGGGGATTCACGCACACATGTGAGTTCCACTATCTGCATCACGCCGAGGATGGTCAGCCGTACTCCAGGTCCGGTGGCGACGATGCCGCGATGTGCGACGCGATCGCGCGCGCGGCGCACCATACGGGGATGGCGCTCACGATTCTGCCGGTGCTGTACGAACGCGCGGGTTTCGAACAGCCGACGCTGCGACACGATCAGCGCCGCTTCGCCGCGGACGTGTCGCGTGTGCTGGCGTTGCGTGACACGGTCCGCGGGTGGAAGCTCCCACATGTGGACGCGGGCGTCGCGATTCACTCGTTGCGCGCGGCGTCGCCCGAGACGATGCGTGACCTCGCGAGCGCATGTGCACACGATGACGCGCCGATCCACCTGCATGTCGCCGAGCAGATGGGAGAAGTCGAGGCGTGTCTCGTGGCGCACGGCATGCGACCGATCGAATTCCTCGCGACGCACTTCGCGCTCGACGCGCGCTGGCAGCTGGTGCACGCCACGCACGCCACGCCCCAGGAGATCGACGCAGTAGCGGCATCGGGTGCAGGCATCGTGCTGTGTCCGGGTACCGAAGCGAATCTTGGCGATGGTTTGTGTGACCTGCCGCGCTGGCTCGCGTCGGACACGCCGATCTCGCTCGGGACGGACAGCCATGTTGCGCGGAACTTCACCGAGGAACTGCGACTGCTGGAATACGGACAGCGGCTCGCGACACGACAGCGGAACGTCTCTGCCGAGCCGGAGACGATGCCCTCCACGGCGGAACGACTGGTGACGCGTTGCCTTGCTGGTGGCGCGACGGCCGCAGGACTGCACTCGTCGGGTTTCGTCGTCGGTGCACGTGCCGACCTGGTCATGCTCAATGATGCCGATCCTGCGCTCATCGGCCTGCCTGCCTCGCACCTCCTCGACGGCGTCGTGTTCGCTGGCGCATCCCGGCCATTTGCGCGCACCATGGTCGCGGGGCACTGGGTCCCGGAACGTGCGACATCGTCACCTTTCGCCACTGCGATGCGGGAACTCTGGCCGATCATGGCGTGATCGTCGACGTCTCCACGGCGCCGGCCGCACGGTGCACGAGTGGTGACGGTGACGCCATTGCGGGAGTATGCGATCGAGCGCACGTCACTTCTTGCTGCGACGATACCCGACTCGGATACTGATGCGTCAACGCACCTTCCTGCCCATGCTGTTGGACGTGACGGGTTCTGTGCCGTCGTGTGGCACCAATGGGCCGCTGTCACCGCGCGAGGCACGCGAAGCGCAGGCTGCGCGCAGTCCCGTGCGCGCAGCGTATCGCGTCGAGGTGCGACAGCGCTGCGAGGACATCGGTCGATGGACCACTGTGACGGTGGTGAACGACAGCGTCACCGATGTACGCGTGACCGACGTCAGCGCTGCTGTAGCCCGTGCCCGAATGCGGAACGCCATGGCACGAAGACCACGCCGAGCGTCGCGGTCGTGCCGACTCGCCGTCGCCGTCGGAGATCGTGGCACCGCCGTAGGCCGTGAGGTACCCGCCGACGCTGGTACCACCGTGCACGGTGCCGTCGGTGATGTTGATCGATCCACCGGCGTACGTCTCGGTGATCGGTGACGTCGGTCGTGGCAGGATCCCGATGAGGCAGGTGGAGCCGCCGCTGTTCCGCCAGTTGGCAGACGCTGGAATGTCGATCGTCACGCCGTTCCCGCGCACGATGCGCAGCGTGCCAAAAGTATCGTTGCCCTGCATCTCGACGGTGGCGTCGACGAACTCTGAACGCAGAATGTCCGCGCCATTTCGAGCGTCTCGTACGTGAGGACGTTGTTGGCGTGTCCGGACGATGTGCTGCGCGTACCGATGCACCCCTTCGTGAACGGCACGCTGAGGATGTCCTGTGCTGCGCACTGTCTTGACGCTGCTGCTGATATGTCACGTGCCGCGCGGTCTGCGAGTGAGTCCTGTCAGGGTTTCATCACGTGGCGCGTCGCCGTACCGCTCAACATGTTCACGCAGGTACCGCACTCTCTTCACCTCAGGGCCATGACGTATTTCCACATCGATGTCATGTGGGCGATCGTCCTCTTCGGTATCCTGCTCTGGACGTCGATCTGCGTCGTGCTCAACGCCGCTTTGCGGCGTGGCATGGGGCTGATCGGCATGGGCCTCAGCTATGCGGTGCTGGCGTGGATGCTGTACGATCTCCCGTGGCGCGACGCGCTCGCGACGTGGAGCTTTTTTGCTGCGCTGGGCGGTGCGGTGATCTTCGTGTACGAACTCTGGGCGCGTCGCCGATTCGCGGGTACCGGTCGCGTCGCACGCCCGCTGATTCGCATCGAGGGCATCGTGCGCTGGCCAGCGCTCGTGCCGTATGCGTTTGGCATGATGCTCAACGACCTTGGCATTCTTCCGGCGGATGACCGGAGTGAGTCGCACGAGGCCGACGCGCTGCGTGTGACGAGCGAGCAGGCCGTGACGCTCCCACCACGCTGACGTAGTCTTCAGCCGTCCCGGAAAATGTCCGGCCTCGGTGCGTGGTGCGGCGCACGCCGTCGTCTGCCACCATGTGAACGACGCGTGACCGGGCGCTGCAGCACCTGCGTCAAACGGCGTCGGAAGTCGCGAGATCCGAGCGCGCTTCCGCCATGTGTCGCGCGTCGAATCATCGCGGTCGATCTGCTGGCCACCGGCCCGCCGCACATGGTGCGGTACGCCTGGCAGCGATCGGCAGCCGAGTCGCCCAGTGCCAGGTACTCAGGATGCGGCGTGATGAGCGCGTCAGCTGCATCGCGACCGAGGCACGCGAAACTCGTCCATGGGTATTCGTCTGGACTCGCGACCATGCCTGCGCGAACTGGATTGCAGTCGATGTACCGACAGCACCGCAGCATGTAGGCTCGCGAATCGATCGTGGACGACTTGAAGCGTCCGCCCCAGAGCGTTCCGCTGCGATGGTGGCGCGTGTTGAAGTAGCGGACGTAGAGCGATCCCAGCAACTGCATCATGCGTGACGCAGCCAGCCGGTCGGTTGGTGTGACCAGCAGGTGCACGTGGTTGGACATGAGCGCGTAGGCGTGAATTGCGCACCTTTCACGTCTACTGGCGTAGCGCAGAAGCTCCAGATACTTCGTGCGGTCCTGGTCATCGCAAAAGGTGTCACAGCGATTGTGCCCGCGCTGTGTGATATGCATCGGTATGCCCGCTGCCGCGATGCGAGGCCAACGTGCCATGCGATCAGCTCCTGCGAGTACGACTCACTCAACGGGGTCCTCATCGCGTGCCGGCGTGGCATCGCGTTGGCTGGCAACTTGGCGGGCCATCCCGGATACCTGCGTACGGAATCAGTGCAGGGCGGTACGAAGGAGTGCAGAGAGCGAAGGATGTCGGGGAAGGATTTCGTCCCCAGACACCGAGCAAGGACTCGGAAGCAAGGACTCCGTCCCCATGATCGGACACCGAGCAAGGACTCGGAAACAAGGAGTCGGAAACAAGGACTCCGGAAGCAAGGACTCCGTCCCCATGATCGTCCCCATCGAAGCAAGGACTCCGTCCCCATGATGAAGCAGTCCTCATGATTGGTCCCCATGATTGGGGCCACGGACGCGAGCCAAGGACTCCGTTCCCATGCTCACATGCTCACGTCGTCCGCACGCTCAGTCCCCATGCAACGTCCAAAGCAAGAACTCAAAGCAAGAACTCTGTCCCCATGCCCGACGTCGTCCGCACGCTCAGTCCCCATGCAACGTCCAAAGCAAGAACTCTGTCCCCATGCCCGCCCATACCCGGACGTCCCGTACCCCCCCCCACGCGACCCGCAATAGCGGCTCGCTTTTCGACCCGATACCGTCCCTCTGTCGCCGCCATCAGCCCCCGCACCCGAGCCGCGTTGCCGATGAACCGCCGCGCATTCCTCACCGTCACGGGCGCCGCGGGCGTTCACACCTGGCTCGGCACACCACGCCTGCCGGCCCGACGCCGTAACGCCGCGCCGATGCCGATGTGCCAGCCGACGCACCCCAGCGAGCGCACCGCCGCCCCCGGCCACCCCACGCCGCGCCCGGGCATCACCGGCGCGAAAGTGCTCGTGGCGGCCAGACTGCTGAAATGGCCCGACCGGCAGAAAACCTTCGACGGGATCCGCGCCATTCCGCAGATCGCCGACGGTATCCGCTGCGGTTGTGGGTGCGCCGAGCTGCCGGGGTACTACTCGCTGCTGAGCTGCTACGAGGGCGACGACGCGATGGCCATGATCTGTCCCATCTGTCAGGGCGCCGGCAAGCTCACCGTGCGACTGCACGGCGAGGGACGCAGCCTGGCGGAGATCCGTGTCGCCGTGGACGCACAGTTCGGCTGACGATCCACAGCCGTCGCGCATCGCGCCGTCGTCACACCACCCTCCCGCCATCACGCATCATGCGACGCTGTCTTCGACCCTACGCGCTGTCCGCGCTGTCCGCGCTGTCCGCGCTGTCCGCGCTGTCCGCGCTGTCCGCGCTGCTGCTCGCGCCAACGGATGCCGTCGCCCAGATTCGCGCCAGTGAACTGGGCACGATGACGCAGATGATCGATGGTACGAAGATCAGTGTCACCTACTCGCGCCCGCGGACGCGCGGACGGAACGTGCTCTTCGGCACGGCGGTGGCGCACTGGGGCGAGGTGTGGACGCCCGGCGCGAACTTCGCCACGGTGCTCGAGCTCAACAAGGACGTCACGCTCAACGGCACGCCGGTCCCGAAGGGCAAATATTCGGTGTGGATGGTGCTGCGGGAACAGGGCGACTGGACGACCATCCTCGACCCGAACTGGCACATCTACCACATGAACCCACCCGACTCGAATGCCACGCAGCTGCGTGTCCGCACACCCGTGTCGACGGCGCCATTCGTGGACGTGCTCACCTGGTCGATGCCCGAGCTGTCGGCGGCAGGCGGGACGCTGGTCATGCAGTGGGGAACCACCGTCGCGACGCTCAAGGTGGCGGTGCAGCCGACGCTCGACTCGACACTCCCCGAAGCCGATGCGCAGCCCTATGTCGGCCGCTACGAATACCGCGAACTGTCGCCCACGCCGGGTACGTCCGGTGTCAGTGCATTCATCATCTCGTACGAGAACCGCACGCTCAAGGCACGCTGGGAGCCGAACGACGCGTATATGCAGACGTTCGCGCTGATCCGCGTCGGCCCGGACATCTTCACGCCCGGCATCTACGACAAACAGGGCGTGATCTACGAGGTGCTGCGACCGGACATGATGTTCACGTTCCGGCGGGACGCGGGAAAGCCGATGACGTTCTCGGTGCGCGGGCTGGACGATACGCTCGAGGGGACCGGAACGAAGAAGCCGTAACGCCGCTCAGCAAATCGCTGCTCTGTCACAATCGCTCTCGCGCTGATCGGCTGTCACGCACGGCGTGGTGCATCCCTGATGCGGTGAACCCGCGAGCGGACACAGGTGCCTGACCGTCGTGTCACCTGATCAGGCGATGCAGGAGTCTGCACGCAAGCGCTACGTATCCCCGGACGACGATGGCCACTCTGCGGCCCCGATCGCCATCGGTCACGAACGTGGCCGCCGGGCATGGCGTCGGCACCTGTCGGCACGACGGCAATCCGTCGCTGTGCCTGACGCGGCGCGTCCTCTGCGGGAGTCCTGTGTCTCTGAAGCAGCGTGTGATTCGATGGTCGTTGGTGATGGTCGGCGTCGCGCAGGCAACGGGCTGCGCTTCAGAGCCGACGGTGCCGCAGACGTCAGCGGTCGGAGGCGACATCATCGTGAGCGGGCGCGGCGTGCGTCGCATCTGGAGCAGCCAGTCGGAAACCCTCGGACTCGGCGGATTCCTGATGAACGACATGGCGCTGACCAGTGACGGCTATCTCCACATGATCTACGGCTACAGCCGCAGCGGTGTGAACGGCTCGCCTGCCACGAACGCGAGCTATCGCCGGAAGATCAACATCTCGTCAGGCGACACGGTCGCGACCGAGGGCATTCCCACCGCCCTCCGGACCGCCAGCCTCGGTGTGATCACGGTCGGCTGCTCGTCGTTCGGGCTCGTGCCGTATACCGACGTGCTGGTCTACAAGACGAACCGCGGCATCGAGGGCACGCCGAACTGGACGACGATGCCGTTCTTCTTCAGCGACGGATTCTCGAAGGCGTATGCCAGCCGCGAAGCGAGCTGCGTCAGCAACTACGTCAATCCGTTCGACGGCTTTCCGTACGTGATCGCGAATCTCTCGATCAACGGCGTCAGTCAGCCCAATGCCACGAAGCGGATCGGCAACACGACACTGACGGCCAGCGTCGAGCTCTCACCCGCCGGCGTGCCACTCACGTTCGTGATGGGACAGGACGACTCGCTGTCCGTGTACAACTACGCGACGGCCACACGCCTGAGCAGCGTGCGCATTCCGATGGTCGCGCAATACATCCCGGCGGGCGTGCTGCCGAGCTATCGCCCGGACGTCTACATGGTCACGAAGCGGAACCGCGCCGGAACGAAGGTGTCGGGACTGATCCACAATGCGACCGCGCGAGTCTGCAGCTCGTTCGTCTATGACATTGCGTCCAACACCCTGACCGTGAAGGTCCAGAACGCGGCGCTCAACACGAATCTGTTCCTGACGTCGACTGAAACATTCGACGATGATGGCAACGTGTATTACGTCTCCCGCTTCAGCGCCACGCAGATCAACCGGATCACGCCAGCGGGTGGCGATCAGGTGTATCGCTCCGGGTTCATCAATGGCGCAACTTCCGGATCGGTCGCGTACCTCAAGCACATCGACAACCGTCTCTTTGCCGCCATCGTGACGCCTGGCAGTGGCCAGTTTTCCGACGACCGCGGAAGGGGAACCCTCGTGATCACCGCTGTGGAATAAATGGCATCATGACAGACGAAACGTATCAGGGACTCATCCGCACTCGCGCTGGGCGTTTCGACAAGCACCGCAGCCGTCACCCGGGCGTTGACAGGCGCACCGTCCTGCAGCGCGCTCGAAGCGTGCGCGCGTCCTCATTGTCGATTCGTGGAACGCCGCAAGGTGGACGAGTTCGTCCCGCTGATGCGTGACGTGGAGGTGCCGACGCGTCAGTACGTCACCAGTGTTGAGCGATACAGGTCTTCCGTTCGCTGTGCGAGCGAGGATGCATCGAATCGGCCGGTGACGTGCTGCATTCCTGCGTCGGCCATTCGCCGTCGCGACGCGGGATCGTTAACCAGGTCCCGGATGGCCTCGGTCAGCGCAGCCGCATCGGCTTTCGGTACCAGTCGGCCCGTGACGCGATCACGAATCACTTCCGAGGTGCCGTCGACATCGGACGCCACCACGGCGGCACCGGCTCGCATGGCCTCGAGCACCGTGAGCGGCATGCCCTCCCACAGCGACGGCAGCACGAACACGTCGAGCGCGCTCAGCACTTCCGGCAGGTCGCGGCGGTGCCCGATCTCGCGGACCTGTGATCCCAGTTCGGCAATTCGTCGACGGATCGTCGACGCCTGGGGACCATCGCCGCCGAGCACGAAGATCGCCTTACATCCGTCGGCAATGAGCCTGGCCGCGGCATCGAGGAACAAGCCGGGCTGCTTCTGCTCCGTGAGACTCGCCAGGAATCCCACCACCGTGGCGTCGATCGGGAGGCCGAGCGCTGCCCGCACCGTCGCACGATCCGGCGGAGTGCGGAACGCCGCCTCGCAGAATGCGGTCGGGATCGACGTGATCCGTGCTGCCGGTTCGCCGCGCGCTGCCAGTGCGGCGCGGCCTGCCTCCGACACGACGATTGCCGCATCCGTGATTGCCGCCAGACGCGAGCGGGCAATGCGCAGGCCGAGGCGCCGGATGTTCAGTGTGAGACGATCGTGAGGCGGAAATCGGGGCAACTGCTCGGTGCGCATCAGCAGCGGGATGCCAGCGCGCCGCGCCCCTTCGAGGAATGCCCGGCCGACACCCGGCACATGCTGATGCAGATTGGCGACGTCGAACGGCCCGGCGTCGCGCAGCGCCTGCTTCCACCACCCCGTCTTGAGAAATTGATCCAGCGGTGCTGCCATCGGACCACGGTGGACCGACACGCCACACCGCCGCAGTCGCTCCAGCGCCTGTTCAGCGTTGCGGAGCGTATCGTCGACGAAGACGACGGGGTCGATCACCCGGCGGTCGTGGTGCTCGACGAGGTCGATCAGGTAATTGAGCGCGCCGCCGCCGTGCGGCATCGGTGCGGCATACGCAACCCGGATCATGTGGCGCTGGATGAGGTGACGCGCACAGCATGCGGCTTTCTGCGCCGCCCACGTGAACCGCGCGCCGAGCCGCTCAATGGCGGGCCCGGCAGTGACTGCCGCTAGATGATGTATCGCCACGAGTGACATCGCAAGCGGCCCGGCGTCGAGAAGCCCGGTGTGCTGCCACACGGTCACGTGGGCGTCCGGCACATCCGCGACACCGAGTCCGGCGTAGCTCAGGCATGATCTCACGGGTCCTCGTCCTCCTCTTCCTGGCCGCACGCATTCTGGTTGCGCAGGCCATCAGCACGGCAGGCGTCGAGCGCGACGCGCAGCAGTCGCGTCTCTGGCGTCTCGCGTACGACAACGACTTCTTCGCGGCAACCGACCGATACTTCACGCAGGGCATCGTCCTCGAAGTACTTGATCCGCGCCTCGCGCGCCTCCCTCTCACTCGCGTGCTCATCGCGCCGAGCGGCAGTGCGCCACGATTCGGCATCGCCTACGAAGATGACGGATACACGGCCAGCGATCTCAAATTACCGTCGATCATCCCCGGTGATCATCCGTATGCCGGCACGAAGCAACTCCGGCTCACGAGCCTCGTCACCGATCCGCTTCGGCGTCAGCGCATCACGTCGGCAGTCACGCTCGGCATCATCGGGCAGGGAGCCGGCGGCGCCGCCATTCAGACCTTCATTCACCGGCAGACCGGCAACACCATACCGCGCGGATGGGTGCACCAGATCCGGAACGATGCCATCGTGAATTACGAAGCTGGCGTCGAACGACAGGCGTTCAGCATCGGCCAACATGGTCTGGCCACCGCCACGGTCACCGCACGTCTCGGTACGCTCAACACCGCGGCCACGATCGGCACGACACTCATGCTGGGTCGGATCGGCAGTCCCTTCGCTGCGGCGCCTGATCCACACCGCCGCTTCTGGTTCTACGTGAAACCGCAACTGAACGTCGTCGGATACGATGCGACGCTGCAGGGCGGCCTGTTCAATCGCACCAGTCCGTACACGATTCCGGCGCGCGACGTGGCGCGTCTCGTGTACCGCCAGCAGACGGGGATCGTGTACCGCTCAGGTTCGCGCTTCATCGAGTACTACCGCAGTGACGCGAGTCCGGAGTTCCGTGGCGCCCGAGGCCATCGCAGCGGCGGGTTTCTCATCGGGATGCGTCGCGGCGGTTGAGGACACGGGAGGACGGCGCGCGCGCATGCCAGCGCGTTTTCACGTGCCGATCGCCGAGTGAGGTGAGCGGGATGGTGCCCCCCCCCGGTGATTCTGCTGCGCCAGCATGCGATACTCCTGCCTGAACGCGGGAGGACACCGCCGCGCGTCTGCCGCCCCACGGGAACGGAATCCATGGTGCCGAAAGAACAGAACGCCATCTCGCACGCCTCGTCTGGCTCGTGGTGCGCCTCGTGGCGACGCATTGCACTGCTCGCCGCGAGCGTCGTCCTGACCGGCGTTCCGGCCGGCGCACAACAAGTGAAAAGCCTCGACTGGACAGCCTTCTCCGTGGATGCGCGGCTCGACACCACCGGCACACTCCTCGTGCGAGAGCGGCAGACGATTCTCTTCACCGGCGACTGGAACGGCGGGGAACGTCGCTTCGACGTTCGGCAGGGACAGCGCTTCGTGTTCCGGCGCATGCTCCGGGTGGACAGCCTCACCGGCGCCGCGGTGCCGATGCGAGAAGGATCGCTCGATGCCATCGATGATTACAGGTTGCGTGAGAAGACGCTGCGTTGGCGCAGCCGCCTGCCGAACGATCCGGTCTTCCTGAACACGAAAATCACCTACGTGCTCGAGTACGAGTACGCCGACATTCTCGTCAGCGAAGGCGCCGGCTACCGACTCGATCACGAATTCGGCTTCCGCGATCGCGTCGGCACGATCGCCAACTTCGATCTGACGCTGCAGGTTGATCCCTCATGGCGTACGCCTTCCGGGTTCACGGGACGGTTTCAGCAACCGATTCTCGAGCCGGGCCTCGGATACGTCGTCAACATTCCGCTGACGTGGCGCGGAGCCGGCGTTCCGTCGGCCGTGCGTCGCAGACCGCCACTCACTCCGCGACTCGCCCTGGCCGCGGCGCTGGTACTCGTGATCGTCGTCATGACGGTGCAGTTCATGCGCCAGGAAACAGAGGTGGGACGCTTCGTTTCGTTGACACCGCTCGACCGCATCGATCGAGCATGGCTCGAAACGCATCTTTTCCCGCTCAGTCCCGAGCTGGCTGGCTTCGCGTGGGATGAGCAGGTGGGCGCAAGGGAAATGTCAGCCACGCTCGCACGTCTCGTCAACGAGAAGAAACTGGCGAGCCGCGTGGACTCGTCGGGAACTGGCCGGCGCGCCCGTCACGTGCTCCATCTCGAATTGCTCGTGCCCCGAAACGAGCTCCACGGCTACGAACGATCGCTCGTCGATGCAGTGTTCGGGTCGGGCGCCGTCAGCACCAGCACGGATGAGATCCGGTCGCGCTACAAAAGCACCGGCTTCGATCCATCCGACATTCTTCGCAAGCCACTGACCGAGCAATCCACGCAGATGGGAAGCATGACCAGCGTGACGAGTCCCACGCCGCGACGCTGGCCGGTGACGGTGGCGCTGAGTGTCGCTGGAATCGCGCTGCTCGCCTTGGGCCTGATCACTCGCCGCGCCGATGCCGAGATGGCGCTGCTCTCCGTTGCACTCGTCGGTCTCCCGGTGTTCCTCGTCACGCGTTTGCAGTCGTATTTCTGGCGTCGCCGCGTGGTACGCCCCGCTCCGCACCTGTTGCGTGTACTGCTGCCGATTGTGCTCGTCATTGCGGTAATGTGCTGGGGGCTCGCAACAGGATTCGGCATGCTCGGTCTGCTGACACTTTCGGGATTGGTATTGCTGCAGATCGCCGCAGCGCGCTCAGTCCTCAACGGCGCCCGATCGACATCCACGAAGGATCGGATGTTGCGCCGCAAGGAGCTTGCATCCGCGCGCGAGTGGTTCCGCGCGGAACTGCAGAAGCCGGCGCCCGCACTGGATGACTCGTGGTTTCCCTACCTGCTCGCGTTCGGCCTCGGTCGCCATGTCGAGCAGTGGTTCACGGCCTTCGGCGGTGAGGCGACGAGTCGCTCACGCAGCAACCGCACCGGGAATGCGACGTCGCACCAGTCAAGTGACGTCAACAGCGGGTCGGGCAGTGGAACGTTCGGTGGCTTTGGTGGCGGAGGTGGCTTCAGCGGCGCGGGCGCGACGGTCGCGTTCGGATCCGCCGTCGGTGCGATGGCGAGCGGCGTGGCTGCGCCGAGCAGCAGTTCGAGTGGCGGTGGAAGCAGCAGCCGCGGCGGAAGTTCAGGCGGTGGAGGGGGCGGGGGATGGTGAGCGTACTGGTTGCCGCGCCCGCGGTGTCCCCGCGTGCTGCAGGCGCGTGCCATGCGCGATGACGACGGGGAGAAGTTCCGCGCTGCGGTGCGCCGGTGCTCGTGCCGGGCGGTGAAACGCGTATCAGTCGGCGCGTGATGCTGGTGACGGAGAATTGGTATTATCTGCCGTGAAGCTCAACCGTGCCTCAGCAGACGCGTGTTGCATCTTCGACACCACCACGCTCGGCGCCACGACCAGAAATGCCCTGAAGATCGAGGAGCGGGTGCGCGTGCGGGTCTGAGCCCGCACGCCGCGCCTTGCGTCTCATCGCCCCGTGAGAAGATTCACGTCGATGCACGCCGTGGCCGTGCACGTCTCACGACCGGCATGGCTGACGTCGACCGCATGGTGTCACGACTCCACCTCACAAACAAGAGGAAAATCCGATGATGGTCCCCCGCTGTCGTGTCGTGGCCACCGCTCTTGCATTGCTGACGGGTGCGTCTTTCGTTGGAGGGTGCGCCACCGCAGCGCGTGACCCCGGCGTGGCTGCCGCCGCGTCCGGCGCGACGCTCGCGCAGGTGTACCTGTGGCGCGCGCGTCCGGGAAAGTTCGAGGAATATTCGCGCTACGTCCGCGAACGCGCCGAGCCCATCGATCGGGAAGCGCAACGCGCTGGCGCATTTCTCGATGTCAGTACCTTCGCCGTCAACGACACCACGGTGCCATGGACGCACATGCGGGTGTTCCTGCTGCGCGATTCGGCGCAGCTGCGCGGGCTCAGTGCAGCCCTGTCCGCCGCGGGTGCACGGCTCGAGCCCGACAGCGTCCGTCGACGACAGACGGGTGAGTACTCCGCCTCGTTGCGTGATCGCGTCGGCAGTACCGTGACGCAGTTGCTGCGATAGCACGACGATCTGTTCGGCACCGATCCGTACCGTTGCTGCTGGACCGGTATTCGCAGTGAGATGTCGGTCAGACCGTACGGTACGCGAGCTGTCGCGCTTGGACATTGGCGGCGACGCATCACGTGCGCGTCAACCACGTTCTCTACTGCGAGCATCGACATGGAACTGCATCACATCAGGCAGGGCACGGGGAAACCGTTACTGCTGTTGCACGGTCTGGGAGGGAGCTGGCGCTCCTGGACACCGATTCTCGATGCGCTGCGTGAGCAGCGTGACGTGATCGCCGTCGACCTGCCGGGGCACGGTGCCACGCCACCGCTGATGGGTCCGGCGACGTTCGATGGTCTCGTGGATGCGGTCGCCGACTTCCTCAGCTCGCATGCGTTGCTCGGCATCGATGTGGTGGGAAGCTCCATGGGCGCGCGCGTGGTTCTCGAGCTCGCGCGCCGCGGCAACGTCGTCGGATCGGTCGTGTCACTCGACCCCGGTGGATTCTGGCAGGGATGGGAGCGCACCTTCTTCGCTTCCACCATTGGCCTCTCGATACGACTCGTGCGTGCGCTGCAACCGGTGATGCCATTGCTGACCGGTAATCCGCTGACGCGCTCGCTCCTGCTCGCGCAGTTCTCTGCACACCCGTGGCGTCTGCCGTCGAGCGTCGTGCTGCAGGAGATGCGTGACTATGCGGCGTCGCCCTCGTTCGATGCGCTGCTGCAGAACCTTGCGCGTGGTGCGGTGCAGGGTGGCGTGCCCGCTGGCGCACTGCGCCAGCCGATGTCGATCGTGTGGGGACGTCAGGATCGTGTCTGCCTGCCGCGCCAGGCGGCTCGTGCGATGGCGCGCTTTCCCGATGCGCGGCTGCACTGGCTGGACGACTGCGGGCACTTTCCGCAGTGGGATCAGCCTGCGGCGACGGTGCGGCTGATTCTCGACGGAACGTGATGACGTTCACAACCGGCATGCTCAACGCTGCAGTGCTGCACGTTGCACACGCATCGTGCATGCGCATGCTCAATCGGACGTCTACGCCCTAGGGTGCATCGCCGTCGAGTGCTGGAGGGTGTAGTGTTCCAGCAACCAGAACATCGGATTCATCAGTCCAAGTGCGGCTCGCTCTGCTCCAACCTTGCGATAGGAGTTCGGCTGCCCGAGGCCGATGGACTGCGATATCTACTTTCGGCTTCAGCCTTCGGAGTGCAGCATGGACATTATTACGTGGATCGTCGTCGGACTCGTCGCTGGCTTGTTGGCCAGTGCGGTGGTCGGCGGTATCGGGTACGGTTTGATCGGTGACATCGTCGTCGGTATCGTGGGTGCCGTGATCGGCGGCTGGCTCTTTGCCGCACTTGGCGTGTCGCTGCCATTCAGCGGACTCGTGGCGACGATCTTCGTCGCGTTTGTTGGTGCCGTGGTGCTGTTGCTTCTCATCAGAGCACTCAGGCCAGGTCCGCGGCGCCGCGCGTAAGAAGTTGACGGCGCACTCGTCGGCTCTTCTGGACCTTTCAAGGTTCTCGGAAGAATCGGCGGGTGCGTCGCTTTTTGTTCCTTCGCGTGTCCCGTCAGCGATCGTTAATGGCACGGTCTGGGCGCGTGGTGCCCGGCAGCGCGGTGGAGAGGCTGAACCTGACCCGCCGCCGTTGGACGCCCTCCCTGTTTCGCAGCGCAATACGCATTGTCGACAGACGACGCCGCTTCCGCAATCGATTTATCTCGATGCATGATTGGACCGAGATATACCAGAGAATCTCTCGTTTACGCCACCACCGGCAGACGCAACACGCGGCCACGTGCGGCGAATCATGCGCCCTTTGCCTACGTGGCATTCTCAGGCATGCTGATGTATTTGTATCCCGCACGCGTGCGATTGCGCTGACACAAAAGATATGGTTGTCGTCTGCGGCCGTGTTCGCCTGCAATGACGTATCTACACAGACCAGCTTGGCTGCGTTGCGACGAGTGGCGTAAGAGTTGCGACGCGGGTCGTAGCAAGAGTGACGAAGCATCGTGCCGCATGCACTCGAGCTGCACTTGATCTTTCCTGTCGCACGCGACGCAATCGCCTTCGGTGACTGACGTCGCACCACCTTTCGAGAGCGGAACCACAATGAATTTCACCTCGCCTGTTCGCGCTGCACGTCGCCTCGCCGTCGCGGCACTGTTCGTCGCCGGAACGGCTGGCACGGCCGCAGCACAGCCTTCACCCCTGGACTTCCGTGGCACGGGCCAAGTCGTGACGGTGCGCTTCGTCGGCTCCGAAGCGGCGGATCGCAGCCTGCTGTCGTACCAGATCGGCACCACGTTCAACCCGTCTGGTGCATTCACCGCGCTGTTCACGAACAATGGCGCAGGTGCAACGGCTATCGGCACACAGACTGTGATCGGCAACGTCGCTGCTGATCAGTTCGTGTTCTTCCGCCTGCTCAACACGACGCAGGGCGCCGTGTCGAGCCAGTCCAGCTTCACGTTCTTCAGCGGTCTGGCCTCACGTAATCCGGACAATCGTCTGCACGTTTCCTTGAGTGCAGGGTCGGGTCTCGCCGCTATCGGCGGCGGAACGTACACGCAGGCGTTCAGCTTCGAGGATCGCTCAGGCGTCATTTCACCGATCGCGGATTTCGACTACAACGATCTCCGTTTCGAAATCGCAGCAACGTCGGTCATTCCTGAGCCGAGCACGTATGTGCTGATGGCGTCAGGCCTGCTCGGTCTTGCGGGCGTTGCCCGTCGCCGTCGCAACACCGTCGGCTGATCCATCGCACGGAGGGAACGCCCAGTTTGGCGCGACCGGTGATGTAAGACGGGCGGGGCTGCTGAACGATGGCAGCCCCGCCCGTTTGTCGTTGTACGAGCTCGTGTCTTCACTGTGTGTCGCACCTCGACCGCAGTGCTCAGGCACCTGCGGCAGGATGGCCTCACACGTGGCTGCAGCGCAACAGCTTTGAAAGCCGGCATCGTCCAACATGATGCTCAACAGTTGCTTCCGATCCTCCGCAGACCCGAGTCAGCCTCGTGCCTCAGGTCGGTACACGAACCGTCGGGACCGGTGAGGATCCTGAGGGCACGCAGGTCGGCTACGGTATCGTCCACACGATTGCCGCGATATCTGCGACCGCGCGCGATCCGGTCTGCTCCGAGTCCTGCATCACCCCGACCCCGCTGATGCGCGGCGGGGAACTGCCGAAGATCCGCATGTAGTCCGCCACGGGGTCGACGGTCACGTCGGCCCACGTCCCGGTTGGCGGCGGCGTGATGCGGATTACTTGCAGGGCGCCCGACACGAAGCTCGCGCGAGCGTAGCCATCCGGTTCGGCTCCACCAGCCGAGTAGAAGAGCGTGCGGGGCGGGCGGCCGAGGAAGGTCGGCGTGTCGAACGACACGAAGATTCGCGCGGCTGCGTCGTCGTATCGCTCAACACGCAGATCGGCGCCTGCTGGCGCGACGGGGATGCGCCAGCGCCAGCTGAGCCGTGCCGCAGGGGTAGCGGCGAAGTCGACGCGGTGGCCGAACCACGCCGCGGTTCCACGTCCCTCGATGCGCAGGAACTGCATTCCGGCCGAATCGACGACGCGTGACGCCGGGGCCTTCACGCCGCGCACGGCTCGCACCGTCCATCCCGGTGGCAGGCGCGCGCCGGATGCTGACGCGCCGAGGCGCAGCAGATCGGTTGTCGCAGCAGTGCTCAGGAACGCAATCGCAGCACCGAAGGCGAGGCGCATCACCACTCGACGGCACGCATCGACACGGCGGCCCTCTGCGCGTCGGCCCTCACGATGAGCGTCGGCTCGTCACCGCGCGGCGGCTTCACGGAAGCACGACCTCCGCCATCGCCACGTTGAACGGATCACACCAGATGATGATGTGCGTGTAGCGTACGCCCGCCGGCACCTGAAACGCGTACGACTGCGCGCCACTGCGGCTCCGCAGCGCGCCGATGCGCAGCGGTTGTCCTCCGTTTGGATTGCTTCGCGTGTTGATGTACAGCGTGGGGCCGGGGGCCTGACCGATCGTGAAATCAGTGGAGAGGTCGAGCCGGGCCGTGGTGCCGTCGATCGTCAGCGTGGCCGTGCCGGTGACGGCGTAGCCGGTACGCACCCACCGCCCGGACGCTCCGGGGCCGATCGTCATGTTGCCACCAGGATCCAGTGGGACGGCATCAGGCGCTGTCGGCGGTGCGTCGGCCCCGCAGCCGAGCAGGAGGAGCAGGCCGGCCAGCGCTGAAACAGATGGACGTCGCATCGTCGTACGGGCAGAGGGTGATGGACCCAACAGGGCGCGGAAGTTCGAGGTGGCTCGCAGCACCGGATCGCACGGAATGGCCCCGCGAACGCGGGCGCAGCCTTCGAGTGTCGAACGACATCGTGAAGTACACGGTGGGCGTTCGGTTCGGGTCACGAGCCCTCGCGCACCTAGTCGCGTGACCTGCCGAGCGTTCCCGGGAACGAGGACCGTCCGCTCCGCCCATCGGTGTCTTGGGCTGCCGTGGCTCAGACGCACTCGATGCCGACACGGCGTGGCTCGGTCGCAACGCGAGGCCCGGCGACGTCGTCACCCGATTAATTAGCACGCTGGATACCCATCAGCAGACTCGTTGACGCTGTTTCCACCAGGACCACATGACCATCATCCGCGGCTGTCTGCTTCTCGTCGTGCTGCTGACCTGGAACGCCTCGCTGGCGTCGGCGCAAACTACGCAGTGCGACGCGTCACAATTCGACGCGCTCACCAACATGTGGAAGCTGGAGCCGGACCAGAATACCCGCGAGGTGTCGGCCGCTGAGCTCGCGGCCGAACGGAATGTCATGCGGCGCGTGGTGCAGATGTTCAAGTCCGCGTTCGTGCCGACGGGAGCCGCTGGCTACTACGGCGTGAACTACGACATCCTGCCGCAGGCTGCAACGAACAAGAGCCGCTACGGCAACACGTACATCTTCACGCTGAGCAATCAGAAGATCGAGTGCCGCAGCGGCAGGCCGGTTGCGTTGGATGTCTCGCTGGGCAACGTGTCCGTTCAGGTGAACATGCACTTCGTCGGCGAGGCCGAGAACGGCCAATCCGCCGTCGGGTTCAGCTACCTGCCACGCGGGTACTATCAGCGCAAAGACAGGATTGCGCTGCCCGAGGCAAATACCGAGGGAATCCAGGAGTTCAACTTCGTCGACGGCACGACGGTCTGGTGGATCACGCGGGCTGGCGCCCTGCCGTTCCGGTATGTCACCAGGCGTGAATTCCTGAACAAGCAGATAGAGATCGTGCGCTCCCGATCAACGGCGAGCCCCGGGCTGCTGGCGTACTATCAGCGACTGCTCAGCGATGCCACGGATGACGTCGCGTTCGTCAAAGAAGCTCCGGTGACAGGGCTCACCGAGTCGGCCTATGTCTTCACGACCCTCGAGGACCGGGCGAATCGCGTCTGCGTCACCGTGAATCCCGACTACTATGATCGGAGCCTGCCGAAATCGGCGCCGCAGCACATGCTGATCAGGCTCAAGCGTGCGAGTGTCGAGTTTCTGAACGGCACGGGGAACGGGCCTCGCCATCTCGAGAGCATCCAGAGGTTGCGTGACATCGTCGTCTCCAATCTTCCCGAGTTTCGATCGATGGTGAAGTAGTCGGCGTTGGACGGCGCCAATTGTGCTCGCCGGCTGACGCGTGTCGCGCTTGCCGGAGTTTGGATTGCTTACGGCCAGCTTTCATTGGTTCAGAATCCATGCACTCAGGCGTGCGTCGCCTGTCGGTGAAGGATTGACGTCACCGCGAAAGTTTCGTCAAGCAGTGGCCCGTACCGATGGTCCACCGATGGCCACTCGACCGTGGTGAGCTGCTCGATGGTCTCGATACGGAAACACCAGAAATCCGCGAAAGGAACATGGAGCTCTTCGCGGTCGAGCAGAAACCCGTATATCGGCGCGCAGGTCGGATCCGCGATGATCAACCAGTGACCGAGCGACTCAAAGTGGCGCGCGACCCACTCGCTCTAAGTGCTCGGCTCAAGCAGAATTCAGGCGTGTCGCCACTCGCCGAACAGGGCGGTGAACCGCTCCCGGCGGGTGGCGATCCGGCGGTCGGTGATGGATCCGTCGCCCGCCCTGATGGACAACGGACTCTCTCGCTTGTGCGGATCAATGCCGAGATTCGCAGGGGGGTGGCCTCCATGTCGTGCGGGCGAGAGAGTGGGCGCGAAATAGTGGTGGGGCGGGACCTCCGGCGACGTTACCGTGGAGGCCCAGCAGCAGCGCCACACCGTGTATCCGGAGCCCGCAGGCAGAGCGAGTTCCCGGCAACACAAGTGTGTGTCTTGACATCGTGTCAATTTGTTGAGTTCGCTGCTTTCCTCCTGTGCAATTGCGGATCGGAGAGGAGGCGGATAGGCTCTGCTTGACTGTGTTGAAGGCGCGGCGACACCTCACGGGGCTGCCAATGTTTGCTGAACCCAGGGCGCGGGCGTCGCAAGGTCTGGCAGCGCAACCGCTCATGCATCAGCGGTTGCGTCCCCCTGCGCCTATCGGCAGTGCGTCTCGCGATGTCGGCAGTGAGGTCTCGAGGCTTGCCACCGCTGATTCTCGCTTCGGCCCACTTCGCCGTCCTGAGTCGCTGACTGTCGCAGCGCATGACGATCCGCTGGAGCGTGAGGCTCAGACAGCGGCCACACGGGTGATGGGAATGCCAGCGCGCGGAGGTCAGATTCCGACACTTTCGCCGATGCAATCTCGCGGTACGCTGGCCATGCCGCACCGGAGCCTCGGGCTGCAGCAAGTTGGTGCTGACGCTCGCGCGGCGCAGACGGGGCAGGACGTGCCGGTCAGTGTGATGGACACGGTGCGTTCGGATGGCTGCCCGCTCGATTTCGATTCGCGTGCATTCTTTGAACCGCGCTTCGGGTTCGACTTCAGCCGAGTGCGCATACATACCGACGCTCGAGCGGCGTCGTCTGCCACGCAGATTGATGCACGTGCGTATACGATGGGAAATCACATCGTATTCGCGTCAGACGCGAATCGCGGTAATGTCAATGTCGATCGCGCCTTGCTTGCGCACGAGCTGGCTCATGTCATGCAACAACATGCCAGCCCGGCGGTCACACTCCAGCGCGCTCCGAAGGGAGCGGGAGCGCCGACACCAGACACGAGCGCGGGAAACGATCTTGCGCTCCTCGAAAGCGTCTGGTCGCAGTTGGGTGAATTTCAGAACCGCGCCGTAGGTCAATTGAAGTCTGTCGGGTTGCAGATCCAGGCATTCCTCGACAACTACGACAGCGCCTACTCGATGGTGACGACGACGCTCGCAGCGGCAAAAGAGGACGCGGTGCCGGATGCAAAATGGGCCACAGCGCTGGGCATCGTCATTGGCGTGGGAGTGGGTCTCGCCAGCGGCGGTATCTACACCGCTGCATCGTTGGCTGGAAAGGTTCTCGTTGAACTCGCCGGTGAAGGCGCGGAGGCCGCCGCAGCCGATGTCCTGGACTCGCCGGATTCGACGGTGGATTACGCGCTGAAACCGGAAGCCCAGAAGGATGCTGTCGCGCGTAAGCACGAGCGCGAGTTGCGCCGCGCCTGGGAAGGTGTCGCGCTGCTCGGCGCCGCCGCCTTCGGATTCGGCCCGCGGCGCGACAAGCTGCGCGGGGGCCCGACCGTTCCTCCCGTTCCAATGACTGCCGAGGATCGCGCCAGGTTGAAGAGCCTCGAGAGCGGGCTCGCGGCCGTCGACCGCGCGTTGCGTGTCTTCGTTGGCACGTTCGACACTCCCGTCTTGAAGCGCTCAGCGCGTCAGCTCGAGCGCGATCTCTGGATTCGTTGGGTCAGCGAATCGAAGGCTCATGCAGACGCGGCATCCGGCGACACGCCGATTGCGAAACGGATGTTGCAACTCAATGCATGGCAGGATCTCGGATTGACGCGTCAGAGCAGCATCGTTGACGCCGCCAAGCGGAGGGTGGCGGGCTTGAATGAAATCGGTTTGGTGGGTGTGGTGGTACTGCCACCGGCGCAGGCATCGGATAGCAGGAAGGAGCATTTCGGTGTTGTTCACGTGCGCCCCGATGCGTACGAAAAACTCGGGCGACAGCAGCCCGCATCAGCAACGAGTGATCAGTATGTGAAGATTCTCTGGAGGGCTGGTGAGTACCTTCGCACTGGCGAAGTTGTGACTGTCACAGACCATGGGCGAAGTGTCCGCGGCGGAGAGATTGTCGGTGCGATCGCCAAGCGAGAAAAGGGGGAGTTGGCCGTGGCATCGAGCGAGGTCACGAAAGCGTTTGGACTCAGCGAGATGCCTCCACAGTCGTGGTATTCGAACGCGAAGGGAGAGCCACTCGATGAGAATTTCTCGCACAGGCCGGGTGGCAGCACACTGCGGGCTGGAGGGCTGGTCCATTCCGTCGTCTATGGGGCGCGGACGGCGGACGCCACACTGATCGTCAGCGAGTCCGAAGAAGGCGCACTCGTCAGCGATGCAGTCGGCGCGGCACTCGTGCTCTTCACCGCCTACGTGTCATTCCAGGATGCGGAGCGCGCGCGCGCGCGTGTGAGAGCGATGCGCGTGGTGGCCGTGGATCTGACTCCGGGCAGTCAGATCTCGGACTTTGGTGATGCTCATGTACTCGTCACGCGGACGATCGACGAGCAGGTGGTGGTGCGCGAGATTTTGTCAGTGCGGCCACCGGCGCCCGGCTCCAAAGGGTTCATTGGTCCTGTGGACACGGGACCGGCTCCGATCAGGTGATGGCGCAGGTATG
Organism: Gemmatimonadaceae bacterium; assembly: GCA_043788935.1. Classification (GTDB taxonomy): domain Bacteria; phylum Gemmatimonadota; class Gemmatimonadetes; order Gemmatimonadales; family Gemmatimonadaceae; genus JACMLX01. Next base: position 1,292 of record JAYWIJ010000159.1, on the reverse strand, counting down.
TGAACCTCTGAGCGTGTCACGATGGAAGTAGCGGGGCAACGTTCGCCGATGGTGCAGATCGCGCGGCGGCGCGGCACACGCATCGCGGCGGTCGCCCTCGCGCGTTAAGGAATCTCTGAACAGGTGATCTGAATTTGTCGCCGAGACGCGACGAATGACATGCTGGGAAGAAATACGCTCGGATTGGGCGATAGCAGGGCACCACACCCTCGATTTGCCGCCCGCCGGCGGCGTTCGGCCCCGCCGGCGCCCCGCGCGCCGACACTACGTGCCCTGCGGTGCCAGTTTGTGGCGCACCAGATACAGGTTCGCCAGCGCAAACGTGGTGAGCACGCGCGCCGTGTTCTTGGCCAACCCACGATACCGCACCTTCGCGAAGCCCCACAGCCGCTTCACCACGTGAAAGACGTGCTCGCACCGCGCGCGGACCTTCGACCGACTCCGGTTGATCGCGTCACCGTGCGGCGTCCGCTTGCCCCGACGGGTGATCCGATACGCGCCACCATCACGCGTCCACTGCTGCCGGTCCGACTCTTTCCAGTACGCCTTGTCGCCGTAGAGCGTGGTCTCCTGGCCGTGCAGCAACGCATCGAGTTGCGTGATGTCCGCCGTCGCCGCATCCGTCGTTGTAATCGTGTGCACGAGGCCCCGCGTGTCCGTGCCGACGTGGACCTTCATCCCGAAGTACCACTGGTTCCCTTTACGCGTTTGCTTCATCTCGGGATCGCGCGTCTTGGTCGCGTTTTTCGTCGAGCTTGGCGCGGCAATGATCGTCGCATCCACAATGGTGCCGGCCTTCAGCAGTAGCCTGTGGTCCTCCAGTAACATCCGTACGGTGTCGAAGATCTGCGTCGTCAGGTCGTGCTGTTCCAAGAGATGCCGGAACCGGAGAATCGTCGATTCGTCGGGCACCGTGTCCTCGCCCAGATCCACGCGCGCGAAGCGGCGCATCGACTCACTGTCGTAGAGCATGTCTTCCGCCTTCGGGTCCGAGAGATCGAACCACTGCTGCAGGAAGTACACGCGCAGCATCGTCTCCAGCGGCAGCGGGCGGCGTCCACGGCCGGCCTTCGGATAGTGCGGGGCGATCAGCGCCAGCAACGGCGCCCACGGAATGACCCGATCCATCTCGGTCAGGAAGCGCTCGCGGCTCGTCACCTTCCGCTTCGTGTCGTACACCACGCTGGCCAACGTCCGCTGCTCGCTCATCGCCCACTCCGCGCCCGAAGTCTCACATCGATTGGGATACCGTCGGCCCTATCCTACTGCAAGACTTGTGCAGAGATTCCTTA